>JACIVZ010000123.1 GCA_014361205.1 Methanomethylovorans sp. | reverse complement strand
AATTGAGAGCTAAAAATACGTTTATCGTTGTTAAAAACTATATTACCTATATTGCAAAATTTTTAAGCTTTCAACCAATACATATATTATATTAAATTTTGAATTATTTGTTGGGTTACTCATTATGAATATAAACATCAAAAAGATATTGATAGCTACAGATGGATCCGAGAATGTCCGAAATGCAGTGAATTGGGGAATACAATTGGCAAAAGTCAACAACGCAAAAGTTAAAGCTGTTTATGTTATACCTCCAGCAGGTATAGCTGTTAGTATGCGTGGTGAGATGTGGGCAAAGGCGCTTGAAAGTCACCTGAAGGAACAAGGCAGGAAAGCTACTGAATATGTGGCAGATGTAGGTAACAAAGAAGGAGTGGAAGTAGAATGCGTGCTTATAGATGGCAAAACTCCTGCTGACGGAATTGTCGAATTTGCCTCGGAAAATGATATTGACCTGATTGTAATGGGAACATTAGGAATAACAGGACTTAGTCACATACTGCTTGGCAGTATTGCAGAGAATGTGGTCCGCCATGCAAGAAGACCAGTACTTGTCATCCCCTGAGTGTTTATCAGAATACAGATATCTTGCTACATGCAGCTCTAGTTAATTGGTCCTCTTCAACATCGACCATTTAATTACAAAGAAAAAATTACCAGTCTGCTAAAAGCACAATACACTGACACAAAGTATCTGATGAAATTAGGAATACTCATTACTGGTATATTTTCCCACATCCAGTACATGATCCTTTTGTAATTTTTTAAAAATAACATAAAAACATGATTAACTATATAATGAATTAGATTTTTCTTAATCTTATCAAGAAGTAATAGAATTAATTTTATATTAGTATTTTTCATTTTATTATAAATAGGTATATAGTGAATGCGTAATGATTATATGTATTTAAATAGTATATGTATGTCCACCACAATATGGAGTGATTCCTTATTAATTATGAACAAAGAAAAATTCAATTGACAGGCGGTTCCACTTATATTGTCTCTTTACCAATCAAATGGGTAAGGGACTGTGGTCTTAATTCCGGAGATAGCCTGACACTTATTCCACAAAATAATTGCACTCTTTTGCTTTCCGCAGATTCAATAAAAGACAATCGAAAACAAGAATCTGTTATTGAGATTCATCCGGAGGATACCCTTGAGGATAATTTCAGGATACTTATATCCCATTATCTTGCAGGCTATGATCTGATCAAAATAGTCTCAAGTAAAGGTTTTACTGCAAATGAAAGAAAATTTTTCAAGGATGCAACGCGTCAGAGATTGATAGGGATAGAAGTTATTGAGGAATCAAGAAATGAAATTATACTACAGAGCCTTATGAATTATCATGAATTGTCTCTTGAAAAAGCAATTCAGAATATGTCACGCCTGATAACCTCAATGCTTGATGACGTGATTTATGCCTTGAAGAACCATGATATGGAACTTGCCCGTGATATAGTTAACAGAGACAATGAAGTTGACAGATTCTATCTTCTTACAGTAAGACAATTAAAAGCAGCCACTGAAGATCCGAAAATGGCTGAAAAAATAGGAATAGACAGACCTCGGCAGTGCCTTGAATACAGACTTGTCACAAAGATAATAGAACGCATAGGGGATCATGTAGAGAACATAGCAAAGCACATTATTAATATGGATGCTATAATTCCTGATAATGATCCCGTTTTTGCAATGAGTTCCCTTGCACAGAAGGTTTTTGCGGATGCTATAAAATCCATTGAAAATAAAGATATTAAATATTCAAATGTGGTTATAAATCATGCGCGCAAATTTGAGGAGTATAATGACATGCGTAATGGCCAAAAAGTTCATAGCAGTGTATCCGAACAGATGGGAATAATTACAGAAAGTCTTAAAAGAATATCTGAATATAGTGCGGACATAGCAGAATTGTCCATCAATATGAAATCAGAAAACAGAGGAAAATAAGAAACCCCTGTTTCCTCTTATTGAATTTATAATCTAAGTTTTTCCATTCTGTATACAGCTTCCTTGATTCTGTCTGTGGATTGTGTCAGCGCAAACCTGATATATCCTTCTCCATATTGACCGAAACCTACACCAGGAGTAGCTACTATTCCAGCCTTTTCAAGCAACAATTTTGAAAATCCCATTGAATCATAACCATCTGGAACCCGCACCCACATATAGAATGTAGCTTTAGGAGGTTTTACATCAAGACCTATACCTTTAAGACCTTTTAGCAGTACATCCCTCCTCTGTTCATATATCCTGTTCATATCGTTGACACACTGCTGGGAACTTGTGAGTGCAGCTATTCCGGCCCTTTGTACAGCGTCAAAGACTCCTGAATCAATATTCGATTTTACCTTCCCAAGTCCTTTTATAAGATGTTCATTTCCAACTGCAAAAGCAATTCGCCACCCTGTCATATTATATGTTTTAGAAAGAGAGTATAGTTCAATACCAACATCCATAGCACCATCAACACTAAGGAAACTTGGAGCCTTATATCCATCATAAACCATTTCAGAATATGCATTGTCATGTACTACAATGATATTATTCTCTTTTGCAAACTCCACAACTTCTTTGTAGAAAGATCTGTCCGCAGTTGCTGAAGTTGGATTGTTCGGATAATTGATGAACATCATTTTTGTCCTTGCCAGCATATCTGTAGGTATTGCATCAAGATCCGGAAGAAAACTGTTTTCTTCCAGAAGAGGCATTATGAATGGTTCACCACCTGCAAATTGAGTGCCTATTTTATATACCGGATATGCAGGATCAGGACATAAAACAACATCACCAGGATTGATGAATGCCAGAGGCACATGAGCAATTCCTTCTTTGGAACCAATAAGTGCAAGGGTCTGAGATACTGGATCTATATTAATATTCTTTGTTTCCTTGCACCAACTCGCTGCAGCCTTTCTGAACTCCAACATACCAGCGTATGATGGATATCTATGTGTTGCAGGATCTCTGACTGCTTCGCACATAGCTTCTACTATATGTGTGGGAGTGGGGCGATCAGGATCACCTATACCAAGATCTATCACATCCACTCCTTTTGCCACCATTCTGGCTTTAGATTCATCAATCGCTGCAAAAAGGTAAGGTGGTAGAGCATTAATTCTGTCTGCGTACATCTTTTCACCTGTATATGGTTTCTCTGAAAAGCTTGCTCTTTATACTTTACACATGATAAATATGATTATTGGTACTTCTCCACTCCACCTTCAGCAATCTTTTTATATATAAATTATATTTATATTAATATAATAAATGTCACTTATTAACGACACCTGTATCTTGGGAGAATGTACATCCAAAACCCAAGAAAGAGATGCAGACAATATATTTGGATTACTCAGGATTATAAGTCTCCTTAATTCAAGCCTGCCATTAAATTCTCTTATAAGCTTACTTATGAGGGCTTTACCTGAGGTAATGCTTCCTCTTCAGGTATATGGTATCTACGCTAAAATTGACGAAAAAGTCTATGGATGTCCGGCTGAAGACCAGTACCCCACTCTGTCAGCAGATATAGTTGTGCATGGGAAAAATCGTGGCTATATATCAGTTTTCTACAATAAAGAAAGACAAAATCCAGAACAATGGACACTTGTTAATGAGATTCTCAATGTACTTTCTGGATCAATCAGCAATTTAATTGAGAAGAAAGATCTTGAAAAAATATCCCTGGAAACCTGCCGACGCTACAACAATCTATACTACAATTGTCCTGTGGGACTTTTCACAGACAAGAAAGGTATTATCGTCCATTGCAATCATAAACTTGCACAAATATTAGATCTTTCTGAAAACAATATAATAGGCCTTCATATTACTGCAATTATAGATAATGAAAAAATCTGGAATATGTTCTCGTCAAATAAATCGTTACCAGAACCTATTAAAACAGAGTCTGATACATATCTGAAAAAAAGACCAATCAAACTTCGTTATATATACCTACCCGAAGTTAGCCCTGAAGGTGAATTAAAAGGCGGACTTGGAATAGTGGAGGATATTACTAAGATAGAGGAAGCAGAACAAGTCCAACAACAACAGAAGAAACTTTTAGTTAATACTTTTAATGCAATAAATGATCTAATCCTTGTGCTTGACAAAGATCTAAGAATAATCACAAGCAACTGGAAAGGGTTTGAGAACATACCTGAAGAAGATAGAAACAAGAACCCTTATCGTAATGAAATCATTACATACGATGGAACACCCTGTGAAAGCTATCATTTGGTAGAAGCTTTTGCTACAGGTCTTCCTAAAGAAGCTTTCTGGACGAATCCTGTCGATGGCAGCATTAAAGAAATGAAAGCTTATCCAATCTTCGATGAAGATGGAGAAGTAATAATGGTTGTTGAATACCTGAGAGATATAACAGAAATTAAACGTTCTGAAGAAAATCTCAGAAAAGCTAATGAAGAACTTGGAAAAGCATATGAAAGTCTTAAATCTCTTGACAAACTGAAAAACGAATTTCTTTCTAATCTTCAGCACGAAATAAATACACCTCTTACAAGCATCAAAGGTTTCAGTGAGCTTGTACATGATGAAGAACTTGGACCATTAAATATTGAACAGAAAAAAGCAATGCATAAAGTTGTTGAAAAAACAAAACAATTACAGATGATTTTAGATTCTCTCCTGTTTGTAAGCACTGCAACTAATGGCGGTATCAAGTATAGTTTTGAAAGAGTTAGAATATCTGATTTGATACATATAGCTTTGAACATAGTAAGTGATAAACTGAAATGCAAAGATCTTACAATAGAACTAAATATAGCACCAGATGTTCCTGAAATAATTGGAGATATTGACTATTTACCAAGGGTTTTTGTACACATACTGGATAATGCA
>JACIVZ010000122.1 GCA_014361205.1 Methanomethylovorans sp. | reverse complement strand
GACAGATAGATATACAGGGTGTAACTGAGGATTATGAGGAAGTTGCCAATCTAAAAATGGATGCAGGAGATTTTCTTGATGATAAAGATCAATTTGTAGCAGTGTTGGGTTCAGAGGTAGCATACGAAAAATTCGATAAGAAAATTTCTGTAAAAAACCCCATTGAAATTACATTCAGAAGAGAGGATGGAGGAGTTGTCTCACAAAAATTTATAGTTAAAGGTATAATACAGAATCCAAATACTGTTTTTGTGCAGACAGGGGTGGAACCAGAAATCAGAATCTTTATACCAATAAACACTATGAACAGAATGCTCGGTAAAGATGATTATGGTGGCTTTTTTATAAAGGCATCAAGTCTTGATACAGTACGTGACACTGCTAACGATATTGATTATAGGTTAGCCAGAACTCTTGGAGTATCAGCAAGGGAACTCGAAAATGATGATACAAAACCATATGTTATGTTTGATCAACTGGATGCTCTAGAACAGACAAATCAAGTCTCTGCAGCTCTTACATCTCTATTGACTTCTGTGGCGTTGATCTCCCTTATAGTGGGCTCTATTGGTATCATGAATATCATGCTGGTATCAGTAACCGAAAGGACAAGGGAGATAGGACTCATGAAATCTCTTGGATATACCAGGAAAGATATACTTACTCTTTTCCTTACAGAATCCATTATACTCAGCCTTATAGGTGGCATAGGTGGCACAGTTCTGGGTATTGGAGTTGCATTTATTGCAAACTATTTCTTGGATCTCCCTAATATATTCCCTTTAAAACAGATTATAACAGGCTTTACCGTATCAGTTATAGTGGGTCTGGTGGCAGGTATATATCCGGCTAACAAAGCAGCAAGTATGGATCCCGTGGAGGCTTTCAGACATGAGTGAGGTGTAATTAGTTGGTTAATGTCAGAAAGGCTCTGGATCTGGGTATTGGAAGCATCAAACATGCAAAGCTACGTTCAGCGCTTACTACATTGGGTATTATTATCGGGGTAGCAGCAGTTGTAGCTAATGTTTCGCTTGGAGCTAGTTTCAATCAGTTCTTTACAGATGAACTGGGCACATTGGGATCGAATTTTATTGTAATCTATAGTCAGGATGTAAACGTATTTTATGATAATGAACTGAATATAGTCAGAAATACACCGGGAGTTGAAGGTGTATCGCCCAGTAATCAGCAAATGTCTGCAGTGACTTATCTATCCTCCACAAGACAGATCGATGTCCAGGGTGTATCAAAAGATGCTGAGGATATATTAAATATAAAGCTTGAAGAAGGTAATTTTCTTACTGATAAGGATAAATATATAGCGGTGCTGGGTTGAAAGGTTGCCAACGAAAAATTCAAACGTAACATCTCTGTAAATAATTATATCGATATTACCTTTACCAGACAGGATGGTTCAAAAGTAACTCAAAAATTCAAGGTAAAAGGAATTATAAAGTCGGAAGAAAATGCTTTTCGGGACATCACAATATATATCCCAATAGCTACTATGAACGAGATGCTCAATGTTTCTGACTATGGGGGAATAATTGCCAAAACAGGCAGTGCAGGATCTGTAAGGGCAGTTTCTAATGAAGTTGACAGAAGACTGGCAAGAACTCTTGGGGTCTCTGCAAGAGATATTGGCAATGCTGATGTAAAGCCTTACAGAATATTTAATCAGGCCGACATCATCGAACAACTGGATCAGCTTTCAAATACCCTTACAATACTTATAACCTTAATTGCATTAGTCTCTCTAGTAGTTGGTTCCATAGGAATCATGAACATAATGCTGGTTACAGTGACAGAAAGAACAAGAGAGATTGGTCTTATGAAATCTTTGGGGTTCAAGAAGAAAGATATCCTTCTACTTTTCATAATGGAGTCCACACTTTTAGGTACAATAGGTGGTGTTTTTGGAGTGCTTCTTGGAGTTGCAGGTTCTTATGCAGTGGAAAGTTATCTGTCTATACCACATGTTTTTCCTTCCTTTTTGTTTCTGCTGGGATTTAGTATTGCTTTCATTGTAGGTTTAGTTGCAGGTGTTTACCCAGCTAACAAAGCAGCATCCCTTAATCCCGTAGAAGCACTAAGACATGAATAAACAAATATCATGGTTTTAAATAGAGATGAACATATCTCATATAAGAGGTGAAAAAATGATCATTACAACTACTAGTGATGTGAATGGTAAGGAACTGGAAATACTGGGAATAGTTTTTGGCAATACGGTACGGGCAAAGAACATAGGAAGCGATATTGCTGCAGGTCTGCAGAATTTGGTAGGAGGGGAACTAAAAGGTTATTCTGATCTGCTTTCACAATCAAGAAAAGAAGCATTACAGAGAATGGTGGAAGAAGCAGAGAAACTGGATGCAGACGCTGTTGTAAATGTACGTTTCACCACTTCACAGACCATGGCAGGAGCTGCAGAACTACTGGCTTACGGAACCGCTGTAAAATTCAAAAGGACATAAATCAGTACATATCCCCTTCATTATTTTATTTATTCTATAATTTTTAGTCTATAATATACACTTTAACTGGTGGTATACCGTTGAACTCTACTGAGCAATAAGTATAGGTATATGCTCCCGTGGTAAGTATATAAATTCTGTCTCCTTCTTTTATATCTTTGGGCAATTCATATTTAAAATGCTCATACAGTATGTCCATGCTATCGCAGGTGGGACCTGCAAGGATAACTTCTTTTTTTCCATTTCCGTTGTAACCGTTTTCAGGATATATGGGATATTTTATTGCCTCATCTAAAGTTTCTATCAGTCCTCCAAACTTCCCTATATCAAGATATACCCATTCATACTGGCTTGACTCTGATTTTTTGGATATTAGCACAATTTCAGCAACTACAACACCTGCATCGCCTGCAATATATCTTCCAGGTTCTATAAGAATTTCCGGCAATTTATCTCCAAAGTGTTCGTGAAGATATCTTGTAATGATCGCAGAGTATTCCTCAATACTTCGGGTGGGTTTCAAATATTTTGCAGGTAATCCTCCTCCCAAATTTATCATTTTTAGCTCTATTCCTTCATAATGTCTCACATCGTCAAATAAATATTTACACTGCGCGATAGCATGATCCCATTCGCCAATATCTCTTTGTTGTGATCCTACATGGAAAGAAAGCCCATATGGTATCAAGCCAAGCTTTTTAGCTTCAACAATCAAAGAATAAATCTGCCCGGGATGTGCACCGAACTTTCTGGAAAGAGGCCAATCAGCTCCATTACTTTCGCATAGTATTCTGAAAAAGACTTTTGATCCAGGTGCGTTAGTAGCTAATTTTTTTAAGTCACTCAGAGAATCTGTAACAAAAAGGCGAACCCCATATTCATAGGCTTTTTTTATGTCTTTCTCTTTTTTTATGGTATTACCATAGCTCATCTTATCAGGACTTATTCCCATTCTGAGAAGTTGTTCCATTTCATAAATGGTTGCCACATCAAAATTTGAACCTTTTTTGTGTAACAGCCTTATTACTTCTTCAGCAGGATTCGCTTTCATTGCATAGTATATTTTTGCAAAAGGGAGGTTAGCAGTTAGCTGATCGTATTTTTCTTCAATTTTTTTCTTGCTGATCAGAATAAAAGGAGTTTCTTTGTCCTTTGAGAATTCTTTTATTCTTTGTAACTCTTCTGAAGATAGATATTCTGAAATGCTTATAAGATGTTCCAAGGCTGGTATCACCTCTTTAAACTTTCTAAGACAGTTCCAAACTTTCTCTGAAACTTATATAATAATTGCACATATCTCTGACGCCCATCTTTGTAAAAACATATGTGTTGCATATTGTCCACAGGATTCGTATTGCTTTTTATACCTATAAG
The DNA here is from genome assembly GCA_014361205.1 of Methanomethylovorans sp. GTDB lineage: Archaea > Halobacteriota > Methanosarcinia > Methanosarcinales > Methanosarcinaceae > Methanomethylovorans. The sequence goes on along the minus strand of JACIVZ010000122.1, from coordinate 1,074 downwards.
CACCACACCGGTTAGTATGCAGGCACATCCTTCAATAGTATGGGCAAATATCCTTTCATGCAAAAACAGATACCCAAAAAACATAGCAGCAACAGGTTCGACAAGAGATATTACACTAATATTCTGGATTTTAACATACTTGGCACTTCTGTAATAAAGAAGTGAACCAAATGTTGTCATGATGATTCCAAATAGTAATAGCTCTTCTATGTTCATGGCAAGTATATTGGGACTTACACGACTTGCATAGGGTGACAATAACACCAAACTGACAACGTTTGGCCAGAAAAGAAGAGCTGTGGAAGAGTATGTGTCTCTTAAATATCTGTAACTTATATTACTAAAGGCATATGATATACCTGATAACAATCCAAGTATAATTCCTACTTTGTACAGCCCATTTATTTGTGGTGTCACATGCTCTCCGGGGTGTATAGCTATGAGTATGCCCATTACTGATAACAACAGGGCTATCATGTCTCTTACATTGATGTTCTCTTTAAGGAGTATAGGTGAAAGTATTGTCACATAGACAGGAGCTGTATACAGAAGCAAAACTGCTGTTGATATACCTACATATTTTATTGCTGAAAAATAGGCGTATATCATGAGTGTGTTAGTACATCCCATCAGAAAAATGTATTTCTTTTTCTTTGTTATAAAAAGTTCATCGAGTTTTCCTGTGAGTGCCATAAACAGCAATAGTGTCAAAAGCCCGAAAATAAGTCTGTAGTAGATTACCGAGCCTATTGACATTCCATAAATTGATTTGAGGAATACACCTGACAGTGAAAATATAGAAAAAGCCACTATCAGGCCGAAATATGAGCTGTATTTTGTTGTTATTGCTGCCATGAAAACACATCTCTAATAAGCTCTCACCATAAAAAATTAACTGTAACAATCATTAATTAACAACAGATTTTAACTGAAAGTTAAAAGCTTCACTTCTTATTGTAGACACCTCTGTATTTTCTATGTTGATTTCAAATAAGCAATATTATAAATTATAAAATATATAATTTTTGTTTTCTTTATAACTCCATCTCAAGTTTTCTCTCAAATGTGATTGTT
>JACIVZ010000121.1 GCA_014361205.1 Methanomethylovorans sp. | reverse complement strand
GACAAAACACAATCATCCCCTATGTGTTTTTGGTGGCAGAGAATACTCAGGGGATTTATCCTTTTTAAATTAATAGGTCAAAATAAAATTAAAAGTAGGTTTTCTACAAAGCCAATTTCTATGCAAAATTTTAATTAACCGTGTTGTTTTTCGATGAGTTTAAGTTCAAAAGCCGCATATTGATGCCCAATGTCTTTCACTTTTCGCGATAAACTCCAATCTGGTAGATTCATTATAACTACAGAGATAACACCACCAAAAGGCGTTGAGACTTCATCATTCTTAACAGCTGCTGAACAATTAAAGCAATATGTAGATGCTTTTAACGTGACAGATAACCAACGTTCTGTTATGCGCATGTGTCCTATGGCTGTAGGGAAGCTGCTGATAGATGCAGGACATGAAAGTATCATACAAATTACTTGCAGAGATCGCAATAGATTAGCTCTTCAATCAGATCTGTTAGGAGCATGGGCTCTGGGAATGCAAAACATATGTGTTATGACTGGTGATCATACAACCAAAGGTGACCATCCGGGTGCAAAGCCTGTATTTGACCTCGATTCTGTACAATTACTCAACACAATTAGAAAACTGAATAATGGATACGATCTTTGTGGAAACCGGCTCAAAGAAGCACCAGATTTTGTAGTAGGGGCGGTTACTAATGCAGACATTGGACAAGCTATGCAGTACATAAAACTTCGGAAAAAGATTAGCATAGGTTTGGACTTTATACAGACTCAGGCAGTATATAATGTAGAAGATTTTTCATTATTCATTGAAAAAGTAAATGATTTTGATGTGCCCGTAATAGCAGGTGTCATACCCCTTTCATCTGAAAAAATGGCAAGGTTCATAAATAACAATATACCAGGAATAAAGATTCCAGATGAATATATCATGAGAATGGAAAATGCCTTAGAACCTGTTCAGGAAGGACTTGAGATTGCTGCAGAAATAATTCGTGAACTTAAGAGTATGTGCAGAGGTATACATTTAATGCCTATTGGTCAGCATACACATACAAAAGAACTGTTGAAGATGTCAGGACTGAAAAAAGGAAGATAAAATAATGAATAATATGGGATATGGCTCTCCAGATAACAATATATCTATCCAGTTGATTGGTATAAGAACACCAATTATAAAACCCGGTGAAGATATAGTGAAGATACTTCTGGATTCTCTCAAAAAACATGGAATAAAGCTTCTAAACGGTGATGTCATCGTACTAGCAGAATCTGCGGTAGCTACTTCTGAAGGAAGAGTAGTAAGTTTGTGTGATATTCATCCAACAGTGGAGGCTTTTGAACTTGCATTGAAATACCAGCTTGATCCGAGAGAAATGCAGCTGATAATAGAAGAATGTGATGAGATTTTTGGGGGTGTACCTGGAGCGGCATTGACAATTACGAGAGGAACACTTTCAGCAAATGCCGGAATAGATAGTTCTAATGCACCTGAAGGCTGTGTGGTACTACTGCCAAAAGATCCCCAAAAAAGTGCTGCTTTGATAAAAGAAGGACTTGAAAAGGCTTTTTATTGTCGTATCGGTGTTATAGTTGGCGATAGTCGTACCCAGCCACTAAGACTGGGGTGTGTGGGAATAGCTCTTGGAACAGCAGGCATAGAACCCGTTGTAGATGCAAGAGGAGAGCTTGACCTTTTTGGCAAAGAACTTAAAATAACCCGTAAAGCTGTTGCTGATAATATGGTGTCTGCTGCACAACTTGTGATGGGAGAAGCAGGAGAGGGAATTCCTGCTGTAATTATAAGAGGAGCGCCTGTAAAAATAATAGAAGGATCTGTAGAAATGCCACTGTTCTCACGAGAAGAGTGCATGTATTATAGCAATATAAGCAAAAGCAGTAAATGAGATTTAAGACCTGAATTTGCTATAAATGATGTTAAAAAGAGTGGAAGATATTATATACTCCTCTTGTCACAAAATCCACCGCCAGTGCGGCAAGAAAAAGTCCCATAAGACGTGTGAAGACAAGCATTCCGGTGTAACCAAGCCATTTGTAGACAATATCAGAGAAAAGAAAAAGCACCATACAGATAAGGAAGGTAAGTATAATTGCCGCTATTATCAGTACTTTGTTGAATATTATATCAGTGCTACCCATGAGAACTATAACAGTGGTAATTGTACCTGGCCCCGCAAGAATGGGTAAAGCGATGGGAAATACCCAGACATCATCTCTTCCAATAGATTCTTTTATTTCATCTTGAGTGATACTTTCTCTGGATATTTGTGCCATCATCATATCAAAAGCCACTTTGAACAATAGTATTCCACCTGCAACCCTTAGGCAATCAACATTTATTCCGAACACTCTGAGCATCATATCCCCTGTCAAAGCGAAGAATATAGAGATAGCACATGCAAGAAAAACAGCTTTTTTTCCAATGATATGCCTTTGCTTATCAGTCATGCCGCTGGTCATGGATACAAAAGTGACGACTCCATCAAGTGGACTGACTATTACAAATATGGAGATAAATGAATAAATAAAGAAGGTAATCGAGTCCATATACATAATAATTAATAAGGAGATATATGGTTTTTATTAAACGTTAAATTGGATAAATTCAAATTCACATGATGTTTATGTGTTAATACAATATTCTGATGGTTTTTAAAATACATACTGAATGTAAAATAAATTAAGTCTATTTGTAGAAAACAAATGAAGACCAAAAAAGGGAGTTAATTAATAAAAATATTGACTCATCTTGCCCAGATGGCTACAACCTTATCAATGGCTATATGAGTGAATTTACCATCTTTAGTAAGAGTTAGGACGCCGTCAGCGCAAGCTTCAACTACTCCTTGAAAGGTATCAGGTCCACCACAATATACATCCACATCTTTCTGTAGGTAGTGTTCAACTATAAAAGATTGCATTTTTTACCTCCTTCTTTGAATAGGACTTTAAAATAAATCCTATTATAATATAGAGATATGGACTTAAATAATAAAAAGATGACGATATGGTTTTTTTAGCCTAAAAAAGTCTTTTTAACGCTTTAATGTAGTAAATAAACCAAATTTTATTTACTTATTTATGTTTAAATGTGAAAATGAAATATATAGAAATGAACAAATAGAATTTTTATAGTTATTTGTGCTTCATGTGAAATAAAAATTAATAAGCATACTGTATATTATTCGAGATTTAAAGCTTTGAGCATCATATGATATTCAGTTAAATGCATCCTATAATATAAAGCTCGTTTGATCACTTCACTTAAAGAAGGATGAATATCCATTGAATACATGATTGGAGCAGCACTTTGATCTGGGGTGTACATCGCAGGAATAATTTCATGGATAAGTATTGATGCGTGGGGACCTATGATATGAGCTCCAAGTATTTTATCCGTTCCTTTTTGTAGAATCACTTTCACAAATTCATCTTCAAGATCCATAGCAAGACCTTTTCCCGTATCTTGGAACCTATAAAAACCAATTATGATGTTATTTTCACCATATTTACGTAAAGCTTCTTTTTCTGACATGCCAACACTGGCAATCTCTGGTTCTGAAAAAACAGCACTTGGAACTGCATGGAAATCTACTGTGACCCTGCGTTTCAGAATTGCATTGTAGTAGACGATAGTAGATTCATGATTAGCTACATGTTTGAAGAGGTGTTTACCTGTTGCATCACCTATGACCCAAACATTCTTCTGGGAACTTTCGAGATACTCATCAATTTTGATCCATCCCTTTTCGTCCACTTCAATACCCCCTCTTTCGGGTTTGAGAAGATCTGTATTGGACTCTCTGCCTGTTGCAACTAGGATCTCTGATGCTATAATGTTTTTTTCTTCACCAGTTTCCCTATGCTTCAAGAGAAGTTGTTTACCGTTATGGACGTGTTTTACTTCAAGTACTTCATGATTTGTGATGATTTCCATACGTTCTGACATCATACTTTTTGCAAGTACTGAGATCTCAGGTTCAGCCTGCGGAAGAAAATAGGGATTACGTCCAATGATAGTTACTTTAGAACCCATTGCTGAGAAAAAATGACCGTATTCAGCTGCAATATACCCACCTCCTATAATAGCTAGACTTTTTGGTAATTCTGAGATTTTAATGACATCATCGCTTGTGAGATATGATATAGCCTTAAGTCCTTTAATGGGAGGGATGGACGGTCTTGAACCTGTACACAAGAAGATCATCTTACCTTTAAGAATTGCTTCTCCTGCTTTTAAAGTATAGGGTTCAATGAACTCTGCAGTGGCTTTGTAATAATCAATGCGTGGATTAGAACGGAGGTTTTCTTCTATGGATCGTATGTCAGAAGAGATTTTGTTGCGCATACGTTCCATTATCCTTCTAAAGTCAATATTTTTAATTTGCACATCAATCCCGAAATGTTGAGCTTTATGAATCTCAGTTATTAGTTCAGCAGGATATAACAGAATCTTTGAAGGAATGCAACCTCTTGTAAGACATATACCGCCTGGCTCATCTTTATCAATAACAGCAATTTTCATTTGTGGATCTGCATCCAGCATAGGACCAATATAATTAGTTCCAGAGCCAGTGCCCACAATAATTAGATCATATTCTTTCACTTTATCGCCCCACTACAGGAAATCAGGTATATATCTACTGCTTGAAGCTATGTTTATAGTTATTGGTAACATAGATAAATGAAAAAATTGCTTCTAAAGTTGTAAAATGGCAAGAAATCGATTTTCAGAACCAATGAAGAAAAAATATTAATAGAATTGTTGTACAAATCGTGAAAAAAATTGAAATTCTACGGTTTAGTAGATACAGATATGAATTAATCATAATAGTAGTTTATTAAAGAGTGAGCATAGCAGCTATCCGTATTTCCCAAAGGCTCGCGCACTTTAGTACAGTACGGAACGTGGGCAGGCTTATCTTCTGTGTTCGGAATGGGTACAGGAGTTTCCCTGCCGCTGTGGCCGC
>JACIVZ010000120.1 GCA_014361205.1 Methanomethylovorans sp. | reverse complement strand
ATATTAAAATACTTTATATTACATATTATAAGTATTTATTTGTGTTTATAAGGCTTCGTTTCGAAATGAAAACCATATTTCCCAATGAGTGGAACGAAAACTACTCCTCCCCACTCTTTACTAGTTACAGTGCCATCTTCCTCCTTAATAACAAGGTATAATGACTGAAACATTTGCCCCAGTGGAATAACCATTTTGCCGCCAGCTTTAAGCTGATGCACCAACGGTTCAGGTATAGAGGGTGCTGAAGCCGTCACACATATTCTGTCATATGGCGCGTACTCAGGTAATCCTATAGAGCCATCGGAATGGAATACTTCCACATTTGAATAACCTGCAGCTTTTAGATTATTTTTTGAATACCTAACAAGTTCTGGGATCCTTTCAGTTGAATAAACTTTACCTGTATTACCGATGATTTCCGCTATAACTGCAGCATTGTATCCCGAACCAGCACCTACTTCCAGAACTTTATGACCTTCTTGAAGATCCAATAGATTACACATAATAGCTACCATGTGAGGAGCAGAGATGGTTTGCCCATATCCTATGTTAAGCGGGATGTCAAGGTAAGCACTTGACATATGTACAGGTGGAACAAAAAGATGTCTTGGAACATTGAGTATTGCTCTAAGTACTTTTTCACTTATTCCATGAGACTTCAGGCGGGCTACAAGCTCTGCTCTTTCCTTCGCGAACTCCATGAACTACCACTCCCCCATGCTTTTCTATGAACAGGGTTTGCGAAGATCCGCTTTATATTTTTTGCTTCTATGGCAGTACCATCGCGGGACTTTAGACTGCCATCTCTTCCCTTAATTTTTATAATTCTGAATTCATCAGCACCAACCTTTTCATTCGAGCCGATAATGAACTGATAACCGCCCGGTACTTTCTTGATCACTGATCTTGTGGTTTTACCCTCATGAATCGCTATTTTTACACACACCTCATCTATAGCCCTACCCCACATAGAATTTATTTCCTCAACTTTAGCTACTTCCAACCTTTTATTACCTGACTCCATTGATGTAACTATCACTGGATAAACCTCATCAGAGGCTATATCCTCTATGAACATCTCGTCGCCAACTTTAATAATTTCATCTGCTGGCAGAAGCGTATGCAGCGGAAAAGAAGATTCTCCCCTACTTACTATTACTTTAATATCGATAAGCTTAGGAGATTCCCTAGAAGTAGGGTGAACCACTCCACATTCCAGACATTTTACAAGGGGATTAACACCTGACTTCAGTATTCCATGCAATACTGGATGATGAGGCGAACAGGATGGACATACAACTTCGACTTCTTCTTTCATAATCTTGTATGTTAGAACTGTAAAGAGTAAATATTTAACCCTAGGGATACACACATAGAAGTATCATATATAAATATATAAAGGATTTTCAAAATCTGCATTCGGAAAACAATCATAAAGGTTTGACTGTTACAGGATCACCTGCTTCCACTGCTGAAAGGATACTAACTGCTATTGTGGAATCTCCTCTTACTTTGATATCACCGTGACGCCCTACAGTTGCACTGAAAAGAAATTCATTTCCAGCATACACTTCAACATCCTTGGCTGCAAGTTCAGGTATATTGAGAATAACATGCTTTTTAGTTTTCTCGATTATAGGACGGAATTCTTTATTCTGAGGCTTTTCTTTTTTTTCTTCTGATTCAAACTTGCGCACATCTATATGAATACCCAGAATGTCCTCTATGTTGTCAATTACTTTTCCACCTTTCCCTATTACTTTCGGAAGGTCGTGTTCAAGTACCCGCACCAAAGCTTTATGGTCTGAGAGCATTTTTACGTCTACTGGTCCTGTAGCATAATGTTCTATTACCTCTTTCACTTCCCCTTCTGCAAGTTTCCATGATGGATTCTTCACTTCAAGGCCCACTGGCATTACTACTACCTGATCACCGTAACTGTATATTTCATACTCAGTTTTACCAGTTTCTATATCTGTAACTATGATCACCGGTCTTGCAAGATCTGCCTCAGTCATCCCGGAAGGTACTTTAACAGTAAATTCCAGTATTTGTACGTTAGAAATCTCACCTTTATTTATGAATATCACTGTATCGACAACTTGAGGAATGATTCCCAGTTCCACTCTTCCAATAAGTCTCTGTATAGCATCCACTGCCCTATTTGCATGTACCACCCCTATCATGCCAACTCCCGCCAGTCTCATGTCAGCAAAAATATGAAAATCACTTGTCTTTCTTACTTCATCATATATTGTGTAATCTGGTCTAACTAACAAAAGGAGATCTGCAGTTTTTTCCATACTGCCATCAAGTGGTGCATATTGAGTGATCTCTTTTGGTACTTGGAGATCTCTTGGTGCCTCCATAGTCTTCACTACGTATCCCATTTCATGCAAATATATGGCAATACCTGCAGCAAAAGTAGATTTACCAGCACCTGGAGGACCTGCTATTAGAATTCCACGCTGCTCTTTAATTCTTTCTTTCAGCACTGAGCTCAGTCGGTATTGATCAAGAGATACTTTTGCGATAGGCCGTACTGCAGTAATTTCTATCTCATCCGAAAATGGTGGGTTGGCAACAGCCACCCTCATGTTTCCTATCTGTAATACTGAAGCCCCGTTAAAATCCAGTTCCATGAAGGAAGCAGGATCACTCCGGGCCCTCTCAATTAGTTCCCGGGAAATGAGTTTAAGTTCTCCATAGGTACATGGTTCTTCTCTGATTCGTATAAACTTTACATCAGAAACGCTTCCTCTTTTAGCCATTGGAGGAACGCCATTTTTGAGATGTACCGACATAGTATCTTCTGTGAAAAACTGTTCAATCTTAAGAGGCTTATGTTCAATAAAGCGAGGAGTTATAAAATCAACATCTATTCCTTTTGCCATAGCAACTTGTGACTGCACTCTATCGGCGGTAACGAGAAGAGCATTATTTTGCTGGGCAGTTTCCCTTATTAGTGCATCTATTTCTCCTCCGCCAGCAAGTTTAACCTCGTCCAGATTTGGCCGCCGGCCAGTAAAAACAAGATCTATCATCGCCTGATTGGCAAGTTTGCGTAACTCCTGCAACTCATCGAGTCCCTTCATTCCTATCTCAAGACCACGATTTGCCTGAGCTTCGAGTTCTGCAACAACTGCTTCAGGGATTATGATTTGAAAACCTGCATATTCACCACTCTTAACCCGTGTAGATATAGCACCATCAATTATAGCACTTGTATCACTTGCAATACGGGTTATTCTCTGACCCTCTCTTTTCATACAAAGATATTACTATTTTTCTCTATATAATTCAATTGCAGGCCAGCTAGTAGACTTCTTTCGGGTCAAATACTTTATCTTCAACTATATCGCCTTTTATATTACGAAAGAAGCATGATCTGTATCCCATGTGGCAGGCTCCTCCTTCTTGCTTTATTAACATAAGTATGGCATCCATATCACAATCAATACGTATCTCCATCACTTTTTGAAGGTGGTTTGAACTTTCCCCTTTTTTCCATAGTTTCTGACGACTGCGACTCCAGTAATGCGCATATCCTGTTTCTATGGTTTTTTCTAAAGCTTCTTTATTCATATAAGCACACATCAGTACTTCTTTTGTTTCAGCATCCTGCGCTATAGCCTGCACAAGTCCATTCTCATATTTCAGATCGTTAATATCTATCATTTTTCCACCATATTTTTATATTAATACGTGCATATTCTACTATGGCCAACTATTATCTCGGTTTGCATTAATATATTTGCATCGATTGTATGGGTGAAAGTTAATGGATTATAGTTTTGATGGGTCTGGAAATTATTATGTTCCAACTGGAGTGATAGGTCTGGATGTGCAGTTAGGTGGTGGTGTTCCACCTGGAACAACAATATTACTCCTCGCAGAACCCGGAACAGGTATGGAAGTTTTTGCGCATCAGTTTGCATATGGGGGACTTGTAAATGACGAAGATGTGTTCTATTTTTCTTCTGAGCACCCTTTATCGGAAGTAATGGCTGGAATGAACTATTTTAACTGGGACATCCGGAAACATCTGGAAGAAGAAAAATTCGAGTTCATTGACGCTTATTCACCTCGCTTTTATAACATACTTCCAAAAAATCTGGTATCCAACCTATCTGCAAAGGATTTTCTCAAAAAAGGAACTGATTCTTTGAACTTGCTTAAAAGCACAGTAACCCAGCCTCGAAATCGAAAATACAGGGGCGTGATAGATTCTATTTCATATTTCCTGCGTTCATATGAACTTAATAACGTATTAAATGTTATTGAAATCATATCTTCTATGGGAAAAGCCACTGGAGCTGTTCATCTTCTTTTAATGACTAGCGGGATGCATGAGCCCATTGTCGAGAACAATATGAAGCATATATGTGATGGTGTCATTGAGTTCAGGATGAAGGAACGCGGAAGTGAAGTAGAGCATTCCATTCTTCTTAGAAAGATGAGAGGTATGATCGTGCCTAACAGGACTATTTCTTACGTCATAACCAGCAAAGGCGTGGAACTTGAAACAACAACAAGAGTACTGTAAGATGCAGTATCATAGAAACATATTTCAGTTAATCTGTCCTTATTCCCACTGATAAATTATGAAGCAAGAGCTTTTGCGTATCTTGAGGGATATATTTAGGTCGGCAGGTTATTGCGTAAATGAATCTTCTGTGCACGACCTTATTGCAGAAAAAGATGGACAGAAAACTATCATTAAATTCGGCTCAAATCCAACGATGTATGATTTCAAATTCTTTGCAGACGATATGTTGGAAGGTATCGGCCTTTATGTTTCTATGAATAATGTAGATCCAGATATCAAGCTTTATGGAGAAAGCCTGGGACTTATAATATGGGAAAGGGATGAATTAGCTATCCATATTGGAAGAGCTGTACTTGCAGATATCGAGGGAACAGTGAGTGAACTAGAGCTTGTAAAGGCTCCATCTGGATGTCGTGATGAGATTTCTGATTCATACCAAACATCTGTACAGCCCC
>JACIVZ010000012.1 GCA_014361205.1 Methanomethylovorans sp. | reverse complement strand
GGATTTGAATTTATATTGAAACTTTATTTTGGGTTCTTTAAACCTGCATGATGAGATTTCTACCAATGAAGATGTATGTGATTTTCTATTTTCCATAAAAATGGCAATTATAATAATTGCAAAAGAATTTATGGAATATTCAGCAAAACTCAGGTTGGAAAAAAGTTGGGTGGAAAATTTCTTGAAATAAAAAGTTAATAAATTTGGGTAACTAACTATAATATAGAAAGAATAATTTTATCTTCATTCAGATGATAATATAGTCAAAATAATAGCAGTATATGCTGCCGGACAGGAGATCCAATGATCATTAAGAATGATAATGATGTTATAAAAGCCATTGAGGAACATAATGTAAAGTTCATAAGGTTGCAGTTTACAGACATACAGGGTGTTGTTAAAGACGTAGAAATACCTGCCACTCAGATTAAAAAAGCTCTAACCACAGGTATAAGCTTTGATGGCTCTTCTATAGAGGGATTTGTCAGAATATATGAATCTGACATGCTCCTTAGACCAGATGTAACTACATTCGCACTACTTCCATGGAATAACGGAAAAGGACAGGTTGCACGTATTATATGTGATGTTTATCAGACAAATGGTGAACCTTTCAAAGGTGATCCCCGCTATGTGCTTAGAAAAATGACAGAAAAGGCTGCACAAATGGGTTTTACTTTGAATGTAGGACCTGAGATGGAATTCTTCCTATTTGAAAGAGAGAACGGAAAAGCCACTACCATACCCCATGATTACGGAAGTTATTTTGAATTTGCACCAACCGACATTGCAGAAGATATACGGCGCGAGATCGTCCTGACGCTTATGGACCTCAATTTTGATATTGAAGCATCACATCACGAAGTGGCATTTGGACAGCACGAAATAGATTTCAAATACGATGATGCACTGAGAATGGCTGACAATGTGGTTACTTTCAAATATGTGGCCAGGACAATAGCAAAATTAAATGGATTGCATGCAACATTCATGCCCAAACCCATAGCTACAGTCAATGGTTCAGGGATGCATGTGAATCTTTCTCTTTCACTTGATGGTAAAAATGCTTTCTACGATCCAGATGCTGATATGCAAATAAGTGATACTGCAAGATATTTTATTGCAGGTGTAATAAATCATATCAAAGCAATAACTTGTTTAGCAAACCCCATTGTTAACTCATATAAGCGACTAATACCAGGATATGAAGCTCCCGTATATATTGCTTGGTCTGGTGCTAACCGCAGTTCCCTAATACGCATACCTGCTGCAAGGGGTAACAGCACCCGTATAGAACTGAGAAGCCCTGACCCGTCATGTAATCCATATCTTACTTTCGCTGCCATACTCGCAGCCGGGCTGGAAGGAATCAAAAATAAAAGTTCCCCCAAATATTTCGTAGATTTTAATATCTTCGATCTGAACACCAAAGAACGTATAGAACATGGTATTGAAAGCCTTCCTGGGACTCTTTTTGAGAGTGCAAACTACTTTGAACAGGATGAATTGCTAAAGGAAGCACTTGGCAAACATGTACATGACAATGTCCTCAGACTCGCAAGAGCCGAATGGGACGCTTATAAAAAACAGGTACATGGATGGGAAATTGAAAGATATCTTAACATCATATAATGCTGGAAATAGAGATATGTCGTGCTGGGCAGGGAGATTATCATTCTCTTTGCCAATTTATAGAACTTGTAGATAAAGAGTTCTACCCTCCACTCAGTTTGCGAGGTGACGGTATAGAACAAAGAGTTAGAAAATGTCTTTTAGGGCAATATTCCTACTATCTTCTTGCAAAGAATACTACTGATATAGAGAATGACGACGCTTCTAAGATACTCGGTGTTATTGGCTGCAACAAGTACTGGAAAAAAGAAAAGGATGCATATATCAACATAATGTGTGTTCATCCCCTGTACAGAAAAAAGGGAATCAGCAGAATATTATTTCAAAAACTTGAATATGATCTTATCAATCAAGATATTAAAAAATTATACGTTTGCACTTGGTCCACAAATACTGCGGCTATGAGTTTTTATGAGTCTAACGGCTTTATACCCTACTGTGTAGTTAAGGATGACAGAAATCACGGTGTTGATACCATTCATTACAGGAAAACATTCCATTTATAACATCGAAGAAGAACGTATTTTATTATCTTTATGGATTGATAATTTAGAACTTTTATAGCAATAACTTTATCCATGAAGCTACCTAATTCCAAAGGCAAAATTAAAATGGATATACGGTGTCTATCTGCATGGTTAGGAACGACGAGGAAGAGGATAGACACCGCAGCCGTAAGAGTGAATTTATTAAACAGTTTCCCTTCTTCTTGATATTTTTTTGCTTGAAAGTTTCTCTATAGCCATTAAGTCAACATCCGGCCCTTTAGAAAGAAAACCGTTTTTTATGGCGCTTTTTACAAGATTGCTTCCTGCAGAACTGCGTATTATAAGAGTAGTATATTCCTGCGGACTTCCTACTGAACCTGCAGATATGTCTGAACCAATGGCAGTTAAATCTGTACAAATCCTGCAACCAGGCCTTACACAGTCATCTATGTCCTTTAATGGTATTATTAGAAAACTCCCGTCTTTCATGGTCAGCTCTAATTTTCCTTTTACATCAAAGCGGATTATGTCCATGGGTTCAATCTTTAATTCTCTGATAAGTTTTCCCTCTACCAGTTTTTCATAGTCGAATGTCTCAGTACAGAATAGACCAATAACCAAACGAATGGATTTCCTGAAAGGCCTTATAAGGTCATGATCACTATCAAGCATTTTTCTTACAGCCTGAACCACACAGGGTACTCCTATAACTGCAATGTTCCTGTATTTACGGAGAACTACAGCTTCTTTTAGAGAAGAAACCAAGGGAACCCACCAGTTATAACGGCTTCCTGCCTTGTTAATAAGTATTTCTTCCGATGTGATGACAGTGGATGATGGTTTACGAGTCCACGGATCCTCTTCCACAGTTACCACTGCATCAATCATACCTTCTTCAAGAGCATTCACAAGGATAGCAGTGACAGCCCCACCACTCTGTTTTCCAGGAATGGGTATCTCTGCTTTTGCAGAAAAGATTTCCAGATATTTTCCCACTAATTGTGTAGGCAATGAGTCCAACCTTGGACAAATAGCATAACATGCACCACATGGAACGCCGTCATTTACTTCCTTACAGTACCCATTGTTAAAAGGACGTATGGATTCTTCCCCAGTTTTAAAAAATATGGCATCTGCAGGACATACAGCTACACAGGCACCACACGCTGCACATAAACCTGAATCCCAGACTTCAGCTTTAAGATCAAGATAATTTTTACCCATTTTAATCACTCCCATGTATATTTGTCAGCAAAGGGTCTACTACTTGAGGGAACAATATGAGTGTAGTTAGTGTCCATCAGAGGATTCGGATCTATATTAAACTTTGAACAGAAATCCTCTATCAATGGTGATATTCTTCTCAAATCATTTTCATTGAACTCCACCTTTCTGGAACCTATTCCAAGTAGCCGGTCATCCACATTTCCACGAATGATAATTTCCCCACCATGTATTCCACTGCCAATGCCTCTGTCATTGATAGGTGATTGCAAGCCAATTCCAAGAACCAATATAAGGCCTCCTGCCATGTACTCACCAAGAAAAGCATGACATGAGCCTCCAATTACCAGGATCGGTTTTTTAGATTCATATTCTTTCATATGAATTCCACCCCGATATCCTATATTATCCCGGATGTAGACTTTTCCACCACGCATACTGTGTGCTACAGCATCACCAGCACTGCCATGAACAATTATCATACCCCCATCCATGGTATTGCCTGGAGCATGTTCACAATCGCCGTAAACAGTACATTCAGGACCATTCATGAACATACAAAGATCTCCTCCCGGAATACCGTAAATAGTTATTTTCACATCACCTCTCAGACCGTTTGCTATAAAACGCTGTCCAAGTACATTTTTAATCTCAATTTCTTTAATACCTGCAGCCACTGCCTGTCTAATCTGCCTGTTGAGGGGGGTATAATGCATGCCCTTTGCATCGATAATGATTTTTTCCATTTTTAGGCCCCCACTGGCTTGACATTAAGCACTTTCATAAGTCCTTCATCAAGCATATATCCACGCAAACGATCACGGTTTCCTCTAAGACTTTCGATGCTGTTCAACCCTGCCGCACCCATCAGTTCACTAAGTTCCAGTGTCCATGCATGAATAAGATTAGCAACGTTTTTTGCACCTATATCAGGATCTATGCGTTCTACAAGATCTTGTCTCTGAGTAGCTATGCCCCAGGGGCACAAACCTCGATAACAGTTCCCACATACCCTGCATCCAAGAGCAATAAGAGCAGCAGTTCCTATATATACTGCATCCGCCCCAAGAGCAATAGATTTTGCAAGATCTGCACTATTGCGGATACCTCCGCTGGCAATAATAGAAACTTCATTCCTTATGCCTTGATCATTCAGCTTTTGATCCACAGCTGCAATAGCTGCCTCTATTGGTATGCCTACATTATCCCTGAATACCTTGGGAGCTGCTCCTGTACCTCCCCGAAAACCATCTATAACTACTGCATCTGCAGATGAACGTGCTATGCCTGCAGCTATAGCTGCTACATTATGGACAGCAGCAATCTTCACGAATACAGGTTTTTTCCATTCGGTAGCTTCTTTAAGGCTTCTTACCAATTGTGCAAGATCCTCGATACTGTATATATCATGATGAGGTGCAGGACTAATAGCATCTGAACCCAACGGGATCATACGTGTACATGACACATCAACACATACTTTTTCACCTGGCAGATGACCGCCTATGCCTGGCTTCGCACCTTGTCCAATCTTAATCTCAATTGCTGCACCCCTTTCGAGATAATCGATATCAACACCAAAACGGCCTGAAGCCACCTGAACAATCGTATGATCCTGATAAGGATGCAGAGATTTATGCATCCCGCCTTCACCTGTACCCATGAAAGTACCCATTGCCTTTACTGCTTTTGCAAGGCTTAGCTGGGTATTAAGACTTATAGCACCATAACTCATATGACCTATCATAATAGGCGTCTCTAGCTTCAGATTAGGAGCAAGTTCTGTGGCAAGTTCCACATCACCTTGATCGTTTTTCCTGAACTCCAGCCTTGCGGGTTTCTTACCGATATAAGTACGTAATTCCATAGGCTCCCTAAGTGGATCAATGCTGGGGTTGGTAACCTGACATGCATCCAGAACCAGCCTATCGAAAATAATAGGATATTCAAGTGCATTCCCCATCCCTGCAAGGAGTATCTTCCCAGTACGGGCTTGGTTGATGATATCTTCTCTGGTCTGAGCTGTCCACAAGGGATGACTACGATAATCTACTGGCCTTTCCTGAAGAATTATAGCATCCCTTGGGCACATGGAAATACAGCGATGACATGCTGTACATTTCCGAGAATCAATTAATATATTGTCGCCTTCTACCCTGTAAACTCCATAGGAGCAATTATCTACGCAACGCATACATTGCATACATTGATCACGATCAATACTAACCTTGTACCTTAAAGGCACACTTCCAAGAGTCATACAATAAGCCTCCCAACAACTGGTTCGCCGGCTCTGGGCATTCGGATGTTCTGTACCTTGGGATCCATAATTCGAATTGCGGCTTCCTCACTCGAGATATATAGTTTATCACCGTTTTCACCCACGACCAGTGGACGAAGCTTGATACGATCAGTAAAACCTACTATACTTTGGCTTGTTGCAACGATTATAGCAAAAGGTCCATTCATCTGAGCAGATCCATATGTAAGACGCATTGCAAGATTGAGTTTTTTATCTCTTTCAGTCATTGTATCAATCTCATCCCAGAAGGGGGGGGCCAGGGCTTTTACAACCAGGTCTTCTGATAATCCATGACGTCTGCCAAGTAAATCAAAAAGATAAGCCACAACCTCGGTATCCGTAAACATGGTGCATTTATATCCATTGCTTTCCACATATTGTCTGTTGGTACCATAGGAAGTAATCTCTCCATTGTGAACAACTGACCAATCTAGTAAATTGAATGGATGGGCTCCTCCCCACCAACCGGGAGTATTCGTTGGATAACGGTTATGAGCAAGCCATATATAACCTTTATAATCCTGTATACGATAAAAATCTGCAACATCTTCTGGCCAGCCAGCAGCTTTGAATACACCCAGATTTATTCCTGAAGAGAACACCAGTGCCCCTTCTATACAGGAGTTTATATCCATCACAAGGTTTTTTACAAGATCATCTTCTGGGGTGGAACTGCCCACCATAAGATCCTTGTGAGGTTTGTAGAAATATCGCCATGGAATATGTTGTTTTCTGAGATTGGGGCGCTCATAAGTAGGTATTTCTTCCTGATGAACTATACGACCCCATTTTTCCAGCAAGTTATCTACTTTCTTTTTCGGTTCTACGAGATTATCGTAAAATACATGAAGAGCATAACAATCGGCAAAATCGGGATATATGCCATAACCTACATAACCTGCACCTTCTCCACTTCCTCGTTCATTCATAAGGCTAAGAGCCTTTTTTATACCTGAGCCATCCATCACAGATCTGACCCGGTTTATAACTCCTATAATTCCACACATATTAACCACTAAGAATTGTTTTTTGGAGATATACAAATTGCCTTTCACAGACTAACCATGCAAACATCAATGGAAGGCTTACCTCGTCGTTCCCTTGAGATTAATCAAAAGTATAGTTAACACTAAAGCATTGAAACTCACATCATAAAGATTTGAAGCAAAGTTGTATGTAAGGGATATGTCCCTTACAATATGTGAAGATAGTTGTCCAACTCCCACTTATGCACCTGTGCCTTGTATGAATTCCATTCAGCGCTCTTCGCTTTAATGAAGCTATTAAATACATGTTCACCAAGAGCTTCCTTTGTAAATTCGCTACCAAGCATAAGATCAATAGCTTCTTTCAAGCTCCCTGGAAGTGATTGGATTCCTCTATTAGCACGCTCTTCTTCACTTAACTTGAAGATATTGAAATTTGTTGGCTCCGGTGGTTCTATCTTTTCCTTAATACCTTCCAGACCCGCCCTCAACATCAAGGCGAATGCTAAGTAGGGATTACATGCAGGATCAGGGCACCTTAGTTCTATTCTTGTACCCATACCTCTTGTAGCTGGAATCCTTATTAGAGAACTCCTATTGATAGCAGACCATGTAACATAGATAGGTGCCTCATATCCGGGCACAAGTCTTTTGTAGGAGTTAACAGTTGAGTTTGTAACCGCAGTGAACTCTCTGATGCGCTTAAGTATACCTCCTATGTAATGCATCGTAGTCTGAGACAGTCCGTTTGGAGCATCTGCATCATAGAAAGCATTGCTTCCGTTTTTCATGAGAGACTGATTAGTATGCATCCCTGAACCGTTCACACCGAACAAAGGTTTTGGCATGAAGGAAACATAGTAGCCCTTATGATATGCAATGGATTTTGCAACATACTTGAAGGTGATTACCTTGTCTGCAGTTGAAAGCATATCACCGAATCTAAAGTTGATTTCATGCTGTGATGGTGCTACTTCATGATGAGAGGCTTCCAGCTTGAAACCCATGGCTTCAAGTGCGAAGTCTATATCTCTCCTTACATCCTGTGCTTTATCAAGAGGAGCAAAGTCGAAATATCCTCCTTGGTCAGTGAGATCGGTAGTAGGATTGCCTTCTGCATCCAGTCTGAACAAAAAGAATTCAATTTCTGGTCCTACGTTCATTGAATAACCCATTTTTGCAGCATCTTCCATTGTCTTCTTGAGCACATATCTTGGATCACCTTCAAAAGGAGTTCCATCCGGTTTCTTAACATCTCCGATGATACGAGCTACAGCGCCTTCCTTTGGTCTCCAGGGAAGTATCCTGAAAGTCGAAGGGTCGGGCATAAGCATCATGTCTGATTCTTCAATTCTTGCGAAACCCTCAATTGAAGATCCATCGAACATGACACCTGTATCAAAAGCATCCTCGAGATCCTCTGCTGGGATAGCCCAGCTTTTGATGATACCAAGAATATCAGTAAATTGAGTTCTTATGAACTTTACATCATTTTCTGCAACTTGTTGCAGTACTTCCTCTTTTGTCATTGCTTTTTCTGCCATTCCTATTACCTCATAGGTATTAAGTAACTGTTTACCTACTTTATAGTATATAAAGATTTTGTTTTGGGAATGACTGGGAAAAAAAGAGAAGAAGAGAAAGATGCTGGAACAATTTATAAACAATAGAAATTACATTAATTGATGTGACATGAACAAAAACAATGTACAGGAACAATTAAAAGAAGTCGGGATTGATATATTGAAGTGCATGCAATGTGGCATGTGCTCTGGAAGCTGTCCTTCTGGACGCCATACCAGCCTAAATGTACGCCGACTTATACGGCATGCATGCAAAAACCCTGATGTACTAAGAAAAAAAGAACTGTGGATGTGTACTACCTGCTATAACTGTCAGGAACGCTGCCCCCGCAATATAAACATAGTAGATGCGATCCTCAAAATACGCACCATTGCCGCCCACGAAGGTATGATTCTGGCTGAACACAGACATGTGATCAAACTACTCATAGAATATGGCCATGCTGTACCGATCGATGAAATGAGCATGAATAAAAGAGAACAACTTGGACTTGAAAGATTACCTGAAACAGTTCATAAATATCCTGAAGCTTTAGAGGAGATAAAAACGCTTCTTAAGAGTTGTAACTTAGATAAAATCTTAGACCATGACAGTTAAACGGACGGTAAAAATGGTACAAATAGCACTTTTTCTGGGATGTCTTATCCCTAACAGATATCCAGGTATAGAAATGGCAACAAAACTATGTCTGTCAAAACTGGGTATTGATGTCACCGACTTACGTGGTGCTTCCTGCTGCCCCGCACCTGGTGTATTTCGTTCTTTTGATAGTCCGACCTGGCTAACAGTGGCAGGGCGTAACCTTGCACTTGGAGAAGAGATGCAACGTGATCTTCTCACCATTTGTAATGGTTGTTTCGGATCCCTCGCAGATGCAAACCGAACATTAAAGGAAAGAGAAGATCTGAGAAAAAAGACTAATGTGCACCTCCAAATGATAAATCATCAGTTTAAAGGGACGATAGATGTACGTCATATAGCCGAATTTCTCTATTCGGATATCGGACCTAAAACCATTAAAGAATCTATAGAGAAAACTCTTGCACTAAAAGTGGCAGTCCACTATGGATGTCATCTCATAAAACCTTCCATGGAAAGAGGTCTTGGAAGTTTTGAAAGACCACATTTCTTTGATGAAATTGTAGAAGCTACCGGAGCAAAGAGCATCGAATATCCTGATAAAATGGAATGCTGTGGAGCTGGAGGGGGAATGAGATCCGGATTTAAGGAGAGATCACTTGCAATGGCCGAACATAAATTATCAAAAATTAAAGAGGCTGGAGTGGATTGCATAGTAAATGCCTGTCCTTTTTGCCATATGCAGATGGATCATGGTCAACAGGAGATAGAAAAAACATTTGGTAAAGCCTATAACATACCTGTGCTCCATTATTCCCAGCTTCTTGGGCTTGCTCTGGGATTTACACCTGAAAAGCTAGGCATCCACCTGAATGCTATAAAAAATCAGGAATTTGAAGAGAAGCTTGCCTCCTCAATAGAGGTCTAGCAGTATATTGTTGATATAGGTTTAGTGGATCTACATAAAAAGTATGAAATATAAATAAAAACAAAAATATTACCAGATTAAATTCTTAGGTATTGTTCAAAAAGATATTATCAACAGACAATTCAAAAGATGCAGTCTTACCATTCACGTCTACAATGTATAAACCTTTTTCCAAACCATACACCTCAAGAGGCACAACTTTTGTGAACGGAACTAATGCCTGTGTGCATAAAGCATCTTTAGGTCGTATTGTATTTATTTGCACATAGAATGTATTACCATCCTTTCTTGTAGTGACATTACTGATGTTTGTACAACCATCCGGAAAATAACCCGTAGCTTCGACGTTTACTTGTACAGGAAAAGACTCCATTATGAATACCTGGACAGTATCAACAGATGCCATACCAGTTATAAATTTGTCTTGATTGGTTTCTCCCATGCCTTCTGTCTGATTCTCTGTTAGGTTCTGAGAATAATTGGATACAACATTTGGTTGACAAAAACACCCAGATATCACAATAGCCAATGTGATTGACACAAATGTTAGTAAATAAGTTGTTTTCATCTTAATTTCCTATTATAATTTAATACACTGAACTATTAGAGTTTCCCTTATATAGCAATTGCTGAAACTACAAACCTTTTTGAAATACTAAAGTAAAATTAAGAAGAATAAATTCTCCCACAAATAGAGAAATGAAATATAGAAAAAACGATAACTATTAAGCAAACTAATTAGTACCAATAGATTTAAGATATTTAATGTTATTAGGAGAGTGAAAGTCAAAGAGAGCGTGTGGCCTAGCCAGGATATGGCGGCAGCCTCCTAAGCTGCAAGCCAGGGGTTCAAATCCCTTCACGCTCGCTATACTTTTTTCCAAATTAATAAACCTTAGGAGAATCATCTAATGATCCGTAAAGCCACTGTCAAAGATGTCGAGGCAATGAAGAATATTATTAATGCATATGCTAAACAGGAGAAGATGCTTCCCCGCTCATATAATGAGTTATATCAATATATCCGTAGCTTCTATGTATACGAGATAGATGGAGAAGTGATTGGATGCTGCGCTTTACAGGTTGTATGGGAAGATCTTGCAGAAATACTTTCGTTTGCTGTCAAGCCTGAATATACAAGACAGGGCATAGGTTCCCAATTACTCAAAGCCTGCATTGGTGATGCATATGACCTCAACATTAAAAAAATATTTACCCTCACGTATGTACCTTCATTTTTTGAAAAACATGGATTTGTAAGAGTGGACAAATCAATTTTGCCTCATAAGGTATGGAGCGGATGCATAAACTGCCCTAAATTTCCTGACTGCGATGAAGTAGCACTCATGAAGACAATAGACTGAATTAATCTTCTTGATGTAAGTTTTTCTCAAGATATAATATTCTGTCCTCTTCTTTTACAATGCAGAAACCAGCCCTTAGATATAATTCAATAGCTTGTGTTAAAGAAACATCGGTTTTCAAAATTACTGTAGTAAATTGTTTTTCTGAGAATTGCAAGGCTTTCTTCAATAACAAATAACCTATTCCCCTTCTTCTATAATCTTTATGCACATACAATCTTTTAATCTCACATTTTTCAATGCTTCTTTTTTTCACAGCACAGGTGCCGATAATTCTGCCTTCTGAGAAAGCTACATAAAATGTGCTTCCTTCCTGAAGGTAATTTGCTGAAATATCATCGAGATCTAAATCTTTCTTTAAGTCGTATGCAAAACCTTCCGATGCCAAAACATTTATAACAAAATCTTTTACAGATGAATTCATTAAAAGAGAAAAAACATTTATTGTCACTGTACATATACCTCTGGCTTTTTCAAAAAATCAAGTGCAATATAGCTTAGAATCTCCACCCCTTTTATAAGAACTGTTTCATCGATATCAAAACTACTTGAGTGATTATTTTCCTTTATACCTTTATCCAAATTTCTTGTTCCAATGAAAAAGAACATACCTGGAACATATTTAAGATAGTAAGCAAAATCCTCTGAACCAAATACAGGAGAAGCTGTATCATCTACGTCGGCGTATTTCTGGCGGAGCAATCTGGAAGCAGCTGCTGTAAAATTTGAATCGTTCACAAGCACTGGATAACCATGTAGTACATTTAACTCATAGGATGGCACTACAATCAAACCTTCCACAGAATATTCTTTAATAATTGAAGTCAGCAGCTTATCCAGAATTTTCTCAATTGTCTTCGTATCTTTTTCGTTGAAGGTTCTGAAACTTCCACAGACCTCTACTTCATCAGGGATTATATTAAAACGTGTGCCCCCACTGATCATACCAAAACCAAAGACATATTTTGAAGGATCTATCTGTTGTCGAACCTCTTTTTCTGCTCTGTATATTAAATCTGCAGCCATACTGATAGGATTAATACAATAATCAGGTGTAGAAACATGACCTCCTTTACCTTTAATTTTGATTCTGAAATCATTTGAACTTGCCATGAAAGGTCCGGAACAGAAAAGGATCTTTCCAATGTCTATATCTCCAAAAATATGAAGACCTACGATAGCATCAACACCTTCAAGCCCACCATTTTCAATAACCATCTGAGCTCCTCCCGGATATTGTTCCTCTGCTGGCTGGAATATAAAACGTACTTTACCTGGGAACTCATGTCTTTTTTCATAAAGAAAACGTGCTACACCCAATACTATAGCCATGTGCCCATCATGACCACATGCATGCATTACTCCTTTATTGCAGGAAATGTAGCTGCTATTATAATTTGTTTCTTCCTCTTGTATAGGCAAAGCATCTATATCAGCACGAATTGCAATACAAGGACCCGGGCCGTTACCAAAAATTTCTGCAATTACACCGGTACCAGCAATGGAACTACCTTCTACTCCGAATTCTTTAAGAGAATCAATTATCTTCTTCTGTGTGATATACTCATTGAAACTAAGTTCAGGATACCGGTGAAACTCACGTCTTTTTTCTATAATCCATTGTTCAAGGGGAAACAGAACATCACCTATGGAATGTAAATAATAATACAACTATAAGAAGAAATACTTCATACTGGCTCATAATCATTTTGTACGCTATCTGTCTACAATATAATTATTACCAAAGAAGTTTATTATCTTTCAAACACTACAGTAGATGATTACAATGCTAAAAACACGGCTAAGAGACTTTTTTATAACACATGATGATTGGATATTTGCAGTATCTGACTATTTCCATCAATATGGGATACGTTCCACATTGAGATATGTACCCGATGAAAATGGAGAGCGCCAAATGGCAGGGAAAAGATACCATAAATATGATTTTGATGATGCCTTCGATTTTATGAGAAAGCACCGGCCTGAATGGGTTAAAGATGTTCATGTAGTGCCTGAAGATGAAGTAAAAAGAATACTGTATCCTACTGAAGCTATAAAACGACTTGAAGCTTCTGACAGTAGAATAGCCGCAATTGTGAGTGTTCTTGAAAAAGCAGGGGTTCCAAGAACTCATATGGGAGTTACGGGTTCTTTATTACCTGGGTTAGACAACGAGACTTCTGACGTGGATTTTATAGTATATGGAAAATACTGGTTCATAGCCAGAGATGCAATAAATCAAGCGAAAAAAGAAGCCGGATTCATAGAGGATATAAATATGAATATGTGGGAAAGGATATACAAAAAACGTGTTCCAGAGATATCCTTTGAGGAATTTGTAGTCCATGAGAAACGAAAAGGCAATAGGGGCATGGTAAAAGGAACTTATTTTGACTTGCTTTTCGTTAGAGATTGGGAACAAATAAAAGAACCACCAGCAAGAGGAAAAGACATTGGAACTATGAAAATTAAAGCAACTGTTATCAATTCAGATTTTGCCTTTGATAGTCCAGCTGTATACAAGGTGCAACATCCTGAAATCGACTATGTGTTGTCTTACACTCACACATACGCGGGACAGGCTTTACCTGGAGAGCTCATTGAAGCTCAGGGAGTAGTGGAAAAAATAGGCGAAATGAAAAGACTTATAGTCGGTACTTCACGTGAACCAAAGGGAGAATGGATCCGGTCAGTTACATTACTGGAAAAAGAAAATATGCTTTGATAAAGTATGCCCAACATCCGATAAAGGGATATTTATCCACCCCCTGTCACCTGCCCGATATCAACAACCTTCTCCGGAGGTTGTTCCTTAAGAAGATCCTCTTTATTGACTTTTCCAGCCTCGCGTTCCTTTTTAATCTTTATGGCGTTTGCATCTGTGACCACAAGAGCCAGAACATTGTAATAGAGACCTGTGGTATCCAATAGAGCCCATATTGTTCCTTCTTCCTCCTTTAGTTCTGTAACCTGCCCTGTGGTGCCTGTATTGAGGTACTTTACATATGAACCAATAGTAATAGGGGCTCCGTTTAAATCATAGGCTCGTATAGAATTTTTATCTTCAACCATATTCATAGTTCCTGAAAACATAATATTAATTAACATCTTCAAAACAGAGATTAGTTTATAATCTCTTTACGAAGTTCACCCATGGTTGCAACTCTTTCAGCAAATGCATTGTGACGGTGGATGCTTTCCTCATTAATCTGCTTTATTGTTACAATCGCATCATCAGGAAGATCCTTAAACTCTTTAACTATATTATTAGCCATGGTTCTTACACAATCTTCCACAAACTTCGGATTTTTGTGAGCTCTCTGCACAACCATTGCCTCATCAGTACGTTTTAGCAATTCGTAGACACTTGAACTCATTGATTTCTCTATGATAGCAATTACTTTTTCAAGAGAAATGAACTCATCACCTGCAACTTCGATAGAAATGATGCCTCTTCCTCTCTGATTATGAGTAGCCATAGGCACACGATGTAAAAATTCTGCAATTTTTTTATTATCTACACCAATCTCTTCAAGCTGTTTACGTGCATTGTCTGTCATTATCTCCTGAGCACATGGACAGGCAGTCATACCTACAACTTCAGCACCTATAAGCTTGGTAACGCTTATACCTAGAGATTCCCTGCTTGCCTTTGCTTCGGCAAAGATTTCAACCACTTCCTGACATTCCATTTTAGTGGCAGGGGATTCTCTTTTGATAACGTATTCACTTTTAAGATGAACTTCTGCCCTTGTGGCGTATTCATGCCTTGCAAGCAAATTAAGAGCTACATCACTACATAATTGCTCAATTTCGTAAACCGGCATGTTTACTGCTTTTTCCAGAACTTCATCTACTGCTTCAAAATTGCGAGAAAGATTTGCTCCTTTCCTGTCAGATGGCAAGTCAACAAAGATATCAAATGTAGATATAAGCATGACTGGACGTTTATCTTTTCTTTTGACTGCAACTAGTTTTTTAACGTTCGTTACACCTACGCGAGTCAAATTGATAGGTATTTTGGGCTTATTAGCCTGTATATCTGGTAACATGACAGTGGAAAGCTCCATGAGATTACCTCGAGGACAGATCACATTCATTTAAAAGTGAGATTAATCAGTTTTTATGTGTAGTTTTAGAAGGAAATGAATTCATTACATGTAAATCTTGTGTTACACAAGGGATAAATTAAAATATTCAAACTGCAATAATTTTAGACAAGGATTATGAGCACTTCCGATAATCCAACTTGCATAAATCAGAATCTAAAGACTACATTAAAAGGAAAATATATATATAGTATATGTGGAGAATAGGTTTATCAAGTAAAATCACATGCAAGCTAAGAGGTGACCATGATGGTTGAAACAAGAAACTTTGTATTGAGAGATAAGAATGGAAATGAACACGGTGTATTCACCGGAAAACAGCCACGTCAGGCAGCATTGAAAGTAGCTAACCGCGGCAAAGGAACAAAAGCAAAGCCAGAAATAATAAAGCTCCGGGAAAGAGGCACCAAGAAGATCCATGTCTTTAAGGGTTGGAGAGAAATTGTAGATGCTCCGAAGAATAAACCAGCCTGGATGCCCGATAAAATCAGCAAGCCCTTCGTGAAGAAAGTGGGTATCGAGAAACTTGAAAAGCTGTAAAGTAAAGATAATCACTTTTATTTTTTTGATTACGGGGTGTAGTTAATATTCTTTTTCTAATATCCTTTAAGATACAGTAATATAGTGTATCATCATAATGTGATATATTAAGCCAATGAATTTTATAACAAATAAAATTAATCTGATGAGCGTGAGCTATGACACTAAAAAGAGAAAACATATTGATAGAAGCTCTTCCTTATATCAGGAAGTTTCATAATGCAGTAATGGTCATCAAAGTGGGTGGCCATGCCATGGTTGATAAACAGATAATGAGTGACATTATTGAAGATATAGTGCTACTCAAGTTCGTGGGCATACACCCCATAATAGTTCATGGTGGAGGCCCAGAAATCACTGAAAAGATGAATCGTATGGGAAAAAAGCCCGAATTTGTGGGTGGATTGCGCATTACAGACGATGAAACACTTGAAATTGCACGCATGGTATTAGTAGGAAACATAAATACTGGCATAGTTTCTCTTATAGGCAAACATGGTGGAAAAGGTATTGGACTATCCGGTAAGGATGGGAAACTAATTGTTGCAAAGAAGATGCCTGCACAAAAGGTAATAATAGAGAATAAAGAACAAGAGGTTGATTTGGGATGGGTGGGAGAAACAGAAATAATAAATACTGAAATCTTGGAAATCGTCACTAAACATGGCTATATACCTGTGATATCTCCGATTGCCATTGATTCCAACGGGAGAGGACTTAATATAAATGCAGACACAGTTGCTGGAGATATTGCTGCAGCTTTAAAAGCACAGAAACTCATACTTATGACAGATGTGCCTGGAATTCTGAGGAATATTGAAGATAAGTCATCACGTTTATCCAGAGTGAAACTTGAAGACGTCGATAAACTTGTAAAAGAAGGAGTAATCTCAGGCGGCATGGTGCCAAAGTTGAAGGGTGCTGTTACTGCTGTGGAAAGCGGTGTCCAAAGAGTACACATAATAGATGGAAGTGTATCTCATTCAATTCTGCTGGAACTCTTCACTGATACCGGCATAGGTACAATGGTTTACAGAGGGGATGATGAAGAATGAGAGATTTCACTCCAATATCGGCGAGCCAAAAGTAAGATCATCCAGTTGCAGGACTTTTTCCCAAAGGTGTCTGCAATCACATTGTAAACCTTCGAGATCATTTAAATCCTGGCTTAGAGAAAAAGTTTTTATTGCATCTGCGACCTGTCTGCTGCATTTATTACAATTTCTCGGTCCTCTCTTGGCACCTGCAGCAACTGGATCAGAAGTGATGATAAAATCTGGAAATTCTTTTTTTGTCCTTTTAAGTATCTCCACAATGCTCCAAAGCCAAGGAGGACGGTATTCACCCCTTTCCCACAAATATTCTACCAGTGTTCCTTTTTGTACGTTGCATAAATTGATGGAGAACACCCTGGAATAAACTGAAGCATCTTTTACTGAAGCTAAAATGTCCTCCAAAGCCTGTTTTTCTGAGAGGAGAGGGGGTTTTAATAAAAGATAAGTCTTTAATGCAACACCATGTGCTTTTGCAATTTCAGCAGCTTGAACATAATTTCTGAAGGTAAAACCTTTATTGATAGAGTGTTTTCTGATAAAATCCGAGCTTGTCTCAAGACCTATCGCCACTTCGAAAAAAGTATCTTTCAGATGATCAAGGCAGAATTTCATAGATTCATTTGTCAGAAACTCGGGACGGGATTCAACTACTACTTTAAAGACGCGGCTGTCTTCTTCCAGAGTGGAAAGTATACTTGAGCGTGCATCTAAAGGTACTTCCTTTTCATCAAGGAAACTCCCTGAAGTGAATATCTTGACCATGAACCTGTCAAACTTTGAAGCTTTAGCCATGGCTTTCTCGAACTGAGCTACAAGATCGCTTGTAGAGGGGGAAGTAAGTGCTCTGTCATATACGTAACCACACATGGTACAGCCTCCAACATTACCCCACCAGCAACCTGAAGTACGAAAAATCAACGTAAGGGTATTCTCCACCTTCCCTTCTACATGGTCCTTACCTGTCCACACTGCAGAGGGGATGTTCAAAGGAGTTGATTTTATCCGCTGCCTCTGACGTATATCAAGCACTATAGTATTTAATGACATTTATTCAAACTCTATTGTTGCTGGGGGTTTTGGAGACAAATCATAAACAACTCTGGCAACCGAAGGGATCTCACTTGTAATGCGTGACTCGATCCTCTTTAGTACACTCCATGGCAATTCAAGAGCTTCTGCAGTCATACCATCACGGGAACCAACAGCACGTACTGCCACTATCCAGCCATGTACCCTTTGGTCACCTTTAACACCGGTACCTTTGCCTACAATGGCCGCAAAAGTTTGCCATGGACGAAAACTTTCAACTAGTTCTTCCTCAACTATAGCATTAGCTTCCCTTACTGCTTCAATTTTTTCCTCCGTGACTTCACCTACTATCCTTACAGAAAGGCCTGGACCTGGGAAAGGCATCCTTTCTGATATTTCTGGAGGTAAACCAAGAGCTCTGGCCACTTCCCGCACTTCATCTTTATATAAATCCTCAAGAGGTTCTACAATAGCTTTAAAATCTACAACTGAAGGTAGACCTCCTACGTTATGATGAGATTTTATACCGCCTTCGGATTCTATTCTGTCTGGATATATTGTGCCCTGAATCAGGAACTCTGCATTAAGCAACCGTGCTTCTTCTTCAAATACCCTGATGAATGTTTCACCCACCGCTTTACGCTTCAGTTCCGGATCTTCAATGCCTTTGAGAGCTTCCAGAAACCGTTTCCTGGCATCAACTACCTGTAAATTCATGTCAGAAAATATTTCCTTTATCCTCTGAGTCTCTCCTTTACGCATCAGACCAGTATCAATATAGATAGGAAACAAAAGATTACCTATTGCACGATGTGCAAGTACAGCACAGACAGAACTATCAACCCCTCCTGAAAGAGCTATAATGGAGGGACCAGAAATCTGCTTTTTTATTTTTTCTATACTCTGGGAAATAAATTTATCAACTTTAACCATGAGATTGCTCCAGAAATATTGATGGCAATAGTAGAGGTCACTTCACTTATTTGACCGGATTATTAGAGATATAGGATTTAACGCTTTCGACGTGATATTTAAATTCTTGTGCAGTAAATTGAATTATGCATATATTCATCAACTATAGTTATATACAGTTATTGTTAACTGTAAAGCGATGCATCAGACATTAAGCAAGTATTTCGGATATGATACATTCAGACCCCTTCAAGAAGATATTATAAAAGATGTAATTGCTGGAAGAGACGTATTTGTGTTAATGCCCACTGGTGGAGGAAAATCATTGTGTTATCAGTTACCAGCACTTCTTATGGACGGTGTTACTGTTGTAGTGTCGCCACTTATATCTCTCATGAAGGATCAGGTGGATACTCTCAAAGCTAATGGTATTGAAGCGGCATATTTGAATAGCACATTAAGTTATAAGGAAAGTCACCAGATAAAACAGGAGCTTGAAAAGAATCGTATAAAGCTTCTATATGTTGCTCCGGAAAGGCTGACATTATCAAGTACGCTGTCTCTCCTGGACAGAATAAAAATTAACTTATTTGCCATTGATGAAAGTCACTGCATTTCAGAATGGGGACATGATTTCAGACCTGAGTACAGAAAACTAAGCATACTCAAAAAAAAGTATCCACGTATCCCAATCATAGCACTCACAGCAACAGCTACACCAAAGGTACGTGAGGACACTATATCTCATTTGCATATAGAAGGCTGTAAGATATATGTAGCCAGTTTCAACCGTAAAAACCTTCTTTATCAGGTAAGACAAAAAAAGAATGCTTATGAACAGATTGTAGAATTTTTGCGTGATAGAAAAGATAAAAGTGGAATAATATATTGCCAAAGCCGTAAGACAGTAGATGAATTAGCTGGCAAGTTAAGGAAAAGCGGCTTTAATGCCCTTCCATATCATGCAGGGCTTTCTGATGCTGCTAGAAGCAGAAATCAGGATGTTTTCATAAAGGACGATGTGGAGATTATAGTTGCCACAATAGCTTTTGGTATGGGAATAGATAAGCCAAATGTACGTTTTGTGATTCACTACGACCTTCCGCGTAACCTTGAAAGTTATTATCAGGAAACCGGTAGAGGAGGAAGAGATGGTCTTCAATGTGAATGTATTCTGTTTTTCAGCCACCGTGACAAATACAAGATAGATTATTTTATCGATCAGATAGAGAAGAGTGAGGAACGCGAAGCAGCCCGTTTAAAGCTTAAACAGGTAATTGACTTTTGCCAGAGTACAATGTGCAGAAGAAGAATGCTACTGAGGTATTTTGGTGAAGAACTGGAAGAGGAAAACTGCGCAGGTTGTGATGTATGCCTTCAGCCTTTGAAAAAAACTGATGTTACTGAAGAAGCAAAGCTTGTTATAAAATGTGTGGGAGAAGTAGGTCAAAGATATGGAATAACACATATAACTGAGATATTGACGGGATCCAACAGCAAAAAAATAACTGAAAAAGGACATCATCGTCTCAGTAGTTACAGCATGGGAAGTTACCTCCCAAAAGAAAAGTGGGTAGATATCATAAGAGAGCTGGTCAATCAAGGAATATTGACACTTGAGGGGTCCCGGTACCCCATACTCAAGCTCGATGAAAGCAGTAAACAAGTCATTGGAAGTAACAAGACTGTACAGATAATGCAATTAACATCATGCAAAGATTCTCTCTTAGTTTCAGATAAGCACATGTCAATAGATAAATTGAAAGACGAAAATAAAATCAATCTATCAGTTGTAAAAGAGCCGGAAATTGAATATACAAGAATGGAACAATTCGAAATGACTAATCGTATTAATACTGAGCTTTTCGCCAGGCTAAAAGAGCTACGCAAAGAGATATCAAACAAAGAAAAGATTCCACCTTACATTGTATTTGCAGATACAAGCCTGAAGCAGATGGCAACCCTGATACCTCTGAATGAAAAGGATTTACTGAAAATTACAGGTGTGGGAGAATACAAACTCCGGAAATATGGGGATATGTTCCTGAGAGAGATAATGAATTATTTGAATGAAGTTCCAAGAAAATGTATTGAAATAGATGTACATAATGCTGAAACTGAAGCAATTAATAAAGAAAAAGTAATGCAGTGTATACTCAGCCTTCGGCTGGAATTTATCAGGCTGACAAAGGAGAAAATAGGTACTGAGATCTCTGAAAAATATATAGAAGACGTCTGGTCTGAAATTTTGCTTCCGGAAAAATAAACAAATAAAATGTGAAAATTTCACTTACAGGTATCCAGAAGATGACGTTTTCCATGTCCCCGCCTGTCACCAGGATGGATAGGAGTTACCCTTGCTATCTGTTCTTTATCCTTATCCTGCTTTTCTTTCATATTATTTTTTTCTCCCATTGATATACCTCCATGGAAAAGTATATAGAGTCAGTTACTAAACATTATCGGTTAGACTAAGGGTATAAGATAATTAAAAGAGATATGGAATATGAGATCTCCAAAGACAACGGCTGCTAAAAATCCTGCTGTTATAGGTATCATGAAAGGAAGACCCGGAGTTACCCACACATATTCCCCTATCAAGCCTTGTTTATGAAGTTCTTTTAGTTCAAGGATCGTATTGTTATCTAGTGAAGTGCCTGTGCGTTTGAACCTTGCAACCACACCAATGGGTGTTTGCTCATACTTTTCGATCAGCCTAAAATGACCTTCTTGCAGGTTACTTACCAACTGCCTGTAACCAATGAAAGCATATAATGGTTTTTTAATAAGTTCCTTTGGAGGAACTGTAACCAGATTATAGACTACAAGACCAAGGGGCACTATAATAGTAAGTATTACTGAATTACCAAAAACACTGAACGCAAATAAGTCCAGGATAGGAGTTCCCCACAAAGGAAGTTGTAGAGCATTCACTGACAAGTTGGGGAAAACGGGAAAGATTACAGAAATAACCATCAGTACTTTAGCATCTGCTCCTCCAAAAGCATGCATTATGAAAAGAATATACACGAACACGAATATAACTATAAAAGAAATTATTGTTCTGAAGATATAAGGTAAGCCTAAAGTTATCATCTCATAAAGTACAAGAGGTGAAGCTGCACCTAACATGATCGGCCAGACTTTATTGGAAACACGTCGGGTCTTTATATCGGAGTAACAGGAATATGCGAGGAAGGGTAAACATATTAAAATTTTAATAAGATCAATCATATTACTGTTTCTCCCATTTTTTGAGCTTCATTATTTCGGAAAGCGTTGCCCCTCTTTTAATTTCTTCAAAAAGGCGTTTTTCGGTCTTTTCGACTTCTTTGGCTCTTCTTGCAATTTCATAAGCATTCTCCTTCGGTATAACCACTACACCGTTATCATCACCTACAATGTAATCCCCTGGCCTTACTGTCTGTGACCCACAAATGATTTCGGCATTTATCTCACCAAATCCTTTGGGTTCGCCGGCATTTGGGACATAGCTACTTGCAAAAACTGGCAGATTCATTGTACTGATATCATCTATATCCCTTACAGCACCATCTATGACAACTCCACAAATACCTTTATTGAGACAACTAAGAGTTGCCAAACCACCCCAAGGAGCTACATCCCTGCTACCGTTGTAAATAACGATTACATCACCTTCTTTTGCCACATCTATAGCCTCAACAGGTTTTGCCCAATCACCTGCAAAGGTCTGTACAGTTACAGCAGTACCTACCATTTTTGTGCCTTTTAACATGGGACGAATACCCTTCATAGCACCTTTACGATGCATAGCATCCGAGATGTTGGGCGTGGAAACTTCTAAAAGCAATTTGCGAATCTCATAATCCTGGGAAGGCTTCGAAACTTTAACAACGGAAGGCGAATCCACACTTTCCCTTATCATTCTGGCAGCAGCACATACATCTGCAGACCTGATTATGTTCCCTCCAACAATAACGATACTTGCACCTGCCATCACTGCTCTGGCACAACCTGCTGCATCAAGGCCACCGGCAGCTGCAACAGGAATAGAAACTGTATCTACAATTTTAGAGATTATATCCAATGGATCCTTACCTACCATTTGTTGATCAATACCTGAATGCACATTGATGTAGTCTACACCCATTTTTTCAAGTTCCTTAGCCCTGGAGATAGGATTTGCCACAGATATAAGGTCAGCCATAATTTTCACACCATACTTTTTTGCAGCTTTCACCGATTCAATTATAGTAGAATCATCTGCTCCTGCCAATACCATTACTACATCTGCACCTGCTTTTGAAGCCATTTCCACTTCAATTGCACCTGTATCAGCTACTTTCATATCAGCAAGTATAATTTTATCAGGGAAAGCTTTCTTAAATGACCTTACTGATTCCATTCCTTCGCTTTTAATTAAAGGAGTTCCAACTTCTATCCAGTCTGCACCTCCTTCAATAGCTTCTTTTGCAATTTGAATGGCACGATCTGTTTCAACCAGATCAAGTGCTACCTGAACTATGGTTCGGATCTAATCACCTTCTGAATATAATTTGTTATTACTTAACATATCTGAATACCTATAAACTTAATCAAGGGATTTAATATTCAATGTTTCCTAATTCAATTAAGGAGACTTGATTTGAATAGCAAGGAAAAGATTACAGATAGTCAACGGAATATGTTGCTTAAAAAGTTGCATAGACCTCTCTTCTGGGTAGGTGAGTATGTACCAACCAAAATTGAGATTGATGGTAAGAATTTTAAGCTACATGAAATAATCTGGGAGATTCTTAACAAGAAATATTTTTCTACTAATGATATTGAAAATATGGAACTGTTTCTTTCCATGCTAAGAGAAAAAGAGCAAGAATATGAAAGAAGATTAGAGCATAACAATATAAGTTATGAAGAAGCAAAAAAATTATTCAAACAGACTGCAGGTCTGATGCGTGCTATTATGGATTTGACCGAAATTGAAGACGAATCTAAAAGAAAAAAAATGAAAGATGCTAAGCATATCTGTGAAGGAATAGAAGATAAAGAATGGAAACATTTTGTTGAAACCATTATAATGGAGAAAAAAAGTAGAAAATGAGATTTTGATTACATGAATAAAGTCTCTAGCAAATATTATATCCAATGTGACACCTTTTACGATAAATGAACTTCAAAGACATGCATATTTTATCTATGAAAGATTTTTCCAAAGATATGATAGATTATATTCTTGAAACTGCGGAAAAACTAGAACCAATAGCTGTTATGAAAAAAAGGTCTGATATCCTTGCAGGCAAAGTCCTTGCTGTACTGTTCTTTGAACCCAGCACACGGACACGCATGTCTTTTGAAACTGCTATGATAAGGTTAGGAGGAGAAGTATTAAGTATGGGATCGGTAGATGCAAGCTCTATAGCAAAAGGAGAGACCCTTGCAGATACAATTCGTGTGGTTCAGAGCTATGCAGATGCTATTGTTCTAAGACATACTAAAGAGGGAGCCGCAAGGATGGCTTCAGAGTTCTCTCATGTTCCCGTAATAAATGCAGGAGACGGAGCTGGACATCATCCCACCCAAACATTACTGGACCTTTATACTATCAAGCGGGAAAGCAAACTCGATGGCGTGAAAATAGCACTTGCTGGGGATCTGAAATATGGAAGAACAGTGCATTCTCTGTGTTACGCGCTTTCACATTATGGTGCTGATATAATCCTCGTATCTCCAGATGAATTACGCATGCCCTATGAGATAATAAAAGATCTTGAAGCTAAGGGTATGAAAGTAACACAGACTGATTCAATAAATGAAGCTATCAATGAAGTAGATGTATTATATATGACAAGAATACAAAAAGAAAGATTTCCCGATCCAGCAGAATATCTTCGTGTGGCTACCAGCCTTCAGATAACTCCTGAACTGCTTGAAAATGCTAAAAAACATCTGAAGATTCTGCATCCTTTACCAAGAGTCAATGAAATAGATACACTTGTAGACAATACTCCTCATGCCTGTTATTTCAAGCAGGCTTTCTATGGAGTACCTGTGAGAATGGCACTTTTGGCACTTGTAATGGGAGGAATGGAATGAATAAGGAGCATCTCAACTTTGAGAATGAACCTGGACTTCGAGTAAGACCAATAGAAAATGGTACTGTGATAGATCATATTAATGCAGGTCAAGCTCTTAATGTCCTGCATATCCTTAAATTACCCGGACAATTTGAAAGTGTGGTAAGCGTACTCATCAATTCTCCTAGTAAGTATGGGAAAAAAGATGTTGTAAAAATAGAGAACAGAGAACTGAAAGTGAAAGAACTCGATAAAATATCATTGATAGCTCCCAATGCAACAATCAATATAATAAGGGATTTCAAAGTCCTCAAAAAAAACAGAGTGAAAATACCTGAATATGTAGAAGGGGTCGTACAATGTGTCAACCCTAACTGCATCTCAAACAGTTCAGAACCTATTACATCCAAATTCCGGGTATATGAAGAAAATAATAAAATTAACCTGCGCTGTGTTTACTGTGAACGCATAATATCAGAGAACATAGCTGATCATTTACTTTAGGAGTTTTAATTAAAAATAAATAGACACAACGCATTCAATGTAATAAATATATTTTAAAATAATTAATATAATTGAAGACCCAGAATGTCTTCCATTGTATAAATCCCCGGCTTTGCATTGCATATCCATGCTGCAGCCTTTACAGCACCTGATGCAAAAGCCTGCCTGGAATGAGCCTGATGTTTTATCTCAATACGTTCACCATCTCCGGCAAACAGTACAGTGTGATCACCTACAATGTCTCCACCACGCACTGCATGGATGCCTATTTCGTTGCTGCGGGGAGCAAGACCTTGGCGACCGAAGATATATTTTTTGCCACCCAATACAGCACTGATCACATCTGCCGCTTTCATGGCAGTGCCACTTGGGGCATCTTTTTTCTTATTATGGTGGGCTTCAATAATTTCAATATCAAAATCTTCAAGATATTTAGAAGCTTCCGCTACTATTTTGAAAAAGACATTTACACCTATTGAGAAATTCGGAGAGATTATGCCTGCAACACCATGTTCATTAATGGCTGCTTCAATAATTTTTCTTTGCTCATTGGAAAAACCAGTTGTTCCGATAACAAGATTTACGCCAGCTGAAGCTGCTCTGGGAGCATTGACAACCGTTGCATCTGATATCGTAAAATCAATCAGTACATCAGTGTATGATTCCTTAAGGATTTTTTCCATATCTTTTACATCAGATATGGGAACACCAAGATGACCAACCTGTGCTATTTCTCCTGCATCCTGACCAATGTTCACCAAATCAAATGCTGCCGACAGTTCCATTTCTTTCAAAGAAATAATATTAGAAATAATAAGCTTACCCATCCTTCCTGAAGCACCTGTGACTGCTGCTCTTATCATGATATACACCCAAGGTCTCTTAGAACTTCTTCCAGCGACATTTCATGCTCTCTGCTCAAAGGAGCAAGAGGAAGCCTCAATCTTCCATTTGCCAAACCTAACATCTCCATAGCTTTTTTCACAGGTATGGGATTTGTTTCAGAAAAGAGAACTCTCGTAAGAGGGGCAAGTTCATAGTGAAGTTTTTGAGCTGTTTTAATATCATTATTTTTAATTGAACTTACTAGATCTACCATTTTTTCAGGAACAACATTAGCAACTACTGAAATAACACCGACCGCACCCAGAGACATCAAAGGCAAGGTGAGGTTATCATCACCTGAAAGGACCATGAAGTCTTCGTCCATTGTATTTTCAATTATACGAGAAACTTTCACCGGATTTCCGCTTGCCTCCTTTATGCCTATGATGTTATCTATCTTGGCAAGCTCTGTGATGACTTCCAGAGGCATGTCCTGACCGGTGCGTGAAGGTACATTGTACAGGATAACTGGGATATCTGCACATCTGGCAATGCTGGAAAAGTGTGCAATAAGACCTGCATTGTTTGGTTTATTGTAATAGGGAGATATGGTCAGTACTGCATTTGCACCTGTATCATACGCATGTCTAGTGAGCTCTACAGCCTCGGTTGTATTGTTCGAACCGGTACCGGCAATAACAGTAGTTGTGGCAGATTCAACTGCAAGGTCAATGAGGTCCATGTGCTCCTGCGTGGACATGGTAGCAGATTCGCCTGTTGTTCCACAAACCACCACTCCGGAAACCCCACCTTTTTCTACATAATCTATAATGTTTTTGAAAGAAGTGACGTCTATACGGTTATCAGCATCGAATGGTGTTATTAGAGCAGGGAATACTCCTTCGAACATGATACCTCGACTAATGAACTTATTCAGTACGTACGTGCGTCATCTTACGAGTGACATAGCCTGCTACACGGTTTCTTATGACTTTACTTTGAATTGTAGTATATTGCGTCACAAGGTGCTTGTTAGTATCAAAGTCCTTTGTGAAAACGTCGCCATGAGCTTCTATAAGGCGAAGTGAAATTGTCTTGATATTGTTCTGTCTGATATTTCCCATGTATGATTCTCCTATATTCAATTATTATTTGATTCAAGCATATTATTTCATACTATTTTTAAGTATTATGAACTCTAACGTGGAATTTGTACCGCTTATAATTGCTCATGCATTTATAACTTTTGGATTGAAAGATACATCTAACTATATCCTGTTTCCATAAAAGCGGTATACCAGATAAATGTTTAAATTCACAGCATCATATATCAGTCTTTCCAAGCAGCCTGTCAATAACGTTAGCCTGTTTAAATACAACTTCTCTTTGTCCCTTACGGTTTATATAGAGACCTATGAAAACAACCAAAAGACCTAATTCAGGATTAAGCGAAGTTATTATGACTCCAAATAACATTACAAAAGAAGAGATAATACCTTTCATAGCTCCTTTTCTATATGAAACAAGCCTTGTGCGCCTAAATATACGAATGTCCCTTAATGTGAGAAATAGTACTACAAAATAAGCCAAAATAGAAATGTACACGTACATTGGACTCGCCTTATTTCATCAATAAGTAGATAATAATATTTCAATACACCGGAAAGGGAAAATTTAGAGAATATTACTTTCACTGCGCATAGCTAAGTAATT
The DNA here is from genome assembly GCA_014361205.1 of Methanomethylovorans sp. Taxonomy (GTDB): domain Archaea; phylum Halobacteriota; class Methanosarcinia; order Methanosarcinales; family Methanosarcinaceae; genus Methanomethylovorans. The sequence continues at coordinate 5,356 of JACIVZ010000012.1, read as the reverse complement.
ATAAACTTTTCATTATATATGAGAGCATAAATGAAAACAAATCAACCGCAAATAACACTCCACGTAGATATGGATAGTTTTTATTCATCAGTGGAAACTAAAGAAAGACCTGAACTTAAAGGAAGACCTGTTGTAGTGGGATCTGATCCAAAAGGGGGAAGAGGGAGAGGAGTAGTAAGCACTTGTTCCTATGAAGCACGTAAATATGGTATACATTCGGGCATGCCTATATCAAGTGCATATAAACTGTGTCCTGATGCTGTATACCTGCCTGTGAATATGGAGCTCTATAAAAGTACATCTTGCAGGATAATGAAATTACTAAAAGGTTTTTCCTATAGATTTCAGCAGGTCAGTGTAGATGAAGCATATATGGAACTTGGCATGGATATTACGGACTACGATAAAGCTATTCATATCGCAAAGAAAATAAAAGAAAATATACTTTATCAGGAAGGTCTTACATGCTCCGTGGGAATTGCACCTAATAAAGTGATTGCTAAAATTGCATCCGATTTCAGTAAACCCGATGGTCTAACTGTTGTAAGACCAGAAGAAGTAAAGCAATTTTTATACCCTCTGCCTATATCAAAAATACCTGGAATCGGAAAGAAAACGGTTCCCCTGCTGCATGAAATGGGAATTGAGAAAGTGGAACAGCTGGCTACATATGATGTACAGCTACTCATAGCACGTTTTGGAAAATTTGGATTAATGATGCACTCTCTGGCTAATGGGATAGACCTCAGAGGAATAGAGGAAAAAAAAGGAGTTAAATCCATTAGTAAGGAGGATACCTTTGATGAAGATATAGATGATCCTACTATTATAAAAAAAGTATTTTATGATTTATCCGATAAAGTACATTCATCTCTCATGAAAAAAAAGTATCGTTTCCGTACTATCACTATTAGGGTAAGATATGAGAACTTTACTACATATACCCGCTCCAAAACTTTGAGTTGTGCCAGTACTGACCTCTACGTAATTAGACGTGAAGCCCTGAATCTTATGAAAAAATTCACAGGAACGGGAAGGTTCAGATTACTTGGAGTTGGAGTTTCAAATCTTGAAAAAATAGACGAGAGACAAACTCTGATTACAGATTTTTGAAACATCGCATTTCCAAATAACTATTGCATAAGATACTAAATACCCATGATATGCAAATCAATGACTCTACTAATGTAAAGGAAAAAGACAATCAATGGTTGATGTACGAGATATATTAGCAGTGATTTTCTTCCCATTAACTTAAGAATAGATATCAACGGATGACTAGATAAATCAGGCAGGTCATATTTACGCTGGTAATCTTTGTACATGATGTTGCCTGTGAATATCCCGATCATAGTAATACCAAACCAGGGCAGCAACGGAAAATAATCAAGTGTTTGAAAATCTGCAGGTACAAGTCCAAGCCACACTAACCACGGAAAATCAACTGTCACATACTCTATTAATCTCCCCACAAAAACAATTAAAAAGCCTCCTATAAGATTAAGAAAACGATATTTCAGTAGAGGATAGGACAAGATGATGGCTACACCAATAAAATGCAAAATACCGAATACTATCACTTTATCTGGAAAAATAAGCCAGCTTCCTGTGGTGATTATAAGCCCATAGAAAAAAATATGAAAACCTCTCTTTAGGTATTTATTGAAACTGATTTGTGAACCAGAAGCTATCAATCTGGAGTAACTCAGAGTAAGGGACACACCTACCAAAAAAATAAAAAGTATGGATGCAATTCTGCCAATAAGGACAACAGGCCAGGGGAGGAGATTTATCTGCAATACCTCAAAGAAAACAAGATCATAAATGAAATGGAAGAACACCATAAGGATTATGGCTATTCCTCTTAGTGCATCTATTTCCCAAAACCGGTTGTAAACGCTGCGCATTGCACGCTGCTCCGGAAATACTCATTTCTTCTTTTCTTTTTTATCTGCCTTGAAAACAGATGGGAGATGCAGAGCATATGTGCCATCTTCCTTGATAGCCATAATTATTTCCTTGCGCTGTAAAAGAGAATCCAGATTAAGTTCGTATGAACCCGGTCCCAGTATTCTGACAGATTCGACTCTGTCCCCATCTTCCTCCACGAAAGTGCGTTCTTCCTTTTCTATCCCTATGATTTCATCTATCTCCTTTATGAGTTTCTCTGCAGGAGTTACTTGCTTGCGGGTTTCATCAATAATATCATTAGAGATTTCTTCTGAGACTTTATGTTCTTCTTCGTGATCTTTGACGTAGAGGAACTTATTCCATCCACATGACGGACATCCACTAAGGATGACTGCAGCCCCATCAACAAATATTTCTCCACATCTGGTGCACTTATGTGACATATTTCACCGTTTTTAAAATAGCACAGTGATATATTAAAACTCTTCCTACAATACAAAAAGAGAGATGTTCCATCGTAACATTTATCTGTAATAATACCCTTGAGAAAGAGTACATCAAGCAATATAAAATGTGAAGCGGGGTAGGGTAGCCAGGAGATCCCGACGGGCTCATAACCCGTAGACCAATGGTTCGAATCCATTCCCCGCTACCAATTTAGAAGAAACTGTTTTTATTAAGTTCAAATTGATGCTTATCTGTTGATTATATCTATGTGAAGTAAGGGGAGGAAAAGCTATTCCATTGAACCCATATTAAACTTGCCCAAAAGCTTTATTCTCTGGGCGGCTTAACTTTTAATAAAGGAATAAACGGGGAGTGGTATAATATGCAAAGAGAAATGTACAAAAAAATAGTCATTGCAACTGATGGCTCAGAAAATGCAAAGAAAGCAGCGTCCTCTGCAATAGAGATAGCAAAGCTGGCAGGTGCAAAACTTTTTGCAGTTAATGTCTTGCCTTATATACCTCATCTTTCATATTTTGGTATGCCTATTGAGCCTCCAAAAGCAGTTTCAATTGCGGAAAAGGAATTTCAAGAACGTCTCGAAGAGGATGGGAAAAGAACACTTGATGTTGTGAAAGACATGGCAGAAAAAGCCGGAGTTGAAGTTGAAACTGTGATGCTCAAAGGATATCTAGGTTCTGAGATAATTAACTTTGCATAGATGAACGACATTGATTTGATAGTAATGGGAACACTGGGAAGATCCGGCATCGACAGAATAGTAATGGGCAGCGTGGCTGTAGACGTTGTAAGGCATGCAAAGACACGAGTAATGGTAGTAAAGTGATCAGGCAGAAATACTTATCAACATAGTTCCTATTGAGGTGAAACACTGTATCACCTTCTTATTTCTCCTTTTGGCATACTCCAAAAGATAGATGGCTTTCACTGCTTCTGAAATGGATTACATCATAGGTGCAGGAGATAATATTGAGCATCTGAAAGTCCTGCAATATAATTAAATAAAGGCAACCCTTTAATAATGAAAAAGAACTGAACAGGGCGATCCTTAAATGGTAATGGAAAAACTTGGAAGCTCCTTACAGGATGCACTTAAGAAACTCGTCAAGTCCGGCAGGATAGACGAACACACGGTCAATGAAGTGGTAAAGGACATCCAAAGAGCATTGCTGCAGGCTGATGTTAACGTCAAGCTTGTCATGAAAATGTCTAACCATATCAAAGAACGTGCTTTGAAGGAAGATATACCAGCAGGTATGAATCCGCGAGAGCATGTGATAAGGATCGTATATCAGGAACTCATAAATATAATCGGAAAAGGTACTGATATTCCTCTCAAACCTCAGAAAATAATGATGGTAGGGTTGCAGGGTAGCGGAAAGACCACCACTACAGCGAAGCTTGCAAGGTATTTCCAGCGTAAAGGACTAAGACCTGCTGTGATTTGTGCTGATACATTCAGACCAGGAGCTTTTCAGCAGTTAAAGACGCTTTGTGATAAGCTGAATGTCGCTTTTTACGGGGAAGAAGGGAACTCTGACGCACTTGGTATTGTAGAGAGAGGCCTTAAAGAAATGGAAAAATATGATGTTATACTAATAGACACTGCCGGGCGCCACTCTCTTGAAAAGGATCTCATAGAGGAAATGGAACAAATAAATGACATTGCACATCCCGATTATAAACTGCTTGTGCTAGATGGTGCGATTGGCCAGCAGGCAAGTGAACAAGCCCGTGCATTTAATGATTCTATTGGTATTTCAGGAGTTATCATCTCCAAACTTGACGGAACTGCAAAAGGTGGTGGGGCTATATCTGCTGTTTCTGAAACTAATTCCTCAATCGCTTTCATCGGTGTAGGAGAGACTCCAGATGACCTGGAAAAGTTCGAACCAGACAGATTCATATCCAAGCTGCTTGGAATGGGTGATATAAGAGGCCTTATAGAAAAAGCTCAAGATAATCTGAAGGATGAAGAGCTTGACATGGAAGCCATAATGAGAGGACGTTTTACTCTTAAAGATATGTACAAACAGCTGGAAACCCTCAACAAAATGGGACCTATGAAACAGATAATGCAGATGCTGCCTTTAGGAAGTATGGGGTTGAAAGTTCCTGAAGAAGCATATCAGATGACAGGCGAAAAACTTACACGATATAGGGTGATTATGGATTCCATGACAGAAGAAGAAATGCTTAATCCTCGTGTGATAGGCAGCTCCAGAATAAAGAGGATATCCATAGGATCTGGCTGTAGTCCTGATGATGTAAGAGAATTATTGCGCTATTACAAAACGATGCAAAACACAATGAAAGGTCTGCGTGGCGGAAAATTCAACATGCAGAAAATGATGAAAAAGTTTGGCATGTGAATAGAGAAGTATGTGATATTAATATTCTTCACATACTTTAAAGAAATTTAAGAATAACTCTTTCCCTTTTTCTGTATGGGCAACTTCTGGATGCCATTGTACGCCGTAAAGAGGTTTTTTGTCATGTTTCATAGCTTCAATTTCACATATATGAGACCTTGCCAGCCTGATAAAACCATCTGGTAACGTTTTTACTTCGTCAGCATGGGAAGCCCATACATATGTCTTTGGACTCATTCCTTGCAGAATTTCATCTTCCTCGAGGATTTCTACCTCGACTTGTGCATATCCACCGTATTTACCTTGAGCAACATCCCCTCCAAAGGTTTTAGCTATCAGCTGATGACCAAGACATATGCCAAGAATTGGAATATCAATTTCTTTTATATACTGTTCACAATTGCCTGCTCTTTCCAAACTCGGACCACCACTTAGAACAAGTCCATTAGGTTCCTTTGAAAGAATTTCTTCCACAGAAGAAGTGTTAGATATTATACTGGTATTCACTTCTAAATCCCGTATAGTACGATGGATCAGATGGCAGAACTGACCATAATTATTGATAACAAGAATATTCATTGGTTTCATGCAGACACTCCGCGATA
>JACIVZ010000119.1 GCA_014361205.1 Methanomethylovorans sp. | reverse complement strand
CTATATATATTAAACATCTTTTTGAAATTTCTAATATATATTAAATATCGGATGACATCATACTTTTAATATTCTCTGTATTACAATTGTGTCCAATGAAAGTAAACTTTATATATCATAATACTTCAAAGCAAATGTTTAAATAGCAGAATTTATGTCTCATTGGTCGGTCGGAAGACCAATAAAGGTAGATTGGATTAAGGCTTGTTTGAGCCTGAAAAATAAAAGGAAGTGTAGTATGTTAAAAATAGACTACAAGGATATATTGGTACGATATAATGTAAAAATGGAAAAATCAATGACACCGGAAGAAGCTGCAGCGGAGTTATACCCAAAGGATGATCTTATTCGCCCGATTGCTGAAGCTATTTTCGAAGGTGAAGAGGACGATGTGATTGCCGGTCTCGAAAAGGCCATTGCAGCTGGAAGGAATCCAATATCCTTAATCGACGATGCTCTGATGGTAGGCATGGGAGTTGTAACAAAGCTTTATGACGAGGGTATTATATTCCTGCCAAATGTTATGATGTCGGCAGATGCAATGCTGGAAGGAATAGAGTACTGTAAGGAAAAATCTGGTAAATCACCTGAAACAAAAGGCAAGATTGTTGTTCACGTTGCAGAGGGAGATGTTCATGACATCGGTAAGTCAATTGTTGCAGCGCTTCTCCGAGCAAACGGCTACGAAGTCATTGACCTTGGTAGAGATGTTCCAGCAGCAGAAGTTCTTGCAGCAGTGAAGGAACACAAACCACTCATGGTCTCAGGTACTGCATTGATGACAACCACAATGTATGCATTTAAGGATGTGAATGATCAGCTCCTTGAAGCTGGTATAAAAATCCCATTTGCATGTGGTGGCGGAGCAGTTAATCAGGATTTTGTTTCAACATATTCACTCGGAGTTTATGGTGAAGAAGCTGCAGATGCACCAAAGATGGCAGATGCTATCCTGTCCGGTGCTGGTGTAGACAAGCTTAGAGAGATGTTCCACAAACATTAAACGGGGTGAAAAAATGGCAGTTAAAAGATATACACAGATGGCTTATGCAAATGCCGATGATATGGTTTTCGGCCGTGCAAAATATCCAGTAAAGGCAGGACTTGGAATTGAACTTGGTGCAGGATGTACTATAGCAGAAGTAAACTATGCACCCAGACCAGAAGCAGGCGCTTCCAAAGAGAGACTGGTCAATGAATACCAGAGGATTACAAGAGATATTCTGCAGAGAATGGTACAGGTAGGATTTCCTGCAGTGGTGCTTGAAACAGAACACGTGCAACAGATGACAAACAACCCTACATGGGGTGGTGAGGTTGCACACGCACAGAAGACTATTATGGAAGAATACTATGAAGAATATGGTCTAAAGTCCGCACTGAGACATACTCCTGGTGACATAAGAGAGAACAAAGACTATATGGATCTCAGAGGGAACAAGTACCCTGTACTTATGGAATCATTCGAAGCTGTTGCAGAAGGTGGAGCAGACTTCTTATCCATTGAATCAATGGGTGGAAAGGAGATTTTTGACTATGCAATTCTGAGAAACGACATTGCCGGCATGCTCTATGCAATTGGTGTACTGGGCAGCATGGACATGGAATACATCTGGCAGGACATTGCAAAGGTAGCTCAGAAGAAGAACGTGGTGGCTGCCGGTGATACTGACTGTGCACAGGCAAATACTGCAATGTTCATTGCAGGAGGACTTCTGGACAAAAACCTAGCACATACCCTGGCAATCATCGCAAGAAGTGTGGCAGGAGCAAGGACACTTTCCGGATATGAAGCAGGTGCAGTCGGTCCAGGAAAGGACTGCGGTTACGAAAACATCTTCGTAAAGGCAATTACAGGGATGCCAATGGCTTTTGAAGGCAAGACTTCTACCTGTGCACACTCTGATGTCATGGGTAACCTGATCATGCAATGCTGTGACTTATGGTCCAATGAATCCGTAGAATACCACTCTGAATTTGGTGGTACCACAGTCCAATGTTGGTCTGAGACCCTCAGCTATGATTGTGCATTGATGAACGTTGCCCTCAGATCCGGAAATGAAAAGATCCTCAGGGACATGCTTGTTGCCTCTGATAAATACAGAGATCCTCAGTCCTACATCCTTGCATACGACAACGCATACAAGATTGGTCAGGCAATTGTAAAGGATGGCAATGATCTTTACCTCCGCGCAAAGAATGCTGCTGTGGAATGCTGCAACTTGCTTACCTCTGCAGAGGATCTTGAGATGACAAGGTTTGAAATTAATGCATTGCAGAAAGCAAAGAGTGAACTTGATGCACTTACTGCAGATGCTGACAAGTTCATGGACGACTGTATGAGCAAGTACAAAGCTGAAATAAAAGTATTCATGCCAGAGAACTACGGTCTTTAAATTATTCTGAAGTAGGGATTTCAAAATCCTTACTTTCTAAATTTTGATAATAACTTTCTGTGATCAACAGCATGTCCTTAGAATATTAATGTTTATCCAAAGGCTTGCAGAATTATTTGTTTGGGGTCTATAACCTGATCAGCTTTACCTCCTTCATATCTGATCAATATAATTGAAAACAATTTTCTGCAAGCCCTTTCTCCTTTAGAACTGTAAATTATTCTCACATTTATGTTTTTAGATACATCCATATTTTTACATGGATTAAAATCAGGTTCTTTTCATATTTGATATTTTTTCATCAAGTTCATCGATTTTAAGGGATAAATCATCTAATTTCTTTAATATTAATTCGTTTTCTGAGATGGTATTTTTAGCATCACTTCGTGTATCTTTACTTACAAAATAAGAGGCAATATTTGCTGTCAATACCGAAGCAAATGCAATTCCGATCAGCATGAGAGTGATTGCATAAATTTTTCCGTAACTGGTATGAGGATATAAATCACCATACCCTACTGTAGTTACTGTTGTGATTGCCCACCATATACCATCAAACACATCTTCATGTTCTATTTGTCCAAAAATTATTCCTGAAATTATAATGAAAAAAATCGTGATGAATGTAATATGGTGAAATGAATTTTTGGTAGAAATCTCATAGATAGGTTCTATACCTCTTTTAAGAGGAATCAATAGCCTCATGAATCGTAATGCCCGGAGAACTCTTAATGATCTTGCTGAGGCGAAAGATGGTGGCGATAAGACAGGGGGTGAAACAAGTAAGATCAGAACATTCAACCAATTTTTCTTAGTGTATTGGGTCTTATTGCTATGAAGACTTACTAAAAGCAGATATTCAAAAAGAAAAATGAACCATATGAAATCATCTATTATTGCTGCCACAGACATATAAGTGGGATTTGTTGTAACAATTCCAAGTTCAACAAGTAAGATGGGAATAATTAACAAAGAAAGAATTATCATCGGTTTCTCTATTCTTTTTTCTATTTCCTTAGCAATTTCATCTTTCGAGTCCATAAGTTCTCCAAATGTCAGATATTTCCTTTTTCAAATTTCCGGCGATCTAAATTTTTCTCCTTAAGATATAAAATTAGTCCCTATGAAATAAGACCTTTTGAATTGAATTAAGGCTCCTTGTATTCTTCAATAAGAAAAAGCTTGTAACTCTTTCTCCTTAATGCCAAGATTCACGGTCATCCCCACATCTCTACTAAAAGACAAAGAAATGATCCGACTTGTTCTATGAATAAAACCTACCTTGTTGTAAAAGAACAAAAGAATGTAGGTGTCATTAACACAACAAAGAACCTTCTTAACAATGATTTCAGAGGGATTGAAAAATATATAAAACTCATCTAAAAGATGTTATTGCCTAAATATGGAATGAAAATAAATGTTTTTAGTAGCCCGGCACGGATTCGAACCGAGGTTGCGGGATCCAGAGTCCTGCATGATTGACCACTACACTACCGGGCTGCCTTGAATGCATTTCCTTAATTGCATATTTTGTATATTAATGTATCGCTTTATTAAAGGCTATCGGGATTTTCATTAAGTACAGCTGTCCACCACCATTTTGCCATATCCAGAAGATCTTTGCTGAACTGCCCAGACAGACGATATTCCCTATTACGGTTTGAGATAAGTCCAGCCCCAAGCAATTTATTACGCATTGAATAAAAAGAGCCTCTGTCTACTCCAAGCTCTTTCATAATTTCTTTCCACTCACTTGATTTGATAGGATTACCATTCTTTTGTCTTTCTTCAATCATAAGAAGAAACTTTTGTCCGCGCATAGCTGTAGTTTCTTCCTGAAACAAACGCCTCATCAAACTATAGTATGGATCTCTTGAATGAGTTATTCTAGCATTGGAGTCAGACCTAATCACGATTGTAGTTGAAGTCCTAGGCGCATCCTTTACTGTGGACATTTTAAGTTAATGATTAAATACAATTTACCTGAATATTCTTTGATTCAAGTTCTGTGCGCAAAAGATCTGCATATTCTTCTTTAAGAGAATATACTATTGGCGTTTTATAAGATTCTTTATGGGATCGAAGTATTCCAAGCTTGGAATATATATACCCAACCATGGAAGCAACAGCACTTCTTGAAATGTCAAACTTTGACTTAATCTTTTGATGTATCTCATCAATAGTTGTTTTTTGGACCTGTAAGAACACAAATAATATATGGGTGCGCAATCCATTAACATCCAATTCGATAAAAGTCTGCAGTCTCCGTTTTATTTTGGATTTAATTGAATCCATGGTGTCACCTCTGCCAAAGCATTATACAGTTATTATGCATTATAGTATAAAAATGTTTGTGATAAATTATCATAAAAATGAAATATTAAATTAAAGGCTCAAATGAGCATAAATAACGATAAAATTATCAATGAAAATAAATATCTGTTCAATATGTGGTAGCACCATGCTCTTAAAATATGATTCTTTTAATAATTATTTACAAGTGGACTATACTTTAGTGCCATCTTATGATATGACTGAAAAGCCTATCGGATTATGCAGCTTGTGCGATGCGCAGATTATCAGTAAGAGTTACCACGACCTAGGTGACAACATAGCAGTTGTTGCTTTTTGCGATGAATGTGGTGCCTCTTTA
>JACIVZ010000118.1 GCA_014361205.1 Methanomethylovorans sp. | reverse complement strand
ATCATTCGGCGAACTATAAAAGTAACAAAACAAAATTATAGTAGAATTAATATACTATAAGTGATAATTAAATTTGCTGTACAATATTTGCCAATTTTATAATCTATAATATAGTTGAGGGAAATCGCACGAAAGCAAATAGGAAGCATTCAATGCACAAAGATGAAAGTGCACAGATGGGCATTGGTACACTCATCATATTTATATCAATGGTTCTTGTAGCTGCAGTAGCTTCTGCGCTTCTTATCAAAACATCCGGTGTGTTGCAGCAGAAAGCTTCTCAGACAGGACAGGAAACTACAAAAGAAGTTGCATCTAATCTACGTGTGGACCGTGTGGAAGGGGAACGTGCGACCTATGCAACCATCATCATTAGAGATGGCGTTCTTTCAAACACCAGTGTTGAAATTCCACGGGGAGGCATGGTAGAATGGATTTCAGAAAGCGGATCTTTCACAGTTAATGTCGCAAACACTACTGTTAATGTTGAAGAGAACTCATATTATGAACACAGATTTCTTACTGCAGGAACCTATATTTTCACGATTTCAAATACTACGGCCGGTACAACCAGTGGTACAATTACTGTAAATAATCAACTTGACTATGGAGAAATAACCAAATTACATATTTCAGTATCTCTTGGACCTGGAAGCGAGGATGTGGATCTTTCACAGATAATTGTATATTTGTCAGATGGAGCCCATGTTGCGAATTTAAGATACGATACCAGTAATACAGGCTCAGAAATTCACTTGCCAACAAAAGACTTCATTTCTGTCAGTCCTATAAGAATACGAGATCAATCTACATTTAAAGCAAATCAGCCAGTATTGCGTACTGGAGATATAATGGAATTGGTGGTAGATATCCGCAGAGTGTTTTCCAAGGAAGACACTACATATGAAGGCTTATCTACAAGAACTGAACTGTCAATACAAATCAGACCAGAAGCAGGTGCCCTTGTAATATTTGATTTCATAACACCTGGTGCATACTTTGACAACAGATATATTTTGCTGTATTACTGACCTTCTTCCTGACGTCCCTCTTAGGGACTACACAGGAAAATGTGATAAAGTGTATGTGCCATTATATCTTACAAGTTCAAATACATAAGTTCCAGATACTGGTTTTTGGATAACTATTCCTATATCAATGTTATTCGATGAATCGGATGTTTTTTTAGGTAACCATTTACCCTTATCTGAAAGAATACCTTGACAGAAGTTTATCTGTTGGCCATCAATAATCCACTTTTTCTTGACACCGTTGTCATATCTGTACGTAATGGTGTTGTTCTCAATGCTCCACACAGAATTCGTGATATTGCCATCATTATCTGGATCTGGGTCCACACCAAATCCAGCATATGTAATCTCTCTTGGAAAATTGAGTTCTATCGAACACATACTACCTTCAGTACTGAAAGGCACTGATACATCACGAGCCTTACCCTTCTGAAGAGAAAGGAGTTCGTTAGATGCCTTAGATAACTGCTGTTCAATTTCATACCCCTCTTTTAAGGGGATTATACCATTCCATGCTATAGATACCAAAACCAGAAAACAGGCGGTGATGACCACATATACTATCATTTTAAGTGGAATGGTGTCAATTCCTTCCTTATCTGTAAAAATATCCCTTTTCAAAAATTTCACCTTTGACTTGACAACCACTCAAAAAACTTTTCAAGAGCTCTCTTCCTGTGAGAATACTTATTTTTCTCTTCACTACTCATTTCTGCAAAAGTTCTGCCATTGTATTCAAATATGGGATCATATCCAAAACCTCCACTGCCCCTTTCCTCAAAAGAAATCAGACCCTTTACAATACCTGTAAATACTACAGCGTCGTTTCCAGGTTCACAGTAACCAATAACCGATTTAAAATATGCAGTTCGATCTTCTTCATCTTCCATGAGCCTGAGAATTTTTTTATTACCTATTTTATTTTCTACAAAGGCGGAGTAAGGACCAGGAAAACCATTAAGGGCATTGATAAACAGACCAGAATCGTCCACCATGACAGGAATTTGAAGTTTTTCAGCTACCCATTTTGCTCCAAATGAAGCTATAGGTTCCAGATCATCTTCCTGCAATTCCGGATATCCTTCAGTGTTTTGAAGAAGTTCAATCTTTTTTGCCCCAAGTATAGATCTTGCTTCATTAAATTTTCCATTATTGCTTGTGACAAATACTATTTTATGCATAACGCCCTCTTTTCTCAATCTCTTTCACGCGTTCTATGACAGCATCAGCTAATACAAAATTTTTTCTGTAACCCTGGCAGAAACTTGCTATCAGTTTCTCATGATTCTGATGACTACTTTCGAATGTCTGAAAAAGCACATGTACATCAACTCCCTGTGCTTCGAGGCTGCTATCTCTGTAAGCAAGGCCAAAATCTATCAGATATATTCTTTCATTATAATAGATCATGTTAGAAGTTGTCAGATCACCATGTATAATGCCACTGGAATGTAAACGACCTACTAGCTGGCCTATCTCTTCACTAATTTTTTCATCCATTATATATTTAACAGGCTTGCCGGCAATATACTGCATTTCGATCCTGAAATCTTGGATATCATATACAACAGGAGTAGGAACGCCGCCTCTTCTGGCTTCTGATATTAGTCTTGCCTCAGCACGTGTTCTTTCTTTACGTATACGTTCATCGATAACCTTTAAACGATACTTTTTAGGAATGCGTTCTTTTACCACTATGTTTCCTTCAAGTGTAACTACTGCTTCTGCTCCTCTGGCAAGGTACATTCATGTATCACCTTTGAGCTCGTCTTCATTGATCCACGTAACTTTTACTGAATCAGGTCTAAAGTTAGGGTTCACATGGGAGTTCTCAATAGATAAAATGTTACCAGAGTTCAACATCAAAAGACCAAGATAGGCTATCATTGCACCATTATCACCCATAAAGCGTTTTTCAGGAACGTAAAATGACGCTCCTCTTTCCTCACACATGATTTTAAGCATTTCCCTAAGGCGCATATTAGCTCCAACCCCTCCTGCAAGCAGTACTTCTTTCTTACCAGTATGAGCAAGTGCTCTTTCTGTTACTTCTACAACCATAGAAAAGGCTGTTTCCTGAAAAGAATAACATACATCTTCCAGACTTGCTTTGGTAAGAGCATCTGTTGCTGCTGTGGCAAGTCCAGAAAAAGAAAGATCCATTCCTTTCACAACATATGGCATTGGAATGTAGTTTTTTGATTTCCTGGCAAGTTCCTCTATTTTCGGACCACCTGGGTGAGTAAGCCCTGCACTTCTGGCAAACTTATCCAATGCATTCCCCAGACCGATATCCAGTGTTTCACCAAATACACGGTATTTACCCATATTATAAGCCAGTACCTGTGAATTAGCTCCACTTACGTACAATGTTACAGGATCCCTTGCAGGAGTCTTCCAGCGACCAACTTCTATATGTGCTAAACAATGATTAACACCTATAAGAGGCACACCCAGACTAAGAGACAGAGCACGTGCTGCAGTAGCAACTGTACGCAAACAGGCACCAAGACCCGGCCCTTGAGAAAAAGCAACTCCAGCTATCAAAGATAGTGATACACCTTTTTTTTCTGCTTCTTCAAGGACTTTTTCTATTACATATGAAGCAAATTTTGCATGGTGTTGTGCAGCTTCCCTGGGATGTATACCTCCGATAGGTGGTACATATGTATGTGTGACCTCAGCGATAACATCATTCTCATTGACTATTGCTGCACTTAGATTCCAGGCAGTACCCTCTATTCCGAGAACTGTTCTTTTCATTGGTAGTGGTAAAGGAGGTAAAGCAGATTAATTTTACTCTCTCTTCAGATACTCATAGCCCACAACAAGAATTCCTATAATCAGAAAAGCAATGATAAAAGTCCATATCTTCGACTTTTCCGGATGTTTTTTCTCCACACCTACATCATTTAAATATGTGGTATCACTGCTATTCTCCATAGCTGGACTAAGTATATTCATTGCAGTGATTGCAAATGGGGAAAAACCCGGTGTCTCTGCTTCAAAGATGGAATATTCGGTAGTATTGCTTTGAAGTACAGTTGGTAACACTTCCCATGCACTTCCATTATATCTCTGCAATTTTATGTTCTGGGTTTTTATTTCATGTTCTTTCATCCATGAATTATTTACCTTAAATTTTATATGAGCATCTTTAATATTTTCTGTTGTTGCAAAACCTGCTTTACCTACCCAGATATTTATATATTTGTATACTATTCCTTCCGGATCGAAGGATGCAAGTTTAGATCTTTTGTTCAAAACTTCTATAGTTGATGTGATCTCTCCAGAGTTTTTCAGAGAATAGAAGCTGACCGATTGAATATAGTTTCCTGCTCTGGCAAATTCATAGGTGACATTGGCATTAGTTCTCAGATATTTGCTGTCTACATCCTTGAGGAAAACATTTTCAAAGTCTTCCACACTACCTGCACTACCGCCTCCACCTCCACTGCTGCCACTACTACTGCTACCACTACTACTGCTGCTTCTCCTACCACTTCCACTGCTACCTGCAGAAGATGTCGTGAGGCTGATACTTACCGCTTCTCCTCGCAATCCGTTTTCAGTGAATGGAATCAAAGTGTAATTGTAGGTAGTAGAGCTATTCAGATTATTGTGTATAAATGTTGGCTCTGTTATAGTGGCAAGAACTATTCCATTCAGAGTTATTTGCACTACTGCAGTATTTTCAGAAGCATCCCATTCTAAGGTGATTGAGTTTTCTTTAATGTCCTTTCCCACAACATTTGAAATCACAGGTAGCTTCAACGTAGTGGCAGAATGAATCACACGTGAATGATTAATATTTCCTGTAGTATCTACAGTTTCTATACCAATGGTATGCGCCGTTCCCGGAGCCAAACCAGTAGCATTGTAAAATTGACTGGAGGTAGTTGTAACAAATGTATCATCAAGGTAAATCCTCACATGACTGAAATCTGAATCATCGGGATTAACCCATGTCCATCTGATCCAGGTCAAGCCTGTTCCTGCTGCGTGAAGATTGGACACTAATGCAGGAGGTGTTGTATCTGGAAGATTGGTTGTTGCAGAATGAATCACACGTGAATGATTAATATTTCCTGTAGTATCTACAGTTTCTATACCAATGGTATGCGCCGTTCCCGGAGCCAAACCAGTAGCATTGTAAA
>JACIVZ010000117.1 GCA_014361205.1 Methanomethylovorans sp. | reverse complement strand
TGAAGACATTGTCACCACCATACACCTGATAAGCCAGACGATGATAGAGCATGATTTTGGTGAACAGCTTCTATGTGCTATATATAAGTTCCTTGGAAAAAATACCGTATACTGGATATATAATTTCAAACAGGACAGTTTCTATCCATTCGTACCAAAAGGAAATAAAGAGAGAGACAGTTCCGTGGAGTTCCGGCTCAAGTCCCTGATGGAAAACGAATTGCCTATAGAAAAAGATATGGAGAAATGGTATCCATTGTGGGGAATACCATTTTGATTATGTTGTTTTTAACTTTTTTCAGTCCTCAAAGATGCCATTGCCCGTAAACACCTTTTTTGCTTCTTCAAAAGTAAGATCCTCAGGGGGAACAATCACATCTGATTCTATTATCTCTTCAACACTTATCTGTTTGCCATTCTGTTTGATCTTTGCTATAAGGTTTGCCAGATCTTGCTTGTAAGCTTTTTTATCTCCTTTTGCCACATGATCAACTATGGAATTGTCAATAGCATTCAACTCATCAAAAAGGCTACTGGGTACTTCGTATTGTCCTTCACCCATAATCCGTATTATCATTTACGCACCTCCTCTTTGAGTTTAGCCAGTTCTGCATCTACCAGGTTCTGGGAATTTAACTTTGATAATTCCCTATCTATCTGATCCTGACTGCCTGTCACATCTTCCAATGTGCCAAGTTCTATGAGCTCATCAAGAGCCGCTGAACGTGCTTTCATCTCTTCGGTCTTGCTTTCAGCCCTCTGCATGGCTAGTCCAACATCAGCCATTTCCTCGCTGATACCTGAAATAGACTCATTAATCTTTACCTGAGCTTCCGCAGATGAATACTGGGCTTTTATAGTTTCTTTCCTGGTCCTGAATATCTCCACCTTTGTAGACAAACGCTTTTCTGCAGCAACAAGCTTTTGTTGTTCCTGATCCAGTTCTGCTATCTGCTGATCAAGCCCCTGTATCTGTGTTACAAGTGCTGTCTTACGCTCAAGGGCAACTCTTGCCAGATCTTCCCGATCTGCCTTAACAGCATCCCTTGCCTGTTGATCTAATTTATCTGCACTTTGCTGTAACTTTGCTTTCTGTAATTCAAGACGTTTCTTTGATGTAGCAACTTCAGCCACACCTCTTTTTACATTCTGTAGCAATTCCAACTGTTTTTGATAAGAATAATCCAATGTCTCTCTGGGATCCTCCAGTTTGTCTGTAATTTTGTTCATTTTAGCTTTTATAACAGTGCTCATTCGATTAAATAAACCCATATTCTCTCTCCTGGAATCTCACATGTTTTCCTTATTCTGTATTTCACTTCATAGATTTACCACTATGATTAAACCTTACTTTAGAATATGATTTAAATCATATAAATAAATATTAGATGCCTTCTAAATAACTTAATAAGTATATTTGATTATTTATTTTTACGAGAAAAGAAGTGAGGGAGAAACTTAATTCTTATGTTTAAACCATGTCTTACGTTTATAATAGGTAAGAGGATGCTTTACCTTGCTACATAACTCATCTGCACCATAGCAATTTCCATATGTACGCATAGTGGAACAGGAAGGAGGTTTGTATTCTGTTCCAGAGGAACCGGATATATGTTCAATTTGGTATCTCGTCTTTTCTAAATCAAAGTCTGGAGATACATTGAACAAAGAAATGATATCATCAACAGACATACCTATATTAAGCAGAAATGAAGTAAGAGCAAAGCGCATAGAATGAGCAAGATTGACGCCTGCCCTGACATTGGATATTGCATGCATCATACAGGGAGGAAACATATCACTCTCCACTGCACCAAAATCCCCTGATCCAAAAGTTTCTTTCATTTGCTGCATTACTGTATGAATCTGAGAAATATAAGGAGAACACATCTGACAGATATCCTGCGGAACATCCAGAGGTAGAGAACCCTGTATTCTCTCCTTTATAGCTTCCTGAAGTAACCTTGCAAGTTCTTCTTTTGAAATGTAAACATGCCCTTTGTGCAATTTTCGGTTGACAAGTTTCCATTCAAGTGCTTTCATAGAACTTGCAAGTCGTATATAATCAGTGAAATGGATATCAAAACTATTATTATAAATATGAACTCCTATATCAAAATCCGATGCTATATCACGTATAAATTCATCAGATTCAAAACGTAGCAGATCATAACATGAAACTGCTTCAGCAAGTGAATATCTGCGTATAAGAAAATTATCATCGATGCAGGATACCAAGATCCTTGAAAAAGGATAGGAAAGAAGTTCAATATGAATTTTGGAATCATCAGAGGATAAAAGTTGTGGCTTATAAATTTCACCTTTTAAAGCCTGAAGTACCCTCTCCACTCCACGGGAACGGACAGAATCCAGAGCCCTTGAGGATATCAACTGTTCAAGGCTGAAACCCAAGTTAGACACATATGCTGAAGCTTCCTTAATAAAAGGATAAAGAGCAAGATCCTTTTTTTCCATAGATTAGTCTGACTCTATTCTTGGGGCAAGCAGGTAACTTATCTTGCCTGCACCTTCAGCAATTGTGAAACTTATCTTTATAGGATAATCACGCCCTAACTCAAGAGTAACCTCATTTGATTTAGAAGCCGGTTTAACAATATCGGAAAGATAGTCTAAAGAGAACAAAGAACGTGCATCACCAGATTTTAAGTCTATCAACTTATCACGGGGCATTTCCAAGCGGACTTTATCCGTATCACCTTCAGCTTCCATATAGAAGATATCATCTTCTACACCAAGAGACATGTGATCACTAATCTTCTCTGCTGCCTTAACTGCTTTCTGGAGTTCCTTACCATTAAGAACAACTTCAGCTGGCAGCTCAAGCTGTGGTATACGCGGTTCTGCACGAATAGTAGAAGGATCCAGTAACGAAAGAGTATAAGAAAAGCCACCGATGTATATTGACATTTTCTGGGACATTTCATCAAGTTCTATAGTGGCCTTTTCATTCTTTTCTGCCACTCCGAATATATCATTGACCTTCGTGAGATCCATACCAATCTCACAATCATCAGCAACATAATCATCAAACGCACTTGCACTTAATTCAAAACTTACCATGGCCACGTTTGCCGGATCCACAGCTCTTACAGAGATTCCCTCTGTGGATATCCTGAATCGTGCCTCGTCCACGAGTACAGAAAGCGTTTCTATGGAACTTTTTAAAATATCCGCGTCAATCGTTGCCTTGAACATGTTATTTCTCCATCAGGTGTCTGAATATCCACTTCATTATATCCTTTAAGTAATAAAAGTTTCCTATTTAAAGATATATAAAAATGTGGCATATAGACAAATCTTAGTCGTATTCTCTCCATGTGGCATTACACTTAGTACATTTGAAGAAGCGCGTTTCGGATTCGTCTGCGGATCTGAGCTGCCTGAGCCACCAGTATGCAACATTATGCCCGCATTCTGGGCATCTTGTACTTGTAGTGGGAAGACCCTGATCAAAATTTTCTTCTAACACAGTGACTTCACGACTCTTGCGCTGAGATTTCGACACAAGATTATCAGATACAACTTCAGTGTTTTTCACATAACCGCATTTCTTACATACAAAAGAACCCTGAAATGGGAACATCATACACTTACATTTGGGACAGAACTCCATTTATATCAACTCTTGCCTCATCTATGATATGATTATGATCGAAAGCTAGTTTGGGTACCTCTTCAATTGTAAAAAGTTTGACTTCCGCCGCATCAGAACCTGCTTTAGGAATCCCTTTTCCTTTTGCGAGATAACATACAGATACTGTATGACCTCTTGGATCACGCGAAGGTTCTGAATATACTCCAATCAACTTAATTATTTCTATGGAAAGACCAGTTTCTTCCTTTGCCTCACGTACCACTGCCTTTTCAGTAGTTTCCCCTACTTCTACAAATCCACCCGGAAGTGCAAACATACCTTTAAATGGATCGTGTTTACGCCTGACAAATACAATTTTTGAATCATAAAGAATTATTGCATCAACTGTTAAAAGAGGAGTTACTGGTTTCATATGACAACAAGTTTATTATGGCTGACTGGTATATAAGTTCATACAATTACAGGTGCTATTAATGCTTATCATATTATGGACATCTATATCATTAATGTTACTCTGTGCGATCCTGCCTATCAAAAATAATGCTAAAAGAATTATAGGATCTGCCGGATGGGGTACATTCTCCATTCACTGGTTACAACAGCCTTTGCATTATCTTGCCATAGATGATTATGTGAATGTGGTGCTTACTGTGGCAATGAGCGCTTTTTGTTTGCTCATTGCACGTACAATGTATCTGGAGTATATCAATAAATATACTCCAATGGAAAAGAATCTCGACATCACATATATGGCTACCAATGCTATTGCTATTGGTTCATTAGTTTATTTTCCCTTTGCAGAGATACCACTCCTCAATGAATGGCTGATCAGTATGGTATCAAATCATATAATCTGGACATTGGGCATTTTAGGATATTCGGCAGATAAAGCAGGTAACATGATTACATATAATGGTCACACAGTTGAAATAATACTTGGGTGTACCGCAATTGAAAGCATTGCCCTTTTTATGGGCTTGATAGCTTCTGTGAGCGCGCCGGTGAAGAAACTGTTAGCAGCATTCATGGTATCTATTCCCGTCATATACATACTTAATATATTAAGAGATGTATTTGTAGTGGTGGCATATGGCGAAATGTGGTTTGGACCCAATAGCTTTGAGATTGCACACCATATGATAGCTAAAGCCGGTTCCGGAGTAGCTTTATTTGTGATAGCATATGCAGTGATGCGTATACTGCCTGAGATTCTGGAACTGATCAGCGGTCTTTGGGATATTACCACCGAACAGGTACATAACTTAAAGAAAAAGGTTTAAGGAAAAAATTAAATGCTTGCAAAAGGTTCATTACCCTGGATACTGAGTATTTTATTTGTAGTAGTTTTTTTTGGTGTCTTGACCTATTTCACAGGAAATATATATGCGATAACTGGATTAATAATTGGACTGTTAATACTTGCATTTTTATTCATTTTCTTCCGTGATCCTGAGAGATATCCTCTTGAGGACGAAGACTGTATGCTCTCACCCGCAGATGGCAGGATAGTAGATATAAGGGGCAGAAAAATATGTATTTTTATGAACTTCCAAAATGTTCATGTGAACAGAGCACCCTTGAAAGGAAAAGTCGTTTCTCTAGAATATAAAAAAGGTAGCTATATACCTGCA
>JACIVZ010000116.1 GCA_014361205.1 Methanomethylovorans sp. | reverse complement strand
TCCAGTAATTCCAGTTATTAATGCATTTTTTGCCATGACCATAGCTCCAAATTAGAAAAGTTATAGCGTAAGAAATATCTCTTCATGTCAAAATTCAATATTGCTTATTAAAACGAACTTATTTAAAGCTTAGTATTATTATAAAACACTTTCAACAAGTATAACACTTTCACTATCCTTGCATTAAAATAAATAGTAGTAAATTCCTCATCATTTATGATGTCTGAGAATCCAATAGGTGTGTATAGTGTTTCAATGCTTAATGATACCATAAGATCTTTACTCATCAATGACCCAAAACTCCGTGAAGTATGGGTACGTGGTGAGATCTCTAATCTTAAAAAACATAGCTCGGGACATTATTATTTTACATTAAGAGATAAAGAAAGCCAGATAAGGTGTGTTAGTTTCAGGCAGATAAATCGTAATCTGAAGTTTGAGCTGATAGAATCCATGTCAGTTATAGTGTACGGTTCAGTGGATGTATACACTATAAGAGGTGAATACCAGCTAAAAGTTCTGGACATACGACCTGATGGTATTGGTGAAATGTTCAAAGCTTTTGAGCAACTTAAGCAGAAATTAAAAGAAGAAGGCTTTTTTGAACAAGATCGAAAAAGGCCTATTCCAAAATTTCCTACAAAAATCGGCGTTTCTACTTCTGCGACAGGAGCTGTAATACATGATATTATTAATGTATTGAACCGCAGATATCCGGTACAGGTACTGTTAGCTCCTTGCCTTGTGCAAGGGGATGGTGCAGCACAAAGCATTGCTGATTCTATACAACTTCTTAATAAAGCGGAAGTGGATGTGATAATAGTTGGCAGAGGCGGCGGCTCACTGGAAGATCTTTGGGCTTTTAATGAGGAAGTTGTGGCAAGAGCTATTTTTAATTCAAAGGTTCCAGTGGTTTCCGCCGTAGGTCACGAGACAGATTACACGATAGCAGACTTTACAGCTGATCTCAGGGCTCCTACTCCATCTGCAGCAGCAGAACTCATCGTCCCTGACAAGTTTGAACTTAAGAGATTGCTGGATTCCATGATTCGGAGAATTGAATATGCTTTAAACCATAAAATTATGGCGCTTTCTGCTAAACTTGATAAAGCTCGTGATTCTTTGGATCTGAGAAAACTTTTAGAAATGGTAGATCAGCATCATCAGAGAGTTGATGAACTTATTACCTTTATGGAAAAGGATGTGAAATATGAGCTAAACTCAAGAAAAATGGTTTTTCAGGGCATTGTAGGTCGTATGAATGCAGTAAATCCTCTCAATACTTTAGAAAGAGGGTATTGTATAGCATTGTCAAACAATAAAGTTATCAAAAGCATTAATGATGTGAAAACAGGGTATAAACTTAATCTTAGGGTAACTGATGGCAATATCATGTGTGATGTCATTAAAAAGATATCTATTGATTATAATAAGGAGGAAGAAAATGGATGTAAGTTCTAATGTTGAAAATGTATATCAAAGTTTAACCTTTGAAAATGCTCTCGAAAAGCTGGAAAGCCTTGTAGAAAAACTTGAAAAAGGAAATCTGACTCTGGATGAAAGTCTTGAAGTCTTTGAAGAGGGAATGAAGCTAGCACGTGTATGCAGCAATAAACTTTCCAAGGCTGAAAGCAGGATTGAACAATTGATTGTGGAAAACGGAGAAATCAGAACAAAACCATTTACTGAAGGGCAATTTAATGATGGAAAATTTTAGTTACTTAATAGATAAATTTTGACTTTTATTTAGTGGTCGCCGCAATATTTTTTAAAACCAATAATGTGCTTGAAATAATCAATATTCCAAGAAATAATGCTATAGTAGCACTTTGAGCGTTGAAGTCCTGCCAGGAATGGACAGAAGCCCATATGCCGCTTCTGGTAACAAAAGTAGCAAACATTACCATTATAAAAGAGAATATTGCAAGAAAAGGCGCAATCAAATTGTATTCTCCCTCTCTGTAGCGTAGTTGTGCATGCAAATATGCTGTTGCAGTTATCCATGGTATAAGAGAAGATGTTTCTACGGGATCCCAGCTCCAGTACCATGCCCCCCATCCCAGAACTTCATATGCCCAGAATCCACCAAGTCCTATTCCCACTGTGAGAAAAAGCCAAGAAATTCGCATCCATCTGGTAGCAATAAATTCCCATCCGTCATCATGGGCCAGTAACTTGAACATTGCAGCTGCAAAGGGTATTGTGAAAGCTGCATATCCAAAAAAGAGGATTGGAGGATGTAATGCCATCCAAGGGTTACGCAGTAGAGGATTCATTCCCTGACCATAAGGAATCTCATACATCTGGATAAAAGGATTCCAGTTAGTTATTTCAATACTACCTCCCGGAACCGCATAATATGCAGAAAAGGGATTTTTTAGTACTAACAATCCTATGAATACACATACAACAGACAATGATACAAGGCGAATTATATGCATCAAAGCTGTTTCTGAAAGTCGTATCTCTTGTGTATGCTCTACTATCAGAAGCATCATCATTATAGAAACAGACCACAATAAGAGAGACCCCTCCTGACCTGCCCACAAAGCAGATAGCCTGTAATACCATTCAAGTTCAGCGCTTGAATGCTCAAATACATACGAATATGATGTATTGATGGTATAGAGATAGTACACCAATAGGAGCATGGAAAATCCGATTGATATTAAGCATGCTCTTTCCAGTTTAATTGATAGCAAGCTGCCATTGATATTGTTTTTTTTATATTCTCTGTAAACAGAAATTGCAGCACATATTCCTGTTAAAAAAGATAACCAGATCAAAATTATTCCGATATTCAATTATTGTCTCTCCTGTTTTTTTCTTGATCTAAGTTTTATAATTTCCTGTTCCATTATATTTTCATATCTTTTTTCAAAAAAACTAATAGTTTTTTGTATATTACAGGAATCTGCTATCCTGTAGCTCGGGCTTATGTTTCGATATTCCACAATAAGCAATGCGATGATACCCATCGCCATCAAATATATGCCCACCCATAAAAAATTTATGAAAGGGACTATACGTACATACATATCAACTTTACCGTTTTTTTCATCAAGAGCCCTGGGGGCAATGAACAGTTCTTCTGTAAGTCCTCTATGTATATATGTCGTGGTGTACGTTTGTCCCCATTTGAAGTCTGTAATATATTTTACACTACCACTATTTACATATTTGTTTTGATTATATATGTCAAAATCTATTCTGGTGATGTAGGATGATGCCTTATATTTCTGATAAGCTTCTCCTTCAAACCATGATGTCATTGAGTTTATCTTTACATTGTAATTTTTTACATTGTGAGTTCCGTTTTCTCCAATAAGATAGACCGCTGAATCTTCAACTTTCATATTGGAACTAAGCACCACTCCAAGCAACACGCAGAGTATTCCCAGATGAATTAAATGAGCTGAAAGCCCTCTATTTCTCCAATATCCTTTTTTATTCTTTGCAGTGAGCCAGATTTTATTTATAGTGGCAATAAGGGCTGGTACTATAAGAGCTACAGAAACACTGAGTTTTATATTTGAAAAAGGAAAAAAGGAAGCAAAACCTAATATTAAGAAAAACAATAAAGCAGTTATTTTAAATGCTTTGGTTGTAATGGAATCAATCATTAAGCAGATAGCAAGTGTCACTATAAGTAATGCAGTAGGTATTGCAGTGCGAGGGTTGAAGTAATCAGAATCCAAAGAAAGCTCTGTGCCTGTAAAGATTTTTACTAAAAGGGGGGTAAGCATACCTATGATAATTATAAGTGATAGCAACATAAATAGTATGACAGCTGCAAATATGGTGTTTTTATTTGTAAAAAGAATATCTTTTTTTGCCATTGGTGATCTCTCGTTGAGATTTGCATATGCACATCTTATATATAGAATATGGTTTTCACATAGATTGCTTGGTTGCGGTGGTATTATATCGTAGTTATTACATGATGTGAATAATATAATACTGTTTGCTATTTCATAAGTATGACACAATGAACTATATCTCAGAAAAGAAAAAGAAAAAAGAAGAAAACTGTAAATGAGTTGGTAATACGATAGAAACAGTGATCATAGCTGTCTGGTTGATGTTGCCTGCTTATGTTCCTAATTCAATGGCTGCAGTTTTTGGTGGTGGTCGTCCCATCGACGGTGGCAGAGTATTGAAGGATGGACAACGCATTCTAGGTGATGGAAAGACATATAGGGGCCTTTTTGTTGGTATAGCATGCGGTGTGCTTTTGGGTTTGCTTCAGATGGCTCTGCTCAATTCTCTCTCCGAGTTTACAGATATATCTTTACCTTCATTTTCATACAGAGGGTCTCATACAATTGTTATTTTGTTTTCCCTTGCTTCGGGTTCTCTTTTTGGAGACATGTTTAAAAGTTTTTTCAAGCGCAGGTTTGGAATGAAGAGAGGAGCTTCATTACCCCTTGTTGATCAACTTGATTTTGTACTTGGAGCATGGACATTTACATATCTGTCTTCTCCAGAGTGGTTCTTGATGAATTTTAATAGAAATATTATGGTTACTGTGTTGATTATTACTCCTTTACTTCACCTTACTACAAATGTGGTGGGTTATTTTATAGGAGTGAAGAAAGAGCCTTGGTAACTCTTTTTATATAGTGTGTCTAAGTAGGTGGTCCGGATGAATGTAGGAAATTATAGAAAATCCCTTCTCATATCTGCACTTAAAAGTTGTGGGGCTGTAAAATACGGTGACTTTACCCTTGCATCGGGCAAGAAGAGTAAATATTATATTGATATTAAGAAAGCAAGTACAGATCCTGCCACTCTCACAGTTATAGCAGAGCAGGCTTCTGCTATATTAGTTACCGAAAATGTGGACATGATTGGTGGTGTAGCTTTAGGTGGTGTTCCTCTTGCAACGGCAGTTGCCCTCAAATCCAACCTTAAACTTTTAATTGTTCGTAAGGAAGAAAAGGGTTATGGGACAGGAGGTCGTTTTATAGGCGATCTAAAGAAAGGCTCGCGTATAGTCTTGATAGAAGATGTAACTACAAGCGGGGGGTCAGTAAAGGATGCTATAAACGCTATTCTTGAAGCAGGAGGTATTGTAAACACTGTAATTACTGTGGTGGATCGTGAGGAGGGAGCTCAGGAAAGCCTGGCAGCCCTGGGTGTAAAGCTTATTCCTCTTGTAAGTGCTAGTGACCTTCTCCAATAAAGAGATTGTCTAATTAGAACTTCGGTTTAAAAACCTATTCGTTTTTTCATTAACTCCATACCTTTTTTTGGGGGGGGGGC
>JACIVZ010000115.1 GCA_014361205.1 Methanomethylovorans sp. | reverse complement strand
AAGGAGAATTATTTAATTGCATACAAGAGTATGTTGCAGATTATGTGGAACAGTATGAACCCACTATGAACTTTTCCATTTTATTCAACAATCTGGATTTAGAGGGAAGGGGTCTTGCAGGCGTCTATACCACTGTTACAGGTACATCTGCTGAAGATGCTGATTGTGGTGAAGTTGGCAGAGGTAATCGTGTAAATGGTATAATTCCTCTTCACAGGCCAGTTGGAAGTGAAGCAGCCGCAGGAAAAAATCCTGTAAGTCATGTAGGAAAGATATATAACATACTATCTCACAGGATAGCTGAAAAGATATACAATGAAGTACCAGGCATAGCTGAGGCATATGTGTGGTTACTCAGTGACATTGGTATGCCTGTGGACAATCCTAAGATAGCAGCAGCACAGGTGATAATGGAAAGTGGTTCAGTTGAATCTGTAGAGGCTGAAATTAAAGAAGTGATTGATGCACAGCTTTCAGATATGGTGAACTTCACCATGAGTCTTGCAAGAGGAGAACATTCCGTCTGTTGATTAAGTTCCTAATAAGAACGCTATCAAGGAGACAAACATTGCTATTTTGAAGAGTTTTGAAGATTTTGTGGGATTCTTATTCTTAAGGATGGCATAAATTGCGAGGAAGAAAACAATGTCTGCCACAAAGACTATCAAAAGATAACGAATATTTAATAAAGATTGCAGATAAGGGAGCAGACTTGCTATTACAGCTATAAACCCAATAGCAGAAGCCATAAAAGAAGCTTTTTCAGAACCAATAGTGATGGCAAGGGTATTTGCTCCATCTTGTTTGTCTCCCTGTATATCTTCGATGTCTTTGACTATTTCCCGGGCAACAGTGGCTAGAGTTGCAAGCAGGAAAAGTATGAATACAGCTTTAATTCCTCCTGTGTTGTAAAATACAGCTCCTCCAAAAAGGAATGTGGAGCCTGTAAGGTATCCTACGCTGAGATTACCCAGAAGTAAAGTACGTTTTAGTTTTGCAGCGTAATAGATAAGCAGTAGAGAATTAAACAAAGCAATTATTCCACATATATGATTTATAAAAAAAGCGATAAGAGTTCCTGTAGTAAAGAGCAAGATGGATAAATAGAGAGCTTTAGACTTACCTATCCTGCCGGAAGGCAGAGGTCTTTCAGGTTTATTGATCCTATCGATTTCAATATCATAATAATCGTTTATAGTATTACCTGCTCCTGTTACGAGGAAAACCACCACGCTCACATATAAGCTCTCTGTTAACGGAAACGCTATTGATCCGTAATTGCTACTAATTATATTGTATGCAATGAATACTCCAACAGCAGCAGAAAAAGCTGCCATGAGACAGTTTCCATATCTAATCAACTGCAAATAAGCGCGCATTTAAAGCCTGTTATCTTTTTATTTTAACTGCAAGCATTCTGTCGAGTGCATTCTTTGCCTTGACTCTTATATCCCCGGGCACTTCAATGACGTATCTCATATGTTCCAATGAATCAGCTACTGCCTTGAGATCTATCATTTTCATGCCAGGACATATTGTATAAGGTGATACCTCATAAAACTTTTTCTGTGGATTTTCTTTTTGAAGTCTATGCATAAGACCACTCTCAGTAGCTATTATAAACTCATTACATCTGGATGTTCTTGCATAATTGACCATGCCGGTAGTACTGCATATTTTATCTGCCATATCCAGCACTTCATATCTGCATTCGGGATGTGCCAGTACCTGAGCCATAGGATGAAGATTTTTTGCCCTCTGTACATCGATTGGAAGTATTTGATTGTGTGTAGGGCAATATCCTTCCCACGGAATTATCTTTTTGTCCGTATTTCTTGCTACATACTCTGAAAGGTTTTTGTCAGGAATGAAGATTATTTTTTCCTGGTCGAGTGAGTTCACAATTTCAATAGCATTGGCAGAAGTACAACAGATATCACATTCTGCTTTAATCTCTGCGGTTGTGTTTACATAGCATACCACTGCAGCATCTGGATGCTGTTTTTTAAGGTAGAGCAGGGAATCCGGTTTTACCATATCAGCCATAGGACACCTTGCGTCCAGCTCGGGAAGAAGAACTGTCTTTTCGGGACAGAGTACAGCTGCACTCTCTGCCATAAAATTCACTCCGCAAAATACTATTATATCCACATCAAGTTCTACTGCCTTCTGGCTAAGTTCAAGGGAATCTCCAATGAAATCAGCAATATCCTGGATCTCTGCACGCTCATAATTGTGGGCAAGAATTACAGCATTACGCTCTTTTTTGAGTTCATTTATCCTTTCGGTCAGTTCTTGTGTATATAGCATATGATCACTGCATTGAAGTACTTATTTAATTACATATTTTCTGACAGGTTCATTGATTAATTTTACAATACTAAAAACAATTATGAATTTTTACAGATCTTTCAGGTACCTACTTGTAGTGGATCAGTTATCTTTTTCAATGTAGCAATAGCTGAAAGTGATGCAAGATAACTGGTTTTTGGATTAGTGGGTGAAGGTACATTTTCCACCTTAGATGTCAACTTCCCAAAGCTGCCTTCTACAGTAATTTCATGAATATTGCGGCATAGTGCAGGATTAGCTATTACTCTAACCTTTGTTTTTTCAAAACCTATGCCAGCGAGGCTTAGTGTGGCAGCAACATTAACATTTGCAGGAAACTCCTTTACAGCTTCACTTGCTTTGCCCTCATAGATGACAGTCTTGCTTTTGATCTCATCCAGATTTATGTTCTTTTCTATCACAAAGGGTGCACCGGCAAGTCCAGAAGGAGGTTTTTGAGTTGTTATTGTAACTGAATATATCTCATCAGAAGCAGCTGATTTCAGTCCATCAAGTCCGGCAATGGCTCCTGATGGCAAGTATATCTTGCAGTTCATCTCTTTGGCGATTCCATAAACTGTTTTAAACAGTCTTTCATCTGCAAAAGCCCCTACACTCATAACCATGACATCACATCCAGCATGCAAAGCCGGCGGTACAACTTCATAGACAGCTTTTTGTGAAGCACATTCAACCAGCAGATCTATATGTTTAATCATTTCTTCGATTCCCATTATAGCAGGTCTGAGATTAACCAAAGAGGACACCAGTCTCTCAATGTTTTCAGTATTTCTGTCATATATAGCATAAACTTCGGTTTCTATCAAGCCATCATCAATAGCTTTACAGATACAGCTACCTATTGTTCCGCATCCGACTATTCCTATCTTCAGCATTATTGATTCCTTCAGAAAGACAGTTAATTACACTCAAAGAGAAGTTTTTGGATATTTTACTTAAATATGTGACTTCTACATATACTAACATAGATATTAATAACCTGATATTACTTTATTATGTCAGGAGCCACCACCTTGGCTAATAAATTGAAAGTTGAGTTGTTCGTTCCTAAATATAGAGAAAGACATCGCATATCCTTCAGGATGTTCCTTGAAGCCAATGGGTCGCACGCAACGTTGATGAGCTGTTGAATGAGGCCAGAAACGATATGAAGAGCGATGCCTCGCCTGTAAATTACATGTATGTCAGAAGACTTTTCAAGTATAAAAAACACTTGCTAAACCGCATCTTCGGTAATACATAGTATCTTAACAGTTTCATTTGCCTGGCAAAGTCAATGAGTTGTTCAATCGCATGAGGAAATCCTATGAAATGGATCCAATAGCTTCTCAGAAGCATCTTAAGTATATTGCAACAAAAGGTTAAATCATATAATATTATCAAAAAGATCCGCTCTCTCCGTATGAACTGGAATCAATATTTCAGGATTGATCTCCTTAATCATTTCTCTAATTTCCTCACCGCTGGCATGACCGGATGCATGAGCATTTTCATGCTTAATACCAAAGTGATTAAGCCAGTTCATTTTTCTTTTCTCATCAAGTTCCATCTCTTCACAAAAAGGCTCGCAGGAAGATTTTATCCAAAGAGCATTGGTTGGTTTAATGTCTGCAAGCTGGCCTATTTCCCACATGCTCATTGAGACAACATATTTATCAGGTGTTTTATTTAATTCATTGCAGCCAATTGAATTTGGACGGTCGATGAAATCACGTTCCCATTTTTCATAATCCTGCGCTATCTGCTCTGGAGTAACGTCAGTTTTATTAATCAGGCCCCAGTTTTTCCTGGGTTTGAGAATCTTCACCTCATCTATACAAAACGGGCAGTACTTATCAAGAGCTTCAATCAGATAAGCTAGTTTCATAGATACTACAAATTCCCTTTCATTCTCTTTTGCAGCATTGAAAATACTGTTTACTCTATCGATATCTCTAATAGGATGTTCAACAAACACTAATCCATTGCACTGACAGATAAGTTTGCTTATCTTCTTCTGGACTTCTGATTCGCTATCCATGACATAACTATCTATGCGTGTACCTTCACATAACATCCATCGTGGTGCAGCATCACGTGCTCTGGCAACAAATTTCCTGCTGAGATTACTGTTTGATCCATGGAATCTTATGTCACCGGTGTAGACAATGTTTCCCTCATCAGTATATATTATAAATCCACAGGCACCAGGAAGAGAATGATCAACTGGTACCATCTCCACTTCAATATTTCCAATAGTTACTTTTTTACCTTCTTCCATTATCCTGAAATCTCTTTTGTGAACATACTCATTCTTTCTTCTGTCTACCCTGGAAAAACCGCCGTTTTTGTTTGGATAGAATTTGAACGTTTCACATGCGTCAATTAAATCTGAAAATATATTATTTCCTGTTTTCTGAAGACATTCAAGTATTATTTTTGTTGCCTGCGTACAATAGATGGGTATATCCCATCTGAGAAAATGGATATACTGAGCATGGTCTGCATGTGCATGCGACAGCAATACACCATCCAAATCCCTTGCTTCCCAGTACCTGCCCATATGTGTAAGATAATCTTCCCTGTAAATGCCTTTTACATCTGGAAGCAGGCCAAATTCAAAAAAATCTCCAAGACCCGAACATTTTCGGGGATGGAGAAATTCAGAAAAGTAGTATGCATT
This sequence comes from Methanomethylovorans sp., assembly GCA_014361205.1. Lineage (GTDB taxonomy): Archaea > Halobacteriota > Methanosarcinia > Methanosarcinales > Methanosarcinaceae > Methanomethylovorans. The sequence goes on along the minus strand of JACIVZ010000115.1, from coordinate 266 downwards.
TCTGTTAAAGCTCATCCCAAAGTCAAGGAATATTTTTGTTCCTTTATGCTCAAGCAGTATCTTGTTACCACCGATTTCATCTTTTCCGCCCAGAATTTCTATAGATACCATTTTCCACCCTTTTTATATGTATCATTTCTTTGATTGTGTAATACCAAGTGCCACCAATGTATGATATGTTCTTTTTCAGAAACATGCTTAAATGCAATAAAATAATCAATATTGTTAAATATGATCCCAACACAGAGAACATCAAACTAAATTTA
>JACIVZ010000114.1 GCA_014361205.1 Methanomethylovorans sp. | reverse complement strand
AAATGAAAGAAATGAAGTAAAAGTAGAGATAAGATGAATAAACGCCACTTTGAGTTTATGGTGACATAAAAAACAGAGGGTTAATCAGAATCCTCTATAAGATATAAAAGGTGGAAAGTATAAGAGATTTAAAGGAAGGAGATCATCGGAATTGCCACGTAAACTATCGAAAAAAGACATAGATCTGTTACAACAACTAGCTCCAGAGTTTAAGAGTTTAGATTGTGAGGGTTCAGGTGCTCCTTACAGGTCGATACTACCTCCTCTTGCTAATCATTTTGCTGCTTCTGAAAAAGATTTCAGGTCAAGATTGGAAAAACTCAATATGGAAGAATTGCAATATTTGCTGTTGCTTATTGAAAATGGAAGTGAAAGCCTTGGATGCATACCCACAGATTACATGCAAGTGTTCATTGATCTGGTAATTGAAAAGATAGGTGAGGAAAAGGCTGAAGAAGTTTTCAGGACTTATGTGGAAAAACAAAAATGCTAAGCAGTAAATCCCGTGCAACCTCAAGGGGCCATTAGAAAGATAAGAAAAAACAATATATAAATGTCTGAATTATGGTTAGTGGTACTCCTATTTTGAAAAACTCAATGAAAGTGAGTGTAGTATTGCCTTTTTTCTCAGCATTATGAATAATGATAACATTACTTGCAGCACCCAGTATAGAGAGATTGCCTGCAATAGTACTGCCTGCTGCAAGTGCCAACAATTCTTGTGTATCCACCGAAGCATGAAACAAGATAGGTAAGTACAAAGCTACCAGCGGTACATTAGATATAAACTGGCTCAGTATAACACTTACAACTAAGATCATAGGTGTCGAAACAGCATTTTGTTCCTTGCCTGCGAGAAAGCTTTGAAAAAAACCAGAATCCCAGACACTTTCAATGAGTATGAACATAGATGCAAAGAAGAACAAAGTATGCCAATCCATTCTTTTAATTAGATCATATCTCTGCTCGTTGAGAACAAGTACTGGAACAGCAGCTATAAGAGCAATATATGTCAATCTGAAGTCAAAGGTGATTGACAGCAGCTGGGCAAGGATCTTTGCAAATACCAGCGATATGAATAAAAAAAGTGACAATCTTGATAATCTTGCAAGTTCAGGATCATGGATTTGAGGCTCGGAATGGTTGAGTGCCTTTACAGAGAAATGGTCTCTAAAAAAGAACTTAAGTACAAGGTATGCAACTAACAGGTTGATTACTGTTGGTAGCAGCAAATATCGTGCAAAGATCACAAACGGATCTTCGATTCTTCCATGCAATGCTATCAGAAGATTTTGAGGATTGCCTATAGGGCTTGCAACACTGCCTGTAGTTACAGCAAAAGCAAGTGCAAGCAAGAGCACCTTTGGGTTGATCTCATGTTGCCTTGCAAGGAGGAGAACCACGGGAGTACCGATTATTGCCAAAGTATCGTTCATGAGGAAAGCTGATGCAAACCCCATCCCAAAAAGTATGTAAAGGATGATGGAATCCATGTTTTTTGCGTCTTTGAAAAAATTGTATGAAATTAAAGAAAGATAACCACTTGATTCCAATGCTTGACCTATGGCGAATACACCAAAAAGAAATAACATTACATCTATATCAATAGCTTCTATAGCTTTTGAAAGAGATATCTGACCTGTTATCAGCACTGCAATGGCACCAAGACCCATTATCTGCCATAGATCGAGCCTGATATTGCCTATCTGTCGTATAATTGTTAAAAGAAAAACAAGACAAAGAACTATCACAGGTAACATCATTGAAATAATAAAATATTTAATAATAAATATAATTGTTGGTTATTTGTATTGAGTGATATGCAGTTATGCAGCAATAACTGAAATGCGTCTTTTTCCTAAAGTACTTTAGTACTTTAATTCAGAATAAAGTTCACTTTCATATTATTCAATCGTATTATCACATTATTTTTCCAGTATTGTGAATCTGAATTCCGAAACATCAAATAAACCTTTGTCACTTATCTTAAGTTTTGGTATTACCAATAATGCCATAAAAGACAATGTCATAAAGGCAGAGTTCAAGCTACAGCCCAGCTGGCGAATTTTTTCATTCAACTTTCTGTATGCTACGATAACATTACCAGCATTATCATCTGAAATCAAACCAGCAATCGGCAGGGAAAGGTGATACGTATCTACTCCATCTGTCAGAGCCAGGCCACCCTTTGATTCAATTAATTTGTTGATAACCTCCGCCAAATTAATATCATCTGCTCCTACGGCTATGATATTATGTGAATCGTGAGCTACTGTAGAAGCTATTGCTCCTATTTTAATATTAAAACCTTTAATAAAACCAATGGAAGGAACTGGATTTTCAGTATAACGGTTAATCACTACTATCTTGTTAATACCGTTTGGTAAGTCCGTTAAAACCCTGCCTTCTGTCTTTGGAAGTTGATATTCTAGAATATCTGTTAAAAGTGAACCATCAAAAGCTTGTATGATTTTAAAAATATTGGAATCTGAGTATATCTCCAGTTGTTCCGGTTTGATTTTTTGGTTTAATCTGAAATTGTTTATAAGTTGTGATGCAGTTGACAAAATATGTACATTATCATTTTCAAATACAGGGAATCCATCTATATACGTTGCAATGACATCCATTTTATTCAGGGATTTGACAATTATAAAATCTGCAGGATCTCCTGTTTGTAACATTCCGATATTAATCCCGTAGTGTTCTGATGCATTGTAGGAAGAAACTCTTAACACATCGAAGAGATCGTAACCTGCAGCTATAGCCCTAGACACAAGTGTGTTTATATGTCCTTTTTCCAGATAATCAGGATGACAGTCATCTGTACAAAACATGCATGATTCAGGATACTTTGCAATAAGAGGGTGAAGAGTATCAAAGTTTTTTGCTGCAGATCCTTCCCTTATAAGAATATGCATACCGTTTTCTATTTTCTCCACAGCTTCTTGTATTCGAGTGCATTCATGATCTGTACTGATCCCGGCACGAATGTATTTCTGAAGATCTTCGCCTATAAGCTCAGGTGCATGACCATCAATGGGTTTACCCGCATCAAAAGCGGCTTTGATTTTAGCATATACCGCAGGATCATCATTCAGTACACCGGGATAATTCATCATTTCTCCCAATGCAACTATTTTTTGTTCTTTCATAAGTATTTTTATTTCCATCGATGACAAGCTATGGCCAGTGCTTTCAAATTCAGTTGCAGGAACACAGCTTGGGGCAGTAAAATATATTTTAAGAGGGACTTTATCAGATTCTCTTATCATATAATAGATACCTTCGAGGCCACATACATTGGCTATTTCATGTGGATCTGATATAACTGCCACAGTTCCATGCTTTACAGCCATTCTGGCAAATTCAGAAAGTTTAAGCATTGAACTTTCAATGTGGACATGGGAATCTATAAATCCGGGAAGTAAGTAATGATCAAACTCCTCTTCAGTCTTCTGAATATTTTTTATTTTACCATCTTTAATACTGAGTATAGCATTATAAATATCCCGTTGAATTATATCAACCATTTTACCTTTGATTGTTTGCATGGAGTATATGTTCCTTTGAGAGTTTTTATTTATTTTTAATCTCAAGATATGATATGATATTTTATATTATATTCATTTTATATTATGTCCTCAAGGTCAAACAAAAAGGATTCATTCATTTTGCTTATCTGAAAAACATTATAATTTCAACTCTTATGATTTCCTAATCTTTCTATAAGGTTTAAATATTTTTTCTCTATAATTTCCCAACTGTAATACATATCTACGAACTTTCTACCGTTATTTCCAAGCAGTTCTCTAAGATGCCCGTCAGTAAGTAATAAATTAAGGCAGGCACTGAACTCTTCATAATTCTCATACCATAACCCAGCATTGCTGCGTCTGCACTGCCCTTTGAGTACTTCACATTGTCCGTTTACAAGAACAGGTTTTTTACAATGCCATGCTTCTAATAATACCATAGATAAACTCTCATATTTAGATGGCATTAAAAGCAGGTGAGATGAATTAAGTGCATTGTATTTATCCTGCTCACTGACAAATCCTAAGCACACTATATTAGGATTTTCAGGGATTTTCATTACAGGATTTCCCAGTAAAACAAGTTTAATCTCAGATTTTGTTTCATGCCTGAATTTTAAAAAATAATCAAACAATTGCTTACAACCTTTTGATTCATCTATTCTTCCAATATATAATATAAAATTTTGAAGGTTATATTTCTCTTTGAACTCTACTGTATTGATATTTTTTGGTATGTCAATACCAACACCTATTATATCTGACATTATATTTTGATTTTTAAATTTCGAATTCAAAAATTTTTTTTCCTCTTCAGTATTATAAATTATTGCTTGTGGCAGTTTAAAAAATGAATTAAAGATTGACAGATAGATAGGTGGCTCATCATGAGCAGTTGGTACTAATATAGCTTTGTCTTTTACAAATGGTAAACCAAAAAAAGTAGTGCAGTACAGATAGGTGAAAAATATGAAATAGTCATATTTATCATTATTTTTTTTTATATATTCAAATAATGTACTTGAATATGGTCCCTGTAACTTCATCCATTCTATTTCATCAGTTTCTGTATGCTTTTCCCCAAATATTTTAGCTGAAAATTTATTGAATTCATAAACGTCTCTGGGAAAATCTACAGGAAATCTTCGTACTTTTAATCCGTTTAGTTCCTCTACTCCTGCAATATATTCATTTTTCCACGTCATATAGTCTATTGCACAGGTAGTGATAACATCCACATCAAAATATTTTGCCATCCGTTCTGCAATCAATCTGCAATGGTATTCAGCTCCACCATTCACTTCCAAACCATAACGTTGAACAACGAATGCTATTTTTTTATGGAAATGATCTTTTATTTGAGATTCAGCAAATTTTTCATTCATTGTTTTTCTCCGAATGATTTGATCGCTATTCCAAGTTTTCTATGATCGCCATTGTTAAATAAATAATGAGGAACAAAATGTTCATTAACTTCACATTTTAGTATAAATATATCAAAAGGAGTGCCTTTTATTTCTAGAGGTATGTCATACCACATATCAGGTTCAATAATAAATGATTTTAGTTTATATTCTTTGAGAAATAATTTCAAATTACTGTTTTCATGTAATTTGAAAATTTTTATTTCAAGATTTCGATCATAAATAATCTCCCAGGGGCCTGAATAAAAATTTAAATTAAGAAGTTTTACTTTTTTATTGATAGTAAGTATCAATTCAAATTTTTCCTGCGTCCATCTGACATTTCCAATATCTTCACCCCATTTTTCTACATCATATAGATTTTCGCAAAAAAAATTATCATCAGTAATATCTA
>JACIVZ010000113.1 GCA_014361205.1 Methanomethylovorans sp. | reverse complement strand
AAATCCACCTTCATAGTTTTTAATTTGTTCATTCTCCCCTTGTTGCAAACTTTTCGTATCCTTTCGGTTTCTTCCACCTTATTTGGATTTTTTCCCATTGTAAGCTCATTTATAATACGCTGAATTTCAGACTGGGCTTGTTCACTAATAGTATCACCAACCACATACTGTTTTTGAGCAAATTTAAAGTTCAAATTTGCCAAAGTTTCCGCTACAGGTTCGAAAATAGATGTACCAAAAGTAGTGTTCATAGAGTGGATAAAGGAAAATAATGCCATTCTATCACGACCAAGTAAACGATAATGAAAGGGCATATGGCTTGTTTCTGGCTTATATGTCTGAAACTTTTTCCGTAGACTATTTTTTATAGTATCCTCAATTATTTTTAATTGTTCTTTTGTAAAAGGCACTCTATTTCTCCTTCAGATGAAATATAATTTCTGCATAGGCAGTAGATCTATCTTTTTCCACTCTATTTAGCACAGGACGCTTAAACTGATTAACAATTTTCATATCAGCCAACTGAGCAATATCAGGATAGAGGTTAAATTTATCATTGGCTACTAAAAATATGTCATAATCTTTTTGAAGATATTTTTTACAATTTATTAGAGATTCAGCTATACCTTTAACATATGCATCCCTTGCTTCTTTCCCCTGACCTTTAGAAAGATGTCCAATTTCTAATTCATCTTTCCGATCAAATCCAAATATTTCGTATGCATAAGCATGCTGTTCGTGATAATTAATAAGACCAACATAAGGTGGACTTGAGAAAATACCTTTAATCTTTTGTCTCAGCAAAATATTAGCAAACTCTGAATACAATTTTTTTGAATATTCTTGTGAAGATATCAATGAAGTTAAGAGAACTCTCAGATAATTAATGGAAGTTTATAAAACCACATTATCACCTGAACCAATTACCGCAATAAAATATCATATAAAGACAGCTGGTATGAGCGAGAAAATACTTAGATCAAATATTCTGCTGTCTCATGAAAATGAATTCATTCACTTTCGATAGCTTCAATTGGGTCAAGAGATGCTGCTTTACGTGCAGGATATGCTCCTGCAATAACATTTATAACAAAAGAAAACACACCAGCATAGACAAAATTGAATGGATCAATTTTTACAGGTAACGTAGTAAGCCCGTAATAAACCTCCTGAGGAAGTTCTATCCTGTAATAACCAACGGCTATTGCAGCCAAATAGCCAATGATGCAACCGAGTATCACACCAACTGAACCAAGAATGATAGCTTCGGATATGAAGACCATAGTAATGCTTTTTCTGGGAGTTCCCATGGCCATAAGCATCCCAATCTCTTTTTTTTTCTCCATGACTATGGTGATAAGGGTATTTGCTATCCCAAAACCTGCTATGAAGTAAATAAGTGTATAGTATAACCATACTATAACCCTCTGTGTATTCAAAAGTTCAAGAATCTGTTTGTTTGATTCAATCCAGCTTACAGCATCAAGACCTGCATCTTTTTCAATGGATGATGCTATGATATCAGCTTCAAATGGATCTATCACACGAACATTTATGCAAGTTACGACACCTTTTTTTGAGAGGTAATCCTGAAGAGTGTCCAGGCGAAGATAGGCTGTAGTCTCGTCAGCATCCGTACCCGTATCAATAATACCAAGGATTTTAAAATTACTTGAACCTGCTATGGGGTCTACTATTGTTACCCAGTCACCCAATCCCGCATTAAGCTCTTCTGCCATATTATCACCTATGACAATACCATGCCTGCTACGATCTAAATCAAGAAAACTTCCGCTTATTATATTTTTACTTACATGACGAGTCCGTTCTTCAGAAAATGCATCTACACCTTGAAGTGATGCACCTACTGCATTATTCTTAAAAGTAATAGCCGCCTGTCCCGCCAAAGAGGGGGATACAGCTTCCACGCCTTCATAATTTTCTATTAAATTTGAATAATAAGAAAAGAAATGCAGGTATTCATCTCCTTGTCCATGAGATGTTACAACAATATGGTAGGAACTCTCAACAGTTACTTTGATGAGTTCTTCAGTGAAACCTGACATCATAGACATAAGAACAACTATTACTCCTATGGCCAAAGCTACAGAAAGAACTGCAAAAAGTGTATGCCTTTTTCTAGCGATGATATGCCTTATGGCTATGTCCAGTTCATACATGAAAATGAACCTTAACTAGTAATATTACTGATTTCTATTTATCGTTTGTATTTCTTATAGATATTGAAAATTATGACGATTATCTATTGGACAGAGCAAGTTTGATTCCTATTACTGAAAATATACTGGCTTTTACCCAGTTCACATATTTTCCTGTATTTGACATTTGCATTACTCTTGACCCAATAATGCCTGCAAAGATAGCTACAAGATAAAAAATGAACAATGCCTGAACAAGAAATACTAAACCCAGAAATATCATTTGTACTGGAACATTTCCTTCACCTGCAACCACGAATTGAGGAAGGAATGCAAGGAAAAAAAGCGAAACTTTTGGATTCAGAAGATTCATAATAATTCCCCTTTTATACAGAAGGAATACATCAGCCTTTTTTATCTTATCGGATGATAAAAAAATTTCATTTTCCTTCAGAGCCTTGAAAGCGAGGTAGATTAGATAAAGGGCACCAGAATATTTTACAAGGGTAAATGCAAGAGCTGATTTATACACAATTGCCGATACACCCATTGCTGCAGCAGTGGTATGGAACAAAAGTCCAGTACATAAACCTGATGCTGTAGCTATTCCTGCTTTTTTACCCTCTGAAACACTAATAGAAAGAACAAAAAGAATATCCGGACCAGGAAGTAAAGTAAGAGCTACAGAAGCAGCAACAAAATAGAAAAGCTGACTTATTTCAATCAATAACTCACCTGTTCCAGCTTAAAAAGAAACTTGAAAAATTAATGATATTCAAAGTTGTACATATCTTGCAATATCGCCCAAGTCTTCCTCTATTCTGAGCAACTGGTTATATTTTGCAGTTCGCTCACTACGCGCAGGAGCACCTGTTTTTATTAAATCCGCTCCTATAGCCACAGAAAGATCCGAAATAGTAGTATCTTCTGTCTCAGCTGAGCGGTGACTTACAACTACTGCATATCCATTCCTGTTTGCAAGAGTTGCTGCATCTAATGCTTCAGAGATTGTACCAATCTGGTTTACTTTCAGCAGAAGAGCATTGGCTGCTCCCATCTCAATACCTTTTGCAAGACGGCTGGTATTTGTAACAAAAAGATCATCACCAACAATAAAGGTTTCCCATGCCTCAGTTGTCAGGTTTGCAAAATCATCGAATGCCCCCTCATGAAAAGGATCCTCTATATAAATAATCGGATAACTGTCTATTAATTCAAGATAAAAATCCGTAAGTTCTCCGGCATCCAGTAACTTACCATCAATTGAATATACTTCCCCATCAAAGAACTCCGATGCTGCAGCGTCAATACCAATTGTAATATCAGTTTCTGTATAACCTGCTTCGTCTATTGCACTCATCAGAGCATCAAGGGCATCAGTAGTCATGGATAAGGGAGGGGCATAACCTCCCTCATAACCAACATTCGTAGCTGCAGCACCATATTTGTCTTCTAGCACCTTGCGAAGAGCATGATATGTTTCAACCCCCATTCTTAAAGCTTCGGAATACGTATCAGAACCTTTAGGCTGAATCATGAACTCCTGTATGGCAAGGTCGTTGCCTGCATGTTTACCACCATTTATGACATTCATTGTGGGAACAGGAAGGATATGTGCATTAGTACCTCCAAGATATCTGTATAAAGGGATATTCAGAGAATCTGCTGCTGCTTTGGCAACTGCCATTGAAACACCCAAAATAGCATTTGCTCCCAGTGTCATTTTATTATCTGTGCCATCCATAGCAATCATAAGAGCATCAATAGCACGCTGGTGACGAACGTCCATTCCTACAAGGTCGCCTTCAAGAGTTGTATTGATGTTATCCACTGCATCAAGAACACCTTTTCCTCTATAGCGGTCTAGCTCATTATCCCTTAACTCAATAGCCTCATATGTACCGGTGGAAGCACCTGAGGGAACGCTGGCACGCCCAAAACCACAGCCGGTATAAATATCCACTTCCACGGTAGGATTCCCCCGTGAATCAAGAATTTCTCTAGCATGCACTTTTTCGATCTTGTACTTACGTTCATCAGCAATATAAACCATCCTGTTCCACCTCCATGTTCTACGTGATAAAAGGATATTAGTGTATATATTGTTTATTATTATCATTTCATTTAGAAGAAAAATCCTTTTTGTAACTTTTATAAATTGCAGCGGTAGTTAAGTGTTACAATATTTATGTTAAACTGCCAAATCCCGACATAATAGGTGAAAAAAGAAAATAGATCATTGAACCATTGAAGAAACTTGGAGTCTGCAGAACAGAAACAATTTCTATTGCTTGTCTGTGTTGCAGAAAAGAGATCTCTCTCATGATATTGAACATGCAGCAGGAATGAGGCAACCTGAAGTAAGTATTGCCTTAAGACCTTTACGTGACAGAGGGGGGATAGAAGAAAGTCATGAAAAAATTCTGATAAAGGTAGATCGCTTAAATACTACAAATATTTTCCAGATAAAACATCAACCGTTTGCATACTCAAATACCCTGCCATCTATAAGACGGACGATTCTGTCAGTCTTTTTTGCCATTTGCTCATCATGTGTAACCAAAATGAATGTCTGGTTCTTCTCTTTGTTAAGCTTCCGAAGCAGATCATAAATCATCTGACTTGACTTGGAATCCAGATTCCCAGTGGGTTCATCACCTATCACTATCTTTGGATTATTTGCTAAAGCCCTTGCAACAGCAACTCTCTGATTCTGACCACCTGAAAGTTGAGTGGGTTTATGATTCATTCTGTCTTCCAGTCCCACTTCTTTCAACAGTTTTTCAGCTGTTTCCTGAGCCTGTTTTTTATTTTTGCCGGCTATAAGCAATGGCATCATCACATTTTCAAGGGCAGTAAAATCCTGAAGTAAATGATGATATTGGAAAATAAAACCTAACATATTATTCCTGGCCTTTGAACGCTCATCTTCTGACATCGAAGTAACATCCTTTCCATCTATCAGAATAGTGCCGGATGTTGGAGTGTCAAGGATTCCTATCATGTGCAAGAGGGTACTCTTTCCTGAACCCGATGGACCTACTATAGCCAAAAACTCACCACGCTTTATATCCAGACTTAGTTGATCCAATGCTGTTACTTCTACACCGTCCCCATAAATTTTGGTGAGATTTCTAATTTCAATTATATTATTCTTGTTGTGTTCTGCCATGGGACCTGTCCTGAATATAAAGTTGATTTGATTATACTTAAGAGGATTCTGATTAACCCTCTGTTTTTTATGTCACCATAAACTCAAAGTGGCGTTTATTCATCTTATCTCTACTTTTACTTCATTTCTTTCATTTTTTCCTTGATTTTAGGATAGCTACCGCTA
>JACIVZ010000112.1 GCA_014361205.1 Methanomethylovorans sp. | reverse complement strand
CCTGTAAGATTGGAATTGTGTACAAGGACCAGTATACCCCCTTTCGCGAGCATATTCAGATATTTTTTCATTACTGCTTTATTCAGATCTATACCAAATATCGAGAAACCAGCCATGAATATTATATCATATTTGTCTGTGAAATATTTTTCAGGATACCTGCCATCAGCAATTAAAAAATTTACATTTGAATTAATTTTTATCTTTTTTTCTTTTGCTTTTTCAATTACATTTTCATCATAATCAAAAGCAGTTACATCTGCTCCATATTTTTCAAACAATAAAGAATGATGACCTGTACCGCATCCAACATCCAGAACTTTTGGATTTTTTTTTGTAACATGCTTTAAGCATTCCTGTATCAAATATTTATCTTCATCGTAATATTTGAAGCCCATTTTTGAAATAAGTTTATACTGGATGCCCTCAATGAAATTCATTTTCTCATCATCCTGAAACTTTTTTTCGCTAAATTAAATGCAAGGTCCTGGAACCAGAAAAATCCCCATCTTAAAGGAGTTGACGTCCATCTATCCGGATGCAATGTAATGTAAAGATTATCCAGTTCACAACTCTCAATCAGTCTGATCAGATCATCAGTAGTCTCTGCAGTAAATTTTTGTGTTCTGCCGGGTATAAAATCTCTCAGATTGTTTTTTGAGTTCCAGCCCCTTCCTGTATCTGTAAAATAATTAAGATTTTCACTAAGTGATAAATAAGCTTCTCCAATAATCCCAAAATCCCTGAAATCATACACTTTCCAAAGATCTCTGTTATCATATTTTGAAAAAGAAGCACCGTGCATGCTTATGGTCCTCAGATTGCAAATACCTCTGAATCGCTCTACTTCCTCTTTAAACATCCTTATTGCTTTTTCATAATCACCATTCGCATCACTCAAAGTCTCATAATGATAACCAATTTCATGCCCCATTCCTTCGATCTGTTGAATTATTTCAGGTACATAGATATTCTTTTTCGCTCTGAAATAGTACGTTGCGTGAATGTCAAATTCTTTTTCTATAATAGCAGTTCTTAGAGACGGACCTGCTTTCCCATCGACATCATGGCGCATCAAAAGAAAACGCTCTGGCAAGTCATTGCCGGCTGTAAGGTATTGCGTCATGGTAAGAGAAGTATAATTGTCTGCAATAACAGAACATAGCTGACGAAACTTATGTGTCGTGAAATCAAGATTCTTAAAACTTAACAAAGGGAACCACCCATAGATTCCATTTCATCCACCACATCTTTAAGGGGCAGTATCTGCACATCGTCTAAATTTTTAAGGATATATCGTATTCTATTCTCAACAATATCACCCTTAATTATCCAATAGAAAGGTCTCCCCTTCCCAACTTTTGGAAACTTTTCTCTTGATATATCAATCGGATGGAAATAAAATATAGTATGACCCCTGTTCAAGCTCTGTCTTATTCCTTTTAAAATCAAATTAGCACCCAGAAATCTCAACATAGGACCACCGGATGTCGGTATTTTAATTCCAACATTATAATAGGACCACGGAAACTCAATCAGGTCACCGGTTGGTGCAGGTTCCAGACTACCCTTTGCTGGATAGTAAGGCACTGTTGAAACAGAATTCAAAGAAGAATCTGTTTTGTTGTACAAGGAATTCACAGATACTGATGAATCATACTTGAAACCCATTTTTCTGAGTGAATCAAGCATTTGACCTGTTACTGCAGCGTTCGGTGCACGGTACCCAATTACTTTTTGGCCGGAAGCTTTTTCGAGTATCTTTTTTGCTTCTATTGTACTCTTTTCGAATTCTTCAATTGTAATTAAAGGCTTTTTTGTGTTAGGATTAATACTGCATCTGTGATCAGCACCATGACATGCAATCTCATGACCCTTTGAAGCAATCGACTCAATCAAACCTGGGTAATGTTCTGCAACATCGGCTACTACAAAAAAAGTGGCTTTCATGTTAAATTCATCAAGTATGTCCAGTACCCTTTTTGTAGGCTCACTTAAATAGTCATATCTTCCTTCCCACTTCTCAAAAAATTCTTTGACATCTTTATAGACTGAAAAGTCCGATCCACAAACTGAAGGGATATGATACCAGTCTTCAATATCAACAGTTATAGACAAACTCCTATTTACATGCAGTCGGTTCTTTCTCCCAGCATACTGAATTAGAAAGTACTTTCCTATATTTACAGCCTTGTCTATTGAATAATATGCACTCCATGAAAAAATATTGGAAGACCACCTTTCAGGATGAGTGAGGATATAAAGGTTGTCAAGTTTTTTGCTTTCGATGATATTTATTAGTTCAGAAGTACTCTCAATATCTATTTGCTGCGCATTTCCAGGAATGTAATCCCTCAAATTGTCCTTAAGTCCCCAGCATCTTCCAGTATCTGAAAAATAATGTAGTTCATCACCTACAGATAAATATGCTTCACCCACTATTCCATAATCTCTATAGTCATAAATTTTCCACAAATCCCGGTTATCGAAATTAGAAAGAGGTCTTCCATGCATGCAGATTGTTTTCACATCACATATTTGCCTTAAATTTTCCAGATTTGAGCGAAAAAGCTCGATAGCTTTTTTGTGATCTCCCTTTGTCTCACTCAAGACCTCATAATGATATCCGATTTCATGACCGAGTTCATTAATTTGCTTTATTATTTGTGTATGAAACTTACCCTTATTAGCGCGGAAATAATAGGTTGCCTTAATGCCAAGATCATATTCGATCTGTGCAGTATTTAATGCATTCCCTGGAAATCTATCGATATCATGACGCATTATAATGAACTTTTCAGGATGGGGTTTTTCAAAATAATCTAATACTGTTATAGTTGAATAGTTCTTTGATATTGCTTCACATATCTGACGAAAGCGAGGAAGAGAAAAATCAAGATTCTCAAGAACAAACATGAGATATCACCACTTGGAATGATTTTAATGGATGCAATGCACGTAGACCCGACTTATAGAATTGCTTCATCGCCATCTTAAAGGGAGCAGTATATTTGTAAGATTTATAGTAATGTTCATTGTATTTCATAGATACTTTATGGCGGAACTTACCATCTTCTTTAAATCATACTGAAAGTAAATTAACAAATATAAATAAGTTAGTTCCAGACCACACTCCTGTATTCTGTTCCGTTATTCTGCATACATTTATCAGATTCCTGCATGTCAAAAAGCATTGCAAATAAAGTGAACTGTATTCCTGTAATCAGCAATAAAGCAACCAGTAATGGAGAATTTGGTGAAACGGGCCAATCATAGAACAACTTTCCCATAAATATATAGCTTCCGAAAAGTAAACCAAGAGGCACCAATATCATTCCTAAGATATAGAAAAAAACTAAGGGATGAAAACTCAATATCACGTATTTCATTTTAAGACGCCACAGGAATTTTCTAAAAAGCATAAAAGAAACACGAAACATGAATTTACTGTATTTAATAGAAGATTTTTCCTGACCGTAGCGTGCAGGCATCGTGATATCCATTGTGCGGAAACCAAAAGTGTTAAGTTTGACAAGCATATCGTTACAATAACCATAATATGTGAAGAGAGTGTCTATATCAATCCCAGAAAGGGCTCTTCGGGAAATAGCTGTATAACCATTCTGCGGATCCATTATATGCCAGTACCCACTACTGATTTTGTTTAACATCGTGAGAATGGAATTACCAAAAAGACGCCATTTGCTCATACCTCCCCTAAACTCCTTACTCAAGAGGCGATTACCTTTAGTATAATCTGCCTTGCCCTGAATGATCGGCATGAGAAGCTTTGGGAGCTGATCCGGATTCATCTGATTATCTCCACCCATTACCACTGTAATATCCATATTCTCCATCAGAGCGCGCTTATATCCATGCAGAATAGCTGCACCTACTCCCTGGTTTTTTTCATGTGTAATCACATATAATCGTGGATCTTTAATAGATTCAAGCACCTGAGCAGTGGAATCTGTGCTTGCATCATTTATAACAAATATTCTCGAAATATATGGAGGGATACCGTCTACAGTTATCTTAATAAGTTTTTCTTCATTATATGCAGGAATGACAACACCAATCTTGTATTCATAAAAAATGGCATGTTCATCACTAACAAAAATGGATACTTCAACTCCTTTCACATCAAGGCCGGCATCCTGTACATCTTTGAGCAAAGAGTACTCCACCGGAGCGTTTGTTCCATCGAATTGAAGAACATCAAAGGTATTGGATGAAAATGCTGTAAATCCAGCATATCGGTTTTCTGAAAAGTCACATGTTTCGCCTACAACTGTCTGTTGTTTTTTCCCATTTTTATCTATAAGCACCACAGGCATACATTCATGACCTTTTACCTCACCAGTAACCACATCAGCCTGTAACCAAAAAATAGGCTCCAGAAGTTTAGGAATTTCATCTGGATTATGAAAACCATTTGGATATATAGTTACAATAATCTTAGGCTTAAACTTATATGCTTCAAGAAAACCGTTTTTTAAAGCCTGTGCCCTCCCTAGGGGTTTGTCATGACGTATAAGTGTCACATCCATACTGCTTGCAATGAATGCAGTGGCATCGTTACTACAATCATCCACAACTATGATCTCATCAACATAAGATCTTGATTTCTTTATGACATCCCTTAGATATACTTCTTCGTTATAAGCAGGAATTACAGCAACTATCGTCAACTATTAAGCCCCCGCATTAAAAGGAAAGTGGTAGAATGCCCGTAAACCTCACATTTGTTTTGCATCGCCATGAGCATAATTATCTGGCTAATCTATCAATGCAAAACAATATAAATGTTTCTTTATAATTCAACTGCTTTATAATAAACAATAAGATATATTGCTAATTACAAAGTAGATTGCAAGATGTAGAATTTAAACTTTATAAATCAACATTATATTATAATATAATATGATGTAATATAAAATAAGATAATGAAATATAAAATAATATATTATAATTATAGAAAATGAATTTTTATATTAATAAAACACTGAATCTTTCGAAGCTGCCATATATCCACAATTATTTAATCATAGGATACAATTTATACTTCGATGAAGTTACCCTGCCAAACCATTGTATGGGATGTGTTGCCTGCAATAAGAGCAGCTATAGCAGAAGAATTAGTAAAACTTGGGGTATCCCAACAGGAAACTGCTCGTTTGCTTGATATGGCACCCTCAGCAATTTCACAGTACCTCTCTAAAAAGAGAGGATACAGAATAGAATTTGAAAATGATGTTAAAAAAGCTATCAATACGTTGGCTATGGATTTAAGCAAAGGAGAAAATAGCGACCTGCCAAAGCGTATATGTGATATTTGCACAATGTTACGGGAAACAAATTCAGAATGCAGTTCTCATTGTAAAAGCACTCAGGAAAAATAATGATTTGGTATAAATGATGGAATTATAATGTCATTAATGAAAGCTTTTATTGAAATTTGAAGATCATTGGGTGCTATGTATATATAAAATATAATTGTTTAGGCTTTGTAGAAAACCTACTTTTAATTTTATTTTGACCTAT
>JACIVZ010000111.1 GCA_014361205.1 Methanomethylovorans sp. | reverse complement strand
GAGGAGATTAGAGCAAAAAGATATTGGAATCAACTAAAAGAAGTCAAATTCAAGCTATTGGTGCATAACCTTGACAGATCTATCAAGGTTATGATTGTTATAAAAATGAGGATTTCTACAGAGCCTAAAGATATATTATGGAGATAGAAACAGTATCTTATTTTATTAAGACACACTGGCTTAATACTTAACTTAACAAACAATCAGAGCTCTTTCACACCACATCCACAGCCACGTGTAAGCAGGAAGTCCATTTTTGCACGGATCTCTTCCTGATGCATTTCAGAGAGAAGCTCAAATTCTTTCTTATGCTTTTCCAATATATGGTCCATCATTTTCTTCTTTGCAGTTTCTCTATCCTGTTCAATGACAATAAAATCATCATTGAAACCAAGATCTCTACATTTCATAATCTGTAGTTTAGCTATAGTACTCCCTCCACAAAAAAATAAGAGTTCATACTAATTAAGTTTTAACTTATCAACATAATATTTTTATTTTGCAGATACCCAAATTATTATAAGCGACATGATAACTTATTTTATATTCAGTTAGCTTCTGGCTGGTAATTATTCTGAAAACTAGCATCTGAAAACCAGTATAAATGCAAACAGATGAAAACTCACGAAAGAGATGAATTAAACTCTGGGCATAGTAGTAACTATGTATACAATTTACCTCTTACATATCATCTGCTCTGCCACTCAGAAAAAGAATGAGAGACCTATCAGTACGAAAAGAATGCCTGCGGTTGTAGAGATAGTATTTTTGTTGATTCTTTCCATAAGATTCTTTCCCACATAGATCGCAGTTACCGAAAGCAACAGTAATGCCATGATCACGCCGATAAATACAAGCAAAGGATTGTATTGTGTGGCAAACAGAGCGGCAGCAAGCTGTGTTTTATCTCCCATCTCAGATACAAATATCAGGGAAAAACCTGATACAAAAGGACTTTTAAGTTCATATGATCCGTCATTATCCTCCTTATTCCTGTTGTACAGCATCAGCATACCAAAGACAATGAAAATAACACCTGCAAATATTCTCACGTATTCTAAAGGGACAGATGATGCAATAAAATCTCCCAGAAGAATAGCTATACCATCGGTAAGCACAAACGCCAGCATAACGCCTGCAAGCAGGGAACCATATTGTTTTGTCTTTGTAGAGAGTACAAGGACAGCAAGCTGTGTTTTATCTCCCAGTTCAGCAAGACCCACCAGCAAGAAAGGTATAAGAATGTCTTGAATCATGCTTTCTTCATGTGAAATTCTGTATATAAAGGTACGTCTGCCCCTCAGATCACTACTTTATTGTGTACAAATATTCGTAACTTTTCTTGATCTCCAATCGAATATGATTTATACCTCAGGTAATAATTCCATGCCATATTAAAATCAATTATATGGAAAGGTTGGCAACATTGATCGAAATAGCTATTCCCAAAGGTAGTCTGGAAGAACAGACACTTCTTCTTTTCAGGCAGGCAGATCTTGAAATAAAAAAGACAGACAGACAATACAATCCCACTATCAATGATCCACGGATAAAGAAAGTAAAGATATTGCGCCCACAGGAAATACCACGCTATGTACATGAAGGATACTTTGATTTGGGCATTTCTGGATTAGACTGGGTCAGAGAGTCTGATGCCGATGTAGTAGAAGTTGCAGATTTGCCTTACAGCAAACAGGGTTCAGGCAATGTTAAGATAGTAATTGCGGTTCCCCAAGATAGTGACATACATACCGCAAGGGATATCAAACCAGGAAGCAGAGTTTCTACTGAATATCCAAAAATGACAAAGAAGTTCTTTGATGATCTTAATATTCCTGTAGAGATCCATTTTTCTTATGGTGCCACTGAAGCAAAGGTTCCTGATCTAATGGATGTGGTTGTTGATCTTACTGAAACTGGTTCCACTTTACGCAGAAATGGTCTGAAAATAATTGATCTTATCATGGAATCTTCAACAAAACTTATAGCTAATAAGAAAAGCTGGGCAGATCCTCTTAAAAGGCGGGAAATTGAAGAAATAAGGACTTTGCTTCTTTCTGTTATCGAAGCACGGGGTAAAGTCCTCCTTGATATGAATGTACCGGCTGATAAGCTTGATGCAGTAATAGATTTTCTTCCCTCCCTGAAACGTCCTACCGTATCTCAGTTATACAAATCTGATTACTACGCAGTAGAAACCGTTGTAAGTAAGAACGAAGTAAACCTGCTCATTCCACGACTCAAGGCACTTGGAGCGGAAGATATTTTGGAAATGGATATTTCAAAGATAGTGCGTTGAAACTGGACTTTTCTGCTGTTAAATATTGCAGATATCTATCTGCATAATTTTCCTTTTGTCTTAATATATTTCTCTTCATATAGATGCTTATTTTGCAGGTATAAATCAATCCGGATAGAGATTTAAATATCAATTTAAGTCTTTTAAACTAACATCTTTTTAGTTTCAAAAATATCCTGCTACAAAGAGATATCATCATTATCATGATAACTATACACAAAAGTATAGAAATATATATATACTTATATCTGGGAAGAATGTATTGTAGCAATAATGAGATTGGTAAATACACTATAAGATCAGAAAGTAGCCAAATTGCATGATAAAGTGTGTTTGCCAAATCAACTTGAAAAATCAGGAGAAAAACGATATGGAACTTGTAACCACGACCTGCAAATACTGTGGCAATAAGATGTATGTTTTAAGAAAGTATGTACGTAAAGAAATGTATTGTACAATACAGTGTCTTGAATCCGGTACGTACTCAAAGTGCATTTAAACATAACAAGCACTGATGATGGCTGAAGAGGTGTTGTAAATGATATTCAGAGCAATTAAACTGGGAATATATGGGTGTATAATACTTGGAGCAGCTGTCTATGCTCAGTTCAATAACAAGTAAAGAGGAAATAATTAAGATAATTTAAAATCTTTTTATTTTAAAAAAATCTTTTACATTCTCTTTCTCATGAATACAGACTGACAGGATTTCTAATGTCAGTAGTTTTTCTTTGCTTTCCAGTGATAAAACATGTCTCCTTTATAACCAAATTTACCTGAAAGTATGGGGTTAATTGAAAAGATCGTTCTTCAAACTGAAATTCAGGCTGTTAACGTTTTAAATAAATAACAAAGATAAAATATATAAAATATTATTGTTTAATTAAAGTAGTGGTACAGCAGAATATAACTGCTGGTGCTATTTATAATTTAGATTTATTTATCTTATCTATGTCGCAGCATTTAAAACAAGTTTAAATACGATAATATTAATAACATTATTATAAAAATCATTAAATCATGGTTGGTAATATAATGAACAATACAAAAGGACAAATTAAATATATATTATTAGCTGTATCAGGATTGGTTATAATTGGTGCTTTCTGGGTGTATGCAAGCTTTTCATTGCTCGGACCTAAAGATCTTGGTGTCAGGTATACCCATGAAGACTATATAAGTGCCCTGGAAAAAACCGGTATTCAAGTAGAATATGAAGGATTGACCGGTGAAGCATTGGAAGAATATAAGAAACATACAGAAAAAAAATCAATACATGATTATAATTTTGAATTCTCAGATTATGAAAGAAAGCAATTCACTTTAACTAATGAAGAGGCAACTGCTTTATTGAATGAGCTTGCACCTGGCTTCTGGTGGTTTGATAATCTGCAAGTAAAAGTCTTGCCAGATGGAACCATGGAAGGATCAAGTACAGCTGACATTAAGAGGCTTAAAACTGATTTATATGCTGATGTTGCAGACGATGTTCCTATTCCTCTTCCTGATACGCTGAACATCTATAGCAAAGGAAGAATAAGTATTACAAATAATCAATTAAACGGAGATCCGGAATCATTCACTCTTGGAGCAGTTCCTCTTCCTGATAAATATCTAGAAGAAGAAAGTGTAAATACAATGGAAGAATACTTCTCTCGTATATATACTGTTATTCCCGGATTTGAAATAACGAGTTTGACATCCAACTCCGAGGGTGAATTCGTATTTGATGGTATTATCCCACAAAAAGTTTCAGTCACTAAAAAATAAGGAACGGGTTTTGAATTGAAATATCTGATGGTTAATGGGAAAAAAGAGGCTATACCCCCTTTTCCTCATCATAAGGCTTACATCTATCGATCTAAACAATTCTTTTTTGCTAAGGGAATAACTACCCATCTAACCATGGGTAATTTCGTTACTTTAAAAGAGCTATATAATGGATTTAAAAACAAATGCTCAATTCCAAGAGTTTTACTTGTAGACCCTACCAGTAATTGTAATCTGAAATGCAAAGGTTGCTGGTCGCAGGACTATGGAAAGGGCCATAATATCTCATATGAAAAGTTTCATGATATATTGAATCAAGCTGAAGCATTAGGTATCATGGATTGCTTAATGACAGGTGGTGAACCTTTGCTTAGGAAAGATGATATTCTGAAGTTATGTGAGGTTCATGATAAAATGACATTTGGAGCATTTACCAATGGTACTTTAATAGATGAGGAGCTTGCCGATAAAATGGCTGAATTGGGTAACTTAAATGTTTTTATAAGTATAGAAGGAACAAAAGAAGAAACAGATTTCAGAAGAGGAGCAGGTGTCTATGATAAAGTGATTAGAGCAATGGAAATTTTAAAATCAAAAGGTATTGCCTTTGCTTTTTCTTCCTGTTATCATTCAAAGAACTACAAGACAATAGCCAGTGACGAATTTATAGATTATATGCGTGAGAAAGGTGCCTGGTTTGGTTGGATGTTTCAGTATATCCCTGTAGGCGCAGATGCAGATACTTCTTTAGTATGTACTGCAGAACAAAGAGCATATGTTCAAGAAAAAATCATGGACTACTGTATAAATAATGACTATATGATCATAGATTTTTGGAACAACGGTCATCTTTCTTTTGGTTGTATTGGTGCAGGTGTTGGTTTTATTCATATTAATGCCAAAGGTGACGTTGAGCCATGTGCATTCTGTCACTATTCGGATTCGAACATATATGATGTATCGCTTGCTGAAGCTCTGAGATCTAAATTTTTCACCGCTTTTAGAAATGCTCAGCCTTTTTCACAAAATCCTTTAAGACCCTGCCCTTTAATAGATAATCCACAAACCATTATTGATGTAGTCAATATTGGAGGTGCTAGATCCACTCATCTGGCCAATCCTGAATCAGCTGAAACTCTTGCTGCTAAAAGTTTTGAGAGAGCAAAAGAGTGGGAACAAAAATCAGAAGAGCTTTTCAAAAAAATGCCAAAGCATATCCAGAAGAACTTTCCAATATTCCTGAAATATTATGCATTCAAGAAAGGAATAACTGATGGCAGAAGAAAAAATATTTAATGCCGAAGTTTATTATAAAGAAAATCTATCTGACTGGGTTGTACTGGTCCATGGCTTTGGTGGTAGTGCAAGAACCTGGAAACGGCAAATAGATTTTTTTGAAAAATATTACAATCTACTTGTACTGGAAATGCATAAGAGAAAAGTAGATGAAAACTTTGATCTGGATAAAATCTGTAGGTATATATATAATACTTTAAATTATCACAATATTAAAAAAGCTCATTTCTTAGGTTTTTCCTTCAGTTCACTGATATGTTTGCGATTTGCTGTAATATATCCTGATAAAGTAAATTGTTTGATAATGGGCGGTGGA
>JACIVZ010000110.1 GCA_014361205.1 Methanomethylovorans sp. | reverse complement strand
AACACAATCATCCCCTATGTGTTTTTGGTGGCAGAGAATACTCAGGGGATTTATCCTTTTTAAATTAATAGGTCAAAATAAAATTAAAAGTAGGTTTTCTACAAAGCCGAAGATATTATATTTTTTATAACTTTCAGACTGTTTATTTTGAGGTTTCCTACAAAGTCAGGATTAATAATTGATGCTTTAGAAAAATTCATAAAATCTGCAAAATCGAAATTCATTTTGTCTCTAAAAATAAAACAAATATTTATATAATTCTAACCATATACTTTTCTGATTCTGTTAGTCTGGCATGGATCAAATAATTTCTCTTTATATGATTATAATAAATAGAAGTATTCTACCTGAAATCAATGCTGATGCATCCTGATTTTTTAGCTAATCCTTCAGATAAAAGTCCCATTTCAATTCTGCATACATTTAATATACCGCAAGGCACAAGGCAGTTAGAAGAGCATTGGGCTTCCTGGGCTTTTGTCATCACGTAATTATCCTTGATGTCAAGTGTCTGGTCCATGGGTATCTCCATATGAGACATCTTTTTGATCTTCTCGCAATCAGTTTCTATATCAATAACTATATTTTTTCCAGCTCTTTTTCCATGTATCTTATGTACAAAACCACATATGTTTGAATTTACAGTAACATCAGCCATATTCTATTTCTCCGTTGCAAATATCTCATATAGGTCAGTTTATTATAACACGTATTGAACACCATTTAATATTTTGGGCTTTATCTATCAAGTGATTATTCCTGATATCGAACTTGTGATCTGCTGGTATTTCAATTATTACTGAAATACCAAACTTTAAATACAATGATTCAAATATATTTGAAATACATGGCTCAAGATTATTTTATACATCTGGTAAACGTAGGTCTGCAATCTGTACATGAATACCTGGCATTGCATGTACTGCTTTGTCTGGTACCGGCTTTTTTCCTTGCTGGGGCAATAGCATCACTATTTTCTAAAGAGTCAATATTGAAATATTTTGGTGCAGAAACTCCAAAACATATTTCCTACTCAGTAGCGGCCGTATCTGGTTGTCTGCTTGCTGTATGTAGCTGCACTGTGCTTCCATTGTTCGCGGGCATCTATAAAAGGGGAGCCGGTATAGGACCCGCCACAACCTTTCTGTTCTCTGCGCCTGCAATCAATATCCTGGCTATAGTATATACAGCAAAGATACTGGGTTATGATATAGGAGCTGCCAGAGCAATAGGTGCAATTCTTTTATCTGTAGTTTTGGGATTGATAATGTATGTAGTATTTGAGAGGAATAATGGCACACACAAAGGTATCAAGACGTTTGACTCAGAAAAGCACGCTCACACAGTTCAGCTTTTTCTGCTGTTGCTTGCCATACTTGTAGTACCTGAAATTATCAAATCTTGGACATATCTTGCTCTTGTGGAAATTCCTCTCATTATGGCTACAGTGTACCTGTCTTTCAAGTGGTACACTAAGGAAGAAAGGGAGAGTTGGCTGCAGGAGACCTGGTTCCTTGTAAAGATGATTGCTCCTTTGTTGCTCGTAGGAGTCTTCTTTGCAGGCATTATTGTGGAACTGCTTCCTTCAGAGATTGTAGTTGAATATGTAGGTGGTGACACTATGCTTTCCTACTTCATAGCTTCAGTTGCAGCTGCCTTGATGTATTTTTCCACACTTACGGAAGTGCCTATCATAAGTGCTCTGATATTGCTGGGCATGGGAAAAGGCCCTGCTCTTTCAATGCTGCTTGCAGGTCCTGCACTAAGCCTACCAAACATGATCGTTATCAGCAGGATCATGGGAATTAAAAAGGGGCTGTCATATATTGCGCTGGTAATCCTGATGGCAATGATATCAGGAGTTGTATTTAATTATTATCTACTTTAAAGGAGATGGAGAGCAGATTTATGCGATTGTTGATAATTTCTGATATACATGGAAACAAAGAAGCTCTGGAGGCGGTCATGGCTGTACCTCATGATGATGTTATCTGCCTGGGAGACATTGTTGATTATGGTCCTTCTCCATGCGAATGCATCGATTTGCTGATGGAACAAAAGATACCTACAATTATGGGTAATCATGACAATGCAGTGGCTTTCAGGATGGATTGCAGGTGCAGCTATGCATATAAACACCTTTCCCAGTCAACAAGAGAATATACATGGAAAGTCTTGAATGATGTTCAACTGGAGTTTCTTCGCAGTCTTCCAATGGACATTAAAAGGGAAGAAAATGGGAAAATGTTGTATTTCACTCATGGAAGCCCTTTATCCTTCTACGATTATATCAAACCGGATACTCCGGAAAAGACAATTCAAGAGTATATAAAAGATCTTGCAGCAGATTTTATATTTATTGGCCATTCCCATCTTCCTTTTATCCGGAAAATAAAAACAGTGACGCTTGTGAATCCTGGATCAGTTGGTCAGCCAAGGGACGGAAATACTCGTGCAAGTTGTGCAATATTTGATACAGACACATTGGAGGCAGAGATAGTCCGAGTTGAATATGATCTGGAAAGCGTTTCCAGGAAGATTGGTTCAAAAATGCCGAACGCAGATGAACTGATAGCAATACTCAAAAGAGGTTACTGAAATATTTAATTTACAAATGATACATAAATGATACTTAAAAGGGTGATTATATGAAAATAGAAATACTTGGAACTGGTTGTGCTAAATGCAAGAAAACAAAAGAGATTGTTGAACAGGCTGTTACTGAACTTGGTATCGATGCCGAGGTAGTGAAAGTTGAAGATATGAATGCTGCCCTCGAATATGGTGTCATGATCACACCTGCAGTTGTGGTCGATGGTGATGTAAAGATAGCAGGTAAAGTCCCCACAGTTGATAAAGTAAAAGAATGGCTTCTGAAAAAGTAACTGAAAGAAAACAATTATGCCAGAGGTATTTAAAATGTCAGAAGGCGTAAAATGTGCATGTGAAGCAGCAAATGTTGGGTTATATGCATGTGCAGGAGGATCTAATGTTGGACAGATGGCAAATAAAGTAGCTGTTGAACTTACTAAAAAAGGAAAGGGAAAGATTATGTGTACAGTTGGGGTGGGGGGTAATGTTCCAGGTATCATAAAAAGTACCGAGGGAACCGATGAAATCATTGCGATCGACGGCTGTGCTCTTTTATGTGCAAAAAAGTCACTTGAACGTGCAGGGTTTACGGTTGACAGACACGTAATACTAAGTGAACTTGGAATGAAAAAGAACAAGGATCTTGATCTCAATGAAAATGAGATAAATGATATCATGGCCAAAGTAGAGGAAGTATTAGGTATTTGAAAATGAAAAGCAACAAAAAGCCTTTGTGAATATTCATGGTCGAAAAAGACTCAAAAAATTTATTAAAACTACTACAAGTGGTATTTAAGGACAGCAATTATACCTGGATAATTACTCAACTTTTATAGTTGAGATACACCTGATTCTCTATGAAGAACTATGACTTAAAGAAGATGTTATTACCTTCTCTAAATTGCTAAACTCAGTCCGAAAGATTTAACTATGAGAGTATAACACCATATATTGGTATGTCAAAATTATTTTAAATATTTTTGTGGTGCATTTAAAGGTAATTTAAAAGGGAATTTAATAAAGTGCACGTAGGATGCTGATCGGTTTTGACATATCTGTAAAAGTAGGGGGAGTTTATTATGAAGGAACTGTACGATAAAATGGCTTCAGAAGCCATGGGTGCCCAGAGGGCAGTAGTAGACACGATAAATTCGAAAAGGGGAACAGAATTTAAAGTAAAGGACGCAAAGCCTTACGTTGATGCCGTGAATAAAATGAAACCAATGGGTGAACAGGCTAAAACTGTTTTTGATCTTCATGTAGATTCTGTCAACACTCATTTCAGTATACTGACAGGGTTAACTGACACTGTCAGACCAGAAGACGATCCTTTCGTGGAACACTACCAGACACCACCTATATTACAGATTCTGTATGATGAAGATCAGTCTTTCAGGAAATCGGTTGAAAAGTTCATAGATGAAATCGGCAGATCAGAAGCTCTTATCGGAAAAGAGTCTGTGCGTCGTTATGGTGGTTTTTACGGACCCACTTGTGTTGTGGACTTTGCGTTTGTACCTGGCAGCACCAGTAATGTGGTGAACAGGATCCTGCAGAATATGGATATCCCCATAGATCACAAGAGGGCTATACTTTCATCCAAATCCTGGGGCATGAACACTTCCTATGGAGTGGGAGCCAAGTTCCAGATGGCTATAGAGGAAGGTAAAACGGTAACTGATGCCATTAAGGAAGAGATTGACATGCTGAAGATGGTCTATGATACTCCCATGGAAGCGCAGGCCAAGCTAATGGATGAAGCAGGTCATACTTCTTTTGATGTGCGTAAATATATGGCCCAGTACAAGGATAAAATGAAAAAGACCGTAAAGGCCGCAATGGACGATGAGGTATTCTATGGGAATATAGTTACTGTTCCAGCATATGGTGTCGGTGATGTGGCACATCACATCTCACAGTCCATGTTCAATATGACCAAAGATGATGTGGTGATGGCGGTTATTAACGCTGTTACTGAGGTAATGGAAGCTACAATGGAGAAAGCAAAGGGTAAGTTTAGGAACGAGTATTCTCCACTGACCATCGCTACTGATGCCGCAGCTGCAGCAACTACGAAGATCCTGTGGATGGACGGTTTTACCACCATGATGGTATTGGACCTTCTGGTGAAGAGATTCCACAATCTTGTACTCACAAATCCCAAAAGAGGTGCTGCAGCGGAATTGCATAATGTGGATTTCATCGATTTGATAGAAAAAGGTGAAAGGATCATAGACCATAAGCCCAGAGGTGCTGGTTGTGTGGTACAGGGTATACCCATCGACCTGAGTCCCATTGAGAAGAACACTGTACTCAATAATCCACAGTGGTACACGTATCCAGCGTGTGCTATTACAGTAAGGTTCTCCGCTCTTATGAGGCTTGCCGACTTCCCATGCCTGCTGACCAGTGAACCCGTAACTGCAACTATGATGACGAATATTATAGCCCTGCACAAGAAAGAACCACACTCTCCTGCCAGGGTATGCAAATTCTGTGCTGCCAATTACTTCGACTATAAATGCAGGTATTGTAACTGGACAGAAGCTGTCTGATAAGTGTTCATTCCAGAACACACTTTTTTGAGAGGATACTTTAACCAGATATTTGAAATAGTAAATTGTTCTGTTATACGAAATTGTTTAGAGTGGTATTGGATTCACTACATTCATGTTACAGAGAATCACAAACTATAAAAAATTTTCCTGTTCAAAATAGGACCTAATTCCGGTTTTAATCTATAATATGTATATCTGGAACTTTTATAAGAATCAACAATTCCATTTTGTTTCATTACAGATAAATGATGTGAAACAAGGTTTTGCTTTTCATTTAAGGCGCAGACCAGTGCCTCAACGCAATAATCCTGTTTTGAAAGATGGTATGCTATCTTCAATCTGAGAGGATTACTCAGCACCTTGAAAATAACGCACATCCTTTTAATATCATCTTCATCGATATCCACTTCATGTTTTATATTTTGTTCCCATTCTTCTTTAAGTTCCTTATCAACCGGACAGCATTTCATAAATAAATAATGAAAATAAAATCATATATATTCATTCATATCAACATGTTTTGATATCAAACTTGTACTGTTATATCAAGAGACTGCTTAAATTTAATGGAATAAAAGGCATTCATTTTGAACAGAGGCAGGGTAAATGATTATGCTGAAACCATCTTATACAATCTTGTATCTGTGTTTAATTGAATGACCTTAATTGTTCAGTGCATAATTTTATGACCGTTGGATAAAAGTATTGGTATTATATGTTAAGATAATAAATGTTTGAATGTTAGAATTTCAGAATAATAGGATATTGATAAACTTCCTCACAATAAGGAGACTTAGATATATGGTAACAGAAGCTTGTATTACAAAAGAACCCAAATGTATGGGA
>JACIVZ010000011.1 GCA_014361205.1 Methanomethylovorans sp. | reverse complement strand
TAGCGGTAGCTATCCTAAAATCAAGGAAAAAATGAAAGAAATGAAGTAAAAGTAGAGATAAGATGAATAAACGCCACTTTGAGTTTATGGTGACATAAAAAACAGAGGGTTAATCAGAATCCTCTAAAGTTAATTCCCGACGATACAAATGTAGTAGTCGTAGATAATCTCGGCGTTCTTGCATTCGGTCTGGATATTAAGCAATTCAGAGATAAGTTCGATACACTTAATAGAGTGCTATCTGCAAAGCAAATTACTGTTGTTTATGTAATGGATGATGCTGCCTATCAGTTAACTCATCAGATAGCTGATTACTCCACCTATGGAGCTATAAAATTATTTGTAAAAGAAAATCCATATACCGGGAAAATGGAGCGTTTCCTTTGTATTCCAAAGATGCGCAGTACGGCTATTTCATTGGATTTTATTTTATATGATATCACCGCTACAGGAATTCATATAAAAGGTTCAAAAGTCAAGCTTGTAGATATGAGTTAAAGTATTGTAATGCTGTAAAAGTTCAGGTTGTGATCATTTATATTCCACAGTTCATTAAAAGACATCAATTATATTCTTTGAAGTTATGCGTAGATTATCATCTCATCGGATTATGCATACAAGAAGCTGAACCTATAATCTTTGTGAAGTTGATGGAGTTAACAATATGCCAGATAAACTAACACCTAAAGTGCTTATAGTAGATGATGAGCCAATGAACGTGGAACTTCTTGAGGCATATTTGAGTAATGAATATATCACGATTTCTGCATCTAATGGGAAAGAAGCACTTATTAAGGTAAATGAAGAGAAACCAGACATTGTGCTTCTTGATGTGATGATGCCGGAAATTAGTGGTTATGAAGTATGCAAATTTATCAAGGATGCAAAAGAGACAGAATTCTTGCCGGTAGTTATGGTGACTGCTCTCTCTAATAAGGAAGACCGGATAAAAGGTTTAGAGTCTGGAGCAGATGATTTTCTAATAAAGCCGGTAGATAAAGTGGAACTGACTGCAAGGATAAGATCTCTTCTTCGAATAAAACACCTTCACAGTAGTCTGCTTCAGGAAAAGGAGAAACTTGAGATGCAAAATCGTGCGAGGTCTGTGCTTACAAGAATAATCCCCACTCTATTTAAGTCGATACCTCCTGAACAAAAAAATTTGATAATTCACCAGATGACAAATATGGTAGTAGAATCAATGTTAGATGTTTTGATAGACCGCGAAGATGTTAATAACAAAAAAGCAGATCCTCTTGGTGATAGCTGCTGTCTGTTAATGAACCAACTTGGCGGCAGATTCGAGTTTAAAACTGACCCCGAAGATAACGAATCTTTTTATATAAGGGGAACAAAATGTCCCTGGGGAGAACAGGAAGCAAAATTGAATCCTGTATTGTGCAATATTACCCGAGGAGTCTTTGCAAGACTAGCTGAAAGAATAAACGATGAAATAAATATAGAAGTCCTTTACACCATAGGCAATTCAGATGACGAATGTATTTTTAGGTTAAGTAAACAAATATAAGGTTAAGATACATAAGATCTTAGTAAATTATTTACTGCTATGGAGATCCAGTATCCTTATAGCAAGATATGCTGCATTTGCACCGTTGTCAATTCCCACACTTGCTACAGGCACTCCAGGTGGCATCTGAGCAATGGATAATAACGCGTCAAGTCCCATCATTTTTGCACTTACTGGTACTCCTATAACAGGTTTTTTTGTTTTAGAAGCGATAACTCCTGGCAATGCAGCAGAGAGGCCTGCAATTGCAATAAATACCTTTGCACTGCTTTTAGCAATATATTCATCAAGGGTATCAGGATTGCGGTGTGCTGAAATCACTTGAACATCATAGGTGTATTCACTCTCGTCCAGTACGCCTGTAACACGATTTGCTATTGCACGATCGGATTCGGATCCCATTATAACTGCTATGTCTGTCATTATGCTTCCTCATGGAAATTTACCTTTTCCACTAAGTTCTTGCTGGCGTTCTATGCTCATTTCAATCAGAATTTTAAATATAGATTTTACTGGTTCAGTATCAAGATTAAATTCAATAGCGTTGTCCACTGCCCTCTCAAGGACTACCTTATTTTGTGTTTCGTCATTGATTGCCATTCCGGCCTGTTTTTTTGATTCAAGTACTTTCTCCGCAAGTTCTGTACGTTTTTTAATGAGTTCAACTATTTTTCTGTCAATCTGTTGAATCTCTAAACGTACTTCTTCTATGGGTTTCATATGTGATCACAGCCGGCAAGTTTTTTTGCTCCTTCGTTATATATCTTTGTACTTATCAGTTTTCCGCTTATTTCAAGCTCAGACCATCTTTTCTTAAGTTTAGTTTCAGAATAAGAATCCACAAGAGCTACGTAAGATGGTCCTGTGCCCGAAAGTGTAACACCCCTTACCCCCTCCTCAAGAGCTAACATTATTGGTTCAGTATTAAACCCCAGCGCATTGCAATAAAGGAAGCCATTGAGGGTCATTGCTTCTTCATAATTTCTGGCCAAAGCCAGCTCATAAGCCATATCTACCCAAGGAGCTATTAATCTTGAACGAGTTACATTAGTATCTGAACTGAATGTTTTTCTGTCAGGTGCAAAGATGAGTACATCACTTATTTTCTCATCCCTGAGTTCAATTTCTCTAATCTTGTTATCTGTAACAACAACTCCACCAAAAAAAGAAGCACAAGCATCATCAAAGGCACCTGTGATACTAACACCAACATCCAACGAAGCCTTCACTCCTATTTTTATAGAATCTATAGGATCCATATCTTCACCTAACGCATCCAAGGTTGCAAGGACTGTCGCGTTAGCTGCAGCACTGCTGCTTTTTAATCCACTGGCAAGAGGTATTTGACTCCATGTTTTAACTGAACCATGCATCTTAACATCAAAATATTCAAGTACAAGTTCTACCGTTCTTTCTATAAGCCTTGTATCTGCATCAGGCTGGCCTTCTATAAATCCTGATATCTTCCCATCACCTTTTTTTAACTCCACAGCAGCAAAAGTTTTAAGATCCACAGCAAAAGCTGCCCCTTTCCACGTTGCTATAGCATTTACGATTGTACCTGCCCCAAGTGCGTATGCGTGTCCAGTATAATTCATAGAAATCATATTTCTTATAGTCTTTTTTTGTGTTTATCTATCGAGGGGTAGTGCACACCATCATATTTAAAATGTAGGCATAAAATAGATTTTGTAACATTTGAACAAATTAGTTGTGGCCGCCTGTAACTGTAGAACGTTAATTTTATAACAGATACATGTAACTATAATAGAAACCTCTGGTAGTATAATATATGAAATGAAATATATTAAACTGAAGCAATCTTATTTATTACACTACCTTTGGCATCAAAGGCACAATATGTCTACTCGGACAGATGCATTATGTACTGGGAGCCAGATATTTCGGCGATGTTAACACAATAGCCTTGAAACACGTAAAATAATGGCTTATCAGTTTAAGAGCAGTAAAGTTTGAGGGATGCCTCAAGAGGAAGGATTCTTATTGCATTGAATTTACAATTAACAATGCATATTATAGGCAGGATTACGGAGTAGATCAGATGAAAGAAGTAGTGTTTGGAACAAAGGAAGACAAGCAACTCATGTATCTCCCAGAGAAGTGCATAGGTTGTGGAACTTGCGTCATGGCGTGTCCGAAAGGAATTATTACCATCGGTTCCGTGGGAGCAGTTTCCAGAGGCCTTATCGACAAGGATTACCTGGAAAACGATCCATCAGGATGTATTATGTGTGGCATATGTGCCAAGACCTGTCCCACAGGCGCATTAGAGATGAGGCAGGACGGAAAATGCATAAATGACAGTACATACATTAGTTTTGCCCTACAAGACACAACTGTAAATGAGAATTGTGTTCACTGTGGATTATGTGAGCAGATATGTCCTCAGGGATGTATTGAAGTAAGGCAGTGGTTGGCATCTGATGGCAGTACTAAGATCGAAGGTGAAACCAAGATCAATAACACATGCTGTGTTCACTGCGGGTGGTGTGCTTCGGTGTGTCCTGTGAATGCAATTACTGTACAAAAGCCCTTTGCTGGTACCTGGGTACGAGATGAGGCTACATGTACAGCATGTCGTTCCTGTGTTGACACATGTCCCTGCAATGCACTATTTAATCCAGAGTGGGAAGCTGGAGAAAGAGTGGATAAGGTGGCCCAGCGTCCAGATGCATGTATCTACTGTGGAGCCTGTGAAATGGCCTGCCCTGTAAATGCTATTACTGTGAATAAAACCCAGATTATTCCGGATGTGGATAAGAAAACTATTCTCGAGAAAAAATTGCTTAATGTTAAAGCTCCAAGACCTACTCTTACATCTATACTTATGACTGATGAAGAGGCTTGTCTGGGATGTGGTAACTGTGTCATAATGTGCCCAGTGAATGCACAGGCTGACAAGAACCTTGCAGCAGGTTATCTCAATGAAGTGGAGAGCAAAAAGATTCTTGAGGTAAGAAATGGTAGCGTCAAGGTTGTTAATCAAGATGTATGTGGTTCAGATGGTGCATGTGTGATGATCTGTCCGGTGAATGCCATCTGGCTTGAAAGAAGGGAGTGTTAGATATGGCAGGAACGATTGCAATAAAGAATGGTTATGTGTTTGACCCCCTAAATGAGATCAAAGGGGAGCGGATGGATATTTTTATAAGAAATGGGAAGGTTGTAAAGGAACTTTCTGCATCAGAGATGGATAATGCAAAGGTCATAGATGCCACTGGAATGACAGTCATGGCAGGTGGTGTGGATTCCCACTCACATGTAGCAGGTGCAAAAGTGAACAGTGGCCGTCTCATGAGACCGGAAGATCACTATAAATGCTATATTAAGAAAACTCCTATTACTCATTCAGGTTCAGGTTATACAGTTCCTACTGTATATCTTGGAGGATATGAATATTCAAAGATGGGATATACAACAGTGTTCGAAGCAGCTGTACCGCCACTGGAGGCCCGTCACACTCACGAGGAAATGCGTGCTACACCCATGGTGGACATGGGTGGCTACCTTGTTTTAGGAAACAACTGGTTCCTTATGAGATATATGAAAGAAGGTGACTTTGAAAAGGCAGCAGCTTATGTAGCATGGATGATGAAAACACATAAGACATATGGTATAAAATGTGTGAATCCTGCAGGTGTAGAGAACTGGGGATGGGGAGAAAATGTCCACTCATTGGATCAAGCAAACATCCATTTTGAGGTCACACCAGCAGATATAATCAAGAACTTAGCAGAGATTAATGAACACCTTGGTTTTCCAATGCCATTGCATCTTCACGCCAATAATCTTGGTCATCCAGGTTGCTGGGAAATCACACGTGACTCTCTTAAGATACCAAGTAACATAAAAGGTAAGCCAAATGTGGATGTAGAGTGGGCAGAAACAAAGATGAATCCAAAAAGGCATGAGTCTGTTTATCTGACACATTGCCAGTTCAATGCATTTGGCGGAACTTCATGGAGAGATTTCGAGTCAGGAGTTAAAGGTATAACAGACTATGTAAACAGTAAGGACCATGTTGTAATGGATAGCGGTTGTGTGCCATTCGGTGATGCAACTGTGATGACAGGCGATGGTCCCGCAATCCACGATCTTTATGTACTGACAGGTAATAAATGGTCTAACACCGATGTGGAATGTGAATGTGGTTCAGGAGTTCTTCCTTTCAGATATCTCAAGAGTAATCCTGTGCACAGTGTACAGTGGGCAATGGGTCTGGAAGTAATTTTATACGTAAAAGATCCCTGGAAGTCTATCATGACAACTGACAGTCCCAACGGTGGTCCGTTCACAAAGTATCCTCTAATCATGGCATGGCTTATGTCTCTCAAGTATAGGCAGGATACAATGAATGAGTGCCATAAATGGGCTCAGGACAGAAGTGGAATGGGTGGCGAGGAAAGAGAGATGTCTCTTTATGACATTGCTATTCTTACTCGTGCCAATCCTGCAAGGACAATTGGTATGGCTTACAGGAAAGGAAATCTTGGTGTGGGCGCTGACGGCGATGTTTCCATTTACAACATTGATCCGACAAAACTTGATGTGAACGAGTACGAGAACTTGATAAGAAACTTACAGAATTCTGAATACACAATCAAGGACGGAGAAATTGTTGCTAGACAAGGTGAAATTGTTGCCATACCAGAGAAAAGGACCTATTATTCTAATATTAAGGTCCCAGATGCAGATGAAAAACAAATGCTTGAAGATGTGAAGGAGTGGTTCAGGTACTACACTTTAGGTTTCTCAAATTATCCAACTCCCGAAAGGTACCTTGCAAATCCAACTCCTATTACCGTGAATCCTTTGAGGTGATTCAATGGCAGAGGTTATACTTAGACCAAAAGGCAATTTTGATATAATGGTGGAAGCAGAGGTAATAACTCCGGATAATTTCGCCGGCAAGAGTGCAAAAGAGATTGGTGAGCTTTTTGTCTGGCAAGGTCCTAAGGAGCTGCCTCTTTCTCATTTCTTCGATGTAGTTGGTAATGGTGGAAACTCTCCACAGGAAACAACTATCATTATCGATGGTGAAGTTCCAAGGGTTAAGAGAATAGGACAGCAGATGACCGCAGGCAAGATTATCATAAAAGGATCTGCAGGAATGCATGTGGGTTCTGAGATGGCAGGCGGTGAAATTGTTGTAGAGGGAGATGCCGATTCCTGGGCTGGTATGGAAATGAAAGGGGGCCTGCTTCATATCAAAGGTAATACTAAAGATCATTTAGGATGCGCATATCGTGGGAGTTGGCATGGTATGACAGGAGGCAGAATCATAGTTGATGGAAATGCAATGAGCCAGGTAGGTGGTGGCATTAGTGGCGGTGAGATCATCATTAACGGCAACGTGGAAAATTTCTGTGGTATCCGTGCAAATGGTGGTCTTATAGTTGTAAGAGGAGATGCCTTCAGGACCGTAGGAGCTGAAATGACAAATGGAACAATTGTTGTCTGTGGTCATATTTCATGGTTCACTCCTGGATTCCAGTACCAGACCACCGAGAAAGATCTCAAGTTTGGTGATATTGAATGTCAGGGAGAATTCAAAAAGTTCTCGGGTGATTATGCAATACCGCAGAAAGTAAAAGGTATAATGTACGTATCAAGCAAGTTTAACGGGGGTCTCTGAAATGGTATGCATTGAGGCATTACTGAATACTGGTAGTACTATAGAAGAAGGAAGGCTTGCCAAAGGCGGTGACAAATACTCGGATGCATACACAAAAGAGTGTGCAGTTTGTTGGCTTAATGAAGTAGACTATGCAGCATTGGGATACCCCGAAAAAGTAAAAGTTTCAAGAAGGGATGGACAGCGTTCAGTTGTGGTATACACCAAATGCACTAACGACATGCGCTGCGGACAAGTTTTCATGCCACGTGCAATATGGGCTAATGTGGTAGTAGAACCATCCACATTTTCCACAGGTTCACCTTTATACAAAGGAAGTCCCGTTACCATCGAACCTTCTGAAGACGAGGTGCTAAGTGCTGAAGATGTTGTTCGCAAAGTGTACATGGGAGGCGAATAAGATGGTTGCAAAGAACATTATATGCCCGGTATGTGGTGCATCATGTGATGATGTCATTGTGGATCTTAAAGGAGATTCAATCGATGTCCAGAATGCCTGTAAGATGGGTAATGCCAAATTCCAGGAAATAGTAAGTAAACACAGAATAAGGGAACCCATGGTAAGAGAAAACGGTAAGTTAAGGCCTGCCACCTGGGATGAGGCTCTGGACAGGGCTGCACAGATTCTGGCTAATTCCAGAAGGCCATTCTTCTTCATGGGAAGTGAGACTTCCATTGAAGCACAGGAAGTGGGTCTTCACATGGGAGAGTATCTTGGAGGCGCAGTAGATTCTAACGCTACCATTTGCCACGGACCCACAGCGATGGGTATTCAGGAGGCAGGAAGATCTGGATGTACTGCGGGTCAGTCTAAGAACAGAGCAGATGTTATTATCTACTGGGGAACTAATCCTCTGGAATCTATGCCCAGACACATGTCAAGGTATGGTGTGTTTCCAAGGGGATATTGGACCAAAAGGGGAAGGTTTGACCGTACTGTAATTACAGTGGACCCAAGAAAGACTCCAACAACAGCTGCATCTGACCTTCATATACAGCTTAATCCTAACACAGACTATGAATTGCTCAGTGCATTGTTCACGATTATAAATGGCAAGAAGCCTCATCCATCTGTGGAAGAGATTACTGGAATCCCAATTGATGTCATGGAGCAGGTTGTCACCTTAATGAAAAAGTCTAATTTCGTGTCTATTTATGTGGGTCTTGGAGTTTCTTCTTCATATGGGAAGCATAGAAATATCGAAATGGCTTTGAATTTGGTCAAGGAGATGAACAACTACACTAAATGTACTATCGGTGCACTGCGAGGACACTGTAATGTAGCAGGTTTCAATCAGCTTGCATCTTACCTGTATGGATATCCTTTTGGTCTTGATTTCTCAAGAGGTTATCCAAGATATAATCCTGGTGAGTACACATGTGTTGACTTGTTGAGGGAAAAAGATACTGACGCCGCATTGGTGCTAAGTGCTGACCTTGTTTGTCACATACCTGCCGATGCAGCAGAGTACCTTGCACAAATTCCTACAATTTGTATTGATATTGCTCCCTGCCCTACAACTACGGTTTCTGAAGTAGTTCTGCCAGGTGTCATCGATGCTATGGAATGTGATGGTACTTTCTATAGACTGGATGATGTTCCAGTATACTTCCAGCCGTTCACTGAGTCTCCGTTCCCTTACACTAAAAGCAATGAAGACACGATGAGGCAGCTTTTCGACAGAGTGAAGAAACTTAAGGAAGCATGAAAGAAAATCAGCATGTAGATATTTCTTCTATAAAAAATGAATCAGGAAGGGATGAAAGCTTTGTCCCTTCTTCTCTCTACACTACCATTGTGTGCACAGAAATATCCAGAGGAAGAAGAAAAAGGATAGAAGCAGATGTTATAATTGAAGAGGTATTTGACCTTTTCATTAATGATGTCCACCTCACAACTTTTTATGCAAGTCCTAGGGAACTTGAGGAGCTTGCAGTTGGATTTATGGTATGTGAAGGTTTCATTGGCAGAGATGATGTGCGGCATATAATTTCTATTGATATTAGTAATAAAAAGATCAACTGCAAAATCGATATGGATACATCTGAGCTTTTTAATTTGGGGAGAGTGGAAAGATGCGGAACAACCCTTTTTATTCCCAAAAGTCACCCTTTCTTACCCAGAGATGTTTTTTTTCCTCATCAGGTCATATTCAATGCAGTAGAGAAACTGAAAGAATGGGGCAATGCATGGAAAAAGACCGGTGGTGCTCACTCTTCGCTGGTATGTGATACATCAGGCAATATCCTTGTTTTTTGTGAAGACATAGGACGTTCCTGTTCAGTAGATAAGGCAGTTGGTAAAGCATTGCTTGAAGGCATAGATATTTCCAGGTGTGCACTTGTTACTACAGGCAGGCTTGCAGGTACTATGGTATCCAAAGCCATATATTCAGGATTTCCTCTAATGGCAAGTAAAGGAGCCACTGTGCAGGAGGCGGTGTTACTCGCACAGGATGCGGATCTTACCCTGGTAGGTTTCGTGAGAGAGCCTAATATGTATATCTACAGTGCTGAATACAGGATATTATAGTTTAAATTTTTCAATTTTCTGTTTTGTAGTAGAAATGCAAAAGAACTATATTTGATTAAAACTTAGAAGATGCGAGTAGTAACACTTTTAATAGGATTATTGCTACAATTTTTCAAAAAGGTGATTCATATATGAACGAAAAGATTGGTATTCTTGCTATAGGACATGGAAGCAGATTGCCCTATAACAATCAGGTAGTTACGGAAATTGCAGACATTATTGCAAAAAAGCACCCTGAATATGTTGTAAAAGCCGGATTTATGGAAATGAGTTCTCCTTCAGTGGAAGAAGCATTACTTTCATTTCAGGATACAGGTGTAAGTACAATTGTCGCAGTGCCTGTATTTCTTGCATCTGGTGTACATATCACCAAAGACATTCCAGAAATATTGAAACTGGATCCCCAGACCAACAAAGGCAGCATAAAAATGAATGGAAGAGAGGTAAAAATTCTCTACGGAAAGCCTCTTGGAAGTGATGAGCTCATTGCAGATCTGATATTTAAAAGAGCTCAGGAAGTGCTCTTATCATAGCTGTGATTCCCATAACACAGCAATTTTTTAATAGGAACCCCACGTTTGATATTTCCCACTCTAAATTTAAAGTCTGCTTTTTTTATTGTGACTTTCACTCATATAGTAAAAAAGGATCTCACTTAATTGATTCAAAGGGGGTTACAGTGGTCATTGTAGCTACTATTACTCTATTAGGACGGAAAAGAAATGTAGATTATTCCTGAAAGTGAGTATTTCTATCGATACAAAAAATTTTGTTATCACTGTTTTTACAATATCTGGTAAACCTGTACAAGACATAAAGCAAGCTATGAAATTGCTGGAACGATGCTGCAAAACCAAAGGAGTGAAGCTCTTAATGCATAACCTTACAGTATGTCAAGATACTTATATTAAACATAACATTTCTACACATCCAACCACTGTTAAATTTAAATAGTATCTTCAAGGATTCTTATAGTATGAAGAATTCTGATATATCTGATAAGCTTGTAAAGATCCTGGGCCTGAAATATGAACCTGTAGCTGTTAAATTGGTTTGGAAAGGACAAAATATTCCTCGTTGCTTTTCAGAGCCAGAAAACACTATAAGGCACTGCCAGTCCATAATGAGAGCAAGAAAAGGTGAATCGTTTATTATCCCAGCTGAAAAGCATGCTTGTGTAGTGGGCGCATCAAGTTTGGGTTTGGTTCCAATCCCTACTAAAGTAAAATCAGGTGAATTCCATGCGAACCTTGGAATGTTTGGATGTGCCGAAGCAGCTGCAAATATGATATCCCAACGTTCTGAATTGGAAAATGGAAGTATAGTTGCTACAGTTGTTGGTCCGTTGAAAGAGTTTGAATTCGAACCTGATATAGTAATCCTTGTGGACCTTCCCGAAACTCTCTACTGGCTTATTCCGGCAGCGACCTTTTTTGAAGGTGGAAGACAAACATTCAGTACAGCAGCTTTCCAGGCAACATGTGTGGATTCTACTCTCATTCCTTTGCAAACAGGTAGAATGAACATGAGCCTTGGATGTTTCGGATGTCGCAAGTCTACGGATATTAAAAATGAAGAAATGATGGCTGGAATACCATATGCAAACCTGGAAAAAATTGTTGAAGCCCTTGAGATAATACACGAAGGACCAATGCAAAAAGCAAGAAAAAGGGAAATTTAACCATCTCTTTTCTAAAAATTATTATGTCATTTTTAGGAAAAAAGAATAGTATTAACAAGTGTTGTTGGAAATTCATTATAAGATAATATATTTTGCTCTTGAAAAGAGCTAATATTTTCAAATATCTTCTGTTGCTCGTCCCAATGCTTTAATCAGTTCTATCATGAGACCCATACCTTTCTGGAAGTCTTCATCCTGTGTCTGCTTCAGCAAACTTCCGATTCCAATTTTTGGAGGGTTGATGAGCGCTTTGTCAAGTTCTGGGTCCTGGAACCCTCTTTCCACCACGTCAACAAAATCAGTGCTAATTATCGTATTGGTTATCTTCAATACAGCTGACAAAAGCCGTGCAATACCATGGGCAGTTTCATCGTTAATATAGTTCTGTAGTATTCCCGCAGTTCGTATAAGGTCTAACACAGCTTCAACATCTGTGGGTGTAATCTCGATTCCTGATATATTGTCTATGTTGTTTTCGCCTCTCATAATCCTCCCTCCTTAGAACATCCCCTTTACGCTGATGTCCCAGTGGATGTAATAATACATGCGGTAAAGGAACCATCCCATATTTGTAGTTGTGAAGGGAGATGGAAGCATTCCATATTTCCAAGTTGCAATGTATCCTTTTCCTTTAGTGAATGGAGATTCCAGTTCAGTCACAATAGGACATCCAGTTTCCCCCATATATAGGGTCTTTATTTTATTTCCATAAATATCATTGCTGAGATTCTGGCTCACTGCGATGGCTTGATAGTGTGCACCAATCCCTGTTTTAAGGATATCAGCAGGACCAAGGTCTCCGAGTACATATACATTGTCATAGCTACCTGCAGGTCCTCTGTAATGTAGTGTGGCTTTATCTGCAGATATCCAGCCCTTTTCATCTGCAAGACCTGAATCTATCAACACTTGTGGAGCTTTGTGTGGTGGAACTGTGATCAAAAGGTCATAGTTTATCTTATCTCCATTCTTTGATGCTATTTCCTTTTTACTAGTGTCAACAATAGACAGTGGAAAATTCCTAATTATCTCTACATTCTTTTGTTTAAACTCTTCTGTGACAAGCTTGTTAAACTCAGGTGGCCCAATAGGCTCCATGGGCCAAACAAGGGTTAAATGTACGTCATCTCTGTTCTTCTTTATATGACGCAGATAACTTTCCAGCATAAAAGTGAATTTTACAGGTGCACCTGGACATGGAACGGGCATTGAGGCGACACATACTACAACTTTTCCACTATTTATATTTTTTACAAGATCTCGCACTTTGAATGCATCTTCAATTGATGTATAGAAAGTGTTCAGATCATCCGCAAGTCCAGGTATTGCATTTATATCAGCTGTACATCCCATTGCAATAACAAGATAATCATAGCTATATTTTTTATCGCTTCTGACCATGACCTCCTTATTCTTAAGGTCTATAAATGTTACTTCACCATCTTTTCCGAAAAAGGTTTTAACTCTGGGACTTATAACTTTCTTTCTAGGTATTGTGATCTCCTCAGGCGTATAGAGTCCAAAAGGAATAAAAGTAAAACCACCTTGATTTATAGTTATATCATTTTTGTCAAGAATAGTAATCTCCAATTCCTCTTTTGCTATCTTTTTCCTAAACTCTCTGGCAAGTATGTTGGCTACTACCGAGCCAGAATAGCCTGCTCCCAAAATCAGTATACTCCGTTTCATACTAATCCCCCATTTTATGTGACTTAAATTTCAATCAATAGTTGTTGTTCTTAAGCTATCATGCTTGACAATTCTTTAATAAAAAACAGACACATAACTATTATTCTTAAATCATGATATATGTTTTTCCATTGAAAGTAATGTCCTGTAAAACAGATTCATTGACTTCTCTGGTTCTCTTTCATTCCATGCATTCATAGGACGAATAAAAAAAATGCTACCTACAAGAAGCTATCTTGATTTTTTTAGTGGAATAGTTACAGAAAAACATTCTTCTCATAAGATATAATGTAACTAATCAGGAAAGTTCATTTTAGTAAAAGAAAGGATTATAGTTGAGTGACAAACTTGACATAGGCACTAAGGTCCCACAATCACTCAAATGAAAAATCTTCAGGATTATATTTCAATTGCTGAACATCGTTTTTGCAGATGCCACAAGCTCTGGTAGCATGTCTACAGGTATACTTATTATCATCTCATCGTCCTTTATTTCAGTGTACTTGCGGCTACCGCTGCATCCCACTGTCACGCCAGCTTCACCTGAAAGGTATGGATAAGCTACACCGTCTGCACAAACACTCTGCTTGCCTGCAAAACTTGCATTTATGCGTCCTCCTTTTTTGTGTACTAATGCCTGAGATAGTTCCATTACTTTTTTGGGATTTGTTATTATTAAAATAATGTCTGGTTTAAATGTAGTTTTCTCAAGAGGTGAATATACGACAGCTTTTATTGAATGTGCTGCTATGCTTGGTACTTTTTCCATAGTTTTTTTTGCAGCATCCAGAGATTCAAAATGATTCAGATGATAGTATACTTCTCCAGTTTTTAGTTTTTCTCCCATTTCTGTAAGTCCCATTACTGCTGCTCCACCTTTACACATATGGTCTTCAAGCAAAGTATAGAATTGATAGCCATTCCTTCTGACATTATCAACCATCTGACAATGCCTAGTATTTTCGGCAATTCTGAGTATATTCTCAGGCAGCTTTTCACCCGCTTTAACAAGATGTACTGCGACAGGTGATGTTTCCAGAGAGAGTATATCTATAAGTTCTGCTCCTAATTTGTGGATCTCTTCGATGTTCATCAAATAAT
This sequence comes from Methanomethylovorans sp., assembly GCA_014361205.1. Lineage (GTDB taxonomy): Archaea > Halobacteriota > Methanosarcinia > Methanosarcinales > Methanosarcinaceae > Methanomethylovorans. Next base: position 19,024 of record JACIVZ010000011.1, on the reverse strand, counting down.
CTCCTCTATATTTTATAGGTTTTGTTCGGATGTGCGAATATTGTACAAAGGGGTATATTTATTTTCTGGAATTTCAAAGCAACTTAAATAAAAAATAAATAGGATAATTTTGACCATATTGGTAAAATAGGTTTGTTCAGCAAGTTTATACTTGCTTTATACTTTCTGGACAATGTCCAATACGATCTGATTATCTCTTACATCAACAACGATAGTCGATCCTTCAGTAACCTTGCCTGCAACTATAAGCTTTGCTACTTTAGTCTCCACTTCGTTCTGAATAACACGTTTTAGAGGCCTGGCACCGAATGTATCACTGTAGCCTACTCTGCCCAGATATTGTTTTGCTTCATCTGTGATCTCCAGGTGTATTCTCTTGTCATGCAGCCTCTCCACAAGATCTGCAACCTTAAGGTCTACTATCTTTGCAAGTTCATGTGGTCTTAGGGCATGGAAAATGGCAATTTCATCAATACGATTGAGAAACTCAGGTCTGAAATACTTTCCAAGCTCGCTGAGAGCTCTTGCTTGCAACTGAGCATATTCATAACCTCCCTTATGTAACACTTCAGGTATGCCCTGTTCCGGCCTGTATGTTCCGTCAGGAACACTCAGCAGCTTTGTCAAGTCTCCAGCAAAGATATTGGAGGTCATAATAATGATGGTGTTCTTGAAATCCACTGTCCTACCCTTTGAATCTGTAAGTCTTCCGTCATCCAATATTTGCAACATGACATTGAATACATCAGGATGGGCTTTTTCAATCTCATCAAAAAGCACCACTGCATAGGGTCTCCTTCTCACAGCCTCTGTCAGTTGCCCACCTTCGTCATGGCCGATATAACCTGGAGGTGCACCGATCATACGAGCAACTGTATGTTTTTCCATATATTCGGACATATCTATGCGGATCATGTTTTTTTCGTCATCGAACAACTCAGCTGCAAGAGCTTTTGCCAATTCGGTCTTCCCTACTCCAGTTGGACCTAGGAATATAAAACTTCCAATGGGTCTTCTTGGGTCTTTGATACCAGCATAAGCTCGTATCACAGCATCAGCTACCGCTTTTACAGCTTCTTCTTGACCTACTATACGACGGTGCAAGTTTTCTTCGATACGCATAAGTTTTTCGCGCTGGCCTTCCAGAAGCTTTGTAACAGGGATCTTTGTCCACTCAGAAACTACTTCAGCAATGTCTTCTTCACCTACTTCCTCACTTAGAAGCATTTCTCCCTGCATTTGCTTAAGTTTCTCTTCTTCCTGGGCGTACTGATGCTGGAGAGGAATAAGGTTACCATATTTAAGCTTGGAAGCCAATTCCAGATTGTTATCATTTTCGGCAAGCTCCAGTTGTATCTTGATTTCTTCAATTTGCTGCTTAATGGAATTAAGTTTGGCTATAATTTCTTTTTCCTGATTCCACTTTGCTCTCATGGCATCTGATTCAGCCCGGATATCTGCAAGTTCCTTTTCCAAAGCTTCCAGTCTTTCTTTTGATGCTTCATCCTTCTCTTTCTTGAGGGCTTCTCTTTCGATTTCAAGCTGCATTATCTTACGGTCAGCTTCATCAAGTTCTGCAGGTTTGCTATCAATAGCAGTTCTTTTCTTTGCAGCAGCTTCGTCAACAAGATCAATGGCTTTATCAGGCAGGAACCTGTCAGCTATATATCTGTGGCTCATTATGGCAGCTGCAACCAATGCAGAATCCTTAATACGCACACCATGATGTACTTCATATTTCTCTTTAAGACCACGCAAAATCGAAATAGTATCCTCTACCGTTGGTTCTTCTACAAAAACCGGCAAGAAACGACGTTCAAGTGCTGCATCCTTTTCAATATATTTACGATATTCATTGACAGTAGTGGCACCTATACAATGCAGCTCACCACGTGCAAGCATGGGTTTAAGCAAATTTCCTGCATCCATAGCACCTTCTGTAGCTCCAGCCCCTACAATAGTATGCAGTTCATCTATAAACAGAATAATCTGCCCTTCGGATTCAACAACTTCCTTGAGCACAGCTTTCAGTCTTTCTTCAAACTCTCCTCTGAATTTTGCACCTGCAATGAGTGCTCCCATGTCCAATGCAACTATCCGCTTATCTTTCATTGCATCTGGTACATCTTTCTTTGCAATACGTTGTGCAAGTGCTTCTACTATAGCTGTTTTACCTACACCTGCCTCCCCGATAAGAACTGGATTGTTCTTCCTGCGCCGTGACAGGATCTCTATGGTGCGTCTTATCTCCTGTTCCCTGCCGATGACAGGATCAAGCTTACCCTGCGCTGCAAGTTCAGTGAAATCTATTCCATATTTTTTAAGTGGCTCCATTGTATCTTCTGGGTTTTCTGAGGTGATGCGCCTACCTCCTCTTATTTGCTTAATTGCATCAAGAATACGATCTTTTGTTACACCTTCGCCTGCCAATATCTTACTTGATACAGAATCTTTTTCATCTGTAATAGCAATGAGCAGATGTTCCACGCTGATATATTCGTCCTGCATTTTTTCCGCTATTTTGTTAGCGGCATCCAGCACTCTCTTAAGTGTCTGAGTCATGTAAACCTGTTCTCCCCCAGGACCTGATACCTGTGGCAGGCTTGCAATCTTATTTTCAACTTTTTCCATGACTTTTCCAGGATCTACATCAAGCTTCTGCAAAATTGTAGGTACTAATCCTCCTCTTTGTTCTAGCATTGCAAGAAGCAGATGTTCACAATCTATCTGCTGGTTGTGGTATCTGGCAGCAATTGTGGTTGAGTGCTGGATAGCTTCCTGGGCTTTCTGAGTAAAACGATTTAAATCCATAATATCTCCTTCACTGATTTAATTCTAATGATAAATTATCTCTATACGTTTATATCCTCTGTTATGAAGCCGCTTCCACAATAAACCCTTCCACAATAAACCAGCACATAAAATAAAGAGTTGGGCATGACCAAAGACATTGGTCATGCCCCAAAGCCAGTAGAATGAAATAATTAAACTCTTTCTAATTACTCTATAAGGATCTTCTTTTTCTCTTCTATCTGCATCTTCGGAAGTTCTACAGTAAGCACTCCGTTCTCCAGTTTTGCTTTTGCTCCGTCTGAAGTAACTGCTTCAGGAAGAGTAAGGGTCCTAGAGAACATTTTATATGTGCGCTCCCTATGCATATACCCTCCTTCTTCTTTTTCAGTTTCTGTACCAGACTTTGCAGAGATACTTAAGAGATTGTCCTGGACGTCTATATTGACATTTTGCTTGTCAACACCAGGTAGATCAGCTGTTACTACTATTTTATCCCCCTCGTCTTTTACATCAACAAGTGGGGCCAAGGTGTCTAATTCAGTCCAGCGCTCTCCTATATTCATATCCTTGAACAAATTATTCAGATGCTGTTGCATTTGTCTCATCTCTTCAAAGGGATCCCATCTAAGAGTGCTTGTTGGAGTCCATCTAGTCAGTCCAAACCTCATATAGATCACCTCTTTATTCATTTTATTATGTTTTTATATACGCCGATTTATAAAGAAAAGCGATCAGATTATGATCGCTGCTGTTCTTTCATCTTTTTCTTCATCGAAATCTGCTATCAACACTTCTGTTGTCAGCACCATACCTGCAATGGAAGCAGCGTTCTGTAATCCACTGCGTACCACTTTTGTGGGGTCGATGACACCTGCTTCATAGAGATCTTCAAATACATCGGTTTTGGCATTATATCCAAAGTTTGGATTGGTTTCTGCCCGCACACGGGCTACTACCTCTGCACCTTCTTTACCGGCATTGATGGCTATCTGACGCATTGGCTCTTCCAGAGCCCTCTTTACTATCATAGCACCAATCTGTTGATCTGCGCTGAGTTTCAGGTTATCTAATACAGATGTTGCACGGAATAATGTAACTCCGCCACCTGCAACCACGCCCTCTTCAACGGCAGCCTTAGTAGCGTTCAGTGCATCATCTATTCTCATCTTCTTTTCCTTTAGTTCAGTCTCAGTGGCAGCACCTACCTTTATTACAGCAACACCGCCTCCAAGCTTTGCCAGACGTTTCTTGAGTTCCTTCTTCTTGTACTCTGAATCGGTGAGCTTAATCTGTGATTCTATGAGTTTCATTCTTTGTTCGATTGAAGCTTTGTTACCTTTGCCTTCTACAATCGTAGTCTTGTTCTTGTCTACTGTAATCTTTCTGGCATTTCCTAACATCACATCGGTAAAGTCTTCAAGTTTCATTCCTTTATCTTCACTAATGACTGTACCACCAGTAAGCACAGCTATATCTTCAAGCATCTCCTTCTGATCATCGCCAAAGCCAGGAGCTTTGACTGCACATACTTTCAAGGCACCACGTATGATGTTGAGGATGATACCCGCCTGTGCATCTCCTTCAACATCTTTTGCAATTATAAGTAAAGGTCTGCCTTCTTTAGCAACTTTTTCCAACACAGGGATTACCTGATTCATTGTGCTTATGGTTCTGTCAGTGATGAGTATATATGGCTCTTCAAACTCACATGTCATTTTTTCATGGTCAGTAGCCATATATGGAGACACAAAACCACGTTCAAACTGCATACCTTCCACTACTTCAAGGCTTGTCTCCATGGTTTTGGAATCCTCTACGGTGATTACACCATTGTATCCTACCTTTTCCATTGCACCTGCAATAAGAGTACCAATCTCTTCATCATTGTTGGCGGATATTGTGGCAACTTGGACAATTTTTTCCTTGTCTTTTACATCCTGGCTTTGTTCCTTTATGTGCTTTACTACCATCTCAGTAGCTTTTTCGATACCCTTTTTAACTTCAATGGGGTTGGCACCAGCAGTGATATTTCTTAAACCTTCAGTAATAAGAGATTGAGCAAGCAAAGTTGCAGTAGTTGTACCGTCACCAGTTGTGTCCTGAGTTTTGGATGCTACTTCTTTCACCAGCTTTGCACCAATATTTTCAAACTTATCTTTAAGTTCGATTTCTTTTGCAATCGTAACACCGTCATTGGTTACTACAGGGTTCGTAATTTTATCAAGTACGACGTTACGTCCTTTTGGACCTAATGTTATCTTTACGGTATTTGCTACTTTGTCAACACCATTTAACAGTGACCTGCGTGCGTTCTCATGAAATGTGATTTGTTTTGTAGTCATTTTTACACCTCATTTTATAATCTACAATATCTGTTACTCCATCAATCCAAAATACATATTTTTTTATTTTTCGATTACTGCAAGCAGATCTTTAAAGTCGACGAATACATGTAATTCTCCATCTATGTCCAATTCGTCACTTTTGTAACCACCATATATTACATGGTCTCCTTTCTTCACAGGCAATTCTTTTCCATCCTCAAAAGTACCTACAGCGACAATATAACCTTCTTTCTTTTCTTCTTTTGCTGAATCTGGCAGATATATGCCACTGTCGGTTTTTTCTGCCTGTTTGATCACTTTTATTAGTACTCTCTCTCCAATTGGTTTAATTATCATTGCTGATATCCTCCAAATGAAACTATACGGCTTTTTCAGCCAGCTTACAAACAAGTATATCGGCAATCTTATATATAAATGTTTTGTATTTTGTTTTAACCATATACATTTTGTCGAAATGATATATACTAAATATAGCAACATTTATATATGGAAATATTAGATACACAATATCATGAACCAGCAGGCACAGCACATAATTCTGATTAGCCTTGAAAAACCCAAGGACAAGAATCTTGAAAGTGATATCAGGTGGCTGTGTGACAGCTTTGGGCTTTCTTCAGGCAGGGATACTGAGAACATGGCCACGAGGATAATTATGAATATGTTAAGTATGCTGGCGGAAGATGACAGAGTAACTTCTGAATCAATAGCCGATAACCTTGATGTAAGGTTGTCACGTGTGAACCATCACCTACGCAATCTCATAGATTCAGGAATAATCTATAGGAAAAAAAGGTTACTCTATTTGCGCGGTGGAAGTCTTAAAGCTGCAGTTCAGGAAATGAGGAAGGATTCAGAGCGTATTTTCGATGAACTGGAAGCGATGGCTGAAGAAATTGACAAAAAAATGGGACTGAAGAATAGATGAACTGGTCATAAGCACTATTTTATATTATTTTTCAATATCATGTACCCAAAAATCACCTTGAACTGTTATTTCTTTCTTCCATACAGGTACTTCTGCCTTCAGCATTTCCAAAGCATCGGTGAGGGTTTTAAACAGTTCCTGCCTGTGAGCAGCGGCAACAACAATATAGACTATATCTTCTCCAGGCCAGAGAGTGCCACTACGATGATGCATTCTTATATCCAATACTCCATTTCTTTGCATAAGCTTGTTGCATATTTTTTTCATTGCTTCTTCAGCAACATCTTCATATTTTTCAAAATATAGTGCCTTTGTTTCGCTTCCTCCTGAGAATTGCCTCACTATGCCGGTAAAAGTACCAATACCTCCAGCTTGTTTTATTTCTGGTTTCTCCCTTATCTTTTTGAGAAGAAGACCCAGGGTCACCCAATCTTCCTGTTTCATAACAAGCTCAGCTAACTCCTCTATATTCCACTCTCCTCTTGCAGGGAGCTTTATGACTATGTTTTGGATTTCATCTATGTTGTCGATTTCTCCTAATGCTATCTTTGGAATATTGCTTTTCTTAGCGCCTTCAACGATAGCAAAATCCATTCCGCTGTCTGCAAGAGCATCAAGTGCCTCTCTTAGTGAAGGTTTTCGTCTTACAAGGACAAGTTCCGTGTCAGTAATTGCTGCAACAGCAGCAGCTCCGGCATCAAAGTGTTTGCCAGTGTCTGTATTTGGAGGATTGAACCGATGATCGCACATCTGCTTAACAGTTCCAACTCTCCCTCTCTCTGATAGTTTTTTAATAAGTTGTGTTATCAATGTTGTCTTACCTGTATTTTTATACCCTATCACGCTGATGGCTTTCATATCCACTTAAATGCAAACTAATGATATAAATAAACCTTTGAAATAAAACTATAATTGTTAATAGTTTGTAGATTCTATTACATTTAAATAAAATTATATTCAAAATACTATTATTTAAATAATATAGAATGGTTTATATTGTTTTAAGTAATTTGAGATGTCATGAGTGATTACAGGTTAAGAATGCATGATATTCCTGCGGATAACAGGCCCACTGAGCGTCTGTTGAAATACGGTGCTGAGGCTCTTTCCACTGCTGAACTTTTAGCGGTGATCCTTAGAACAGGAACCCAAAAGGAAAATGTTGTGAATATGTGCCACAGAATATTCTCAGAGTACAATATCAAGCAACTCAGTCAGGCACAGATACCCCAGCTTATGCAGATACATGGTATAGGACCCATTAAAGCAGCACAGATAGCTGCAGTGTTTGAGCTTGCGCGTAAGCTTGAAAGGCATGTGGACGAGCCTAAGCGAAAAATTCGTTCACCTGCAGATGTATATTCAATGCTGTATCCGACAATGCGAGAGCAAAAGCGTGAGAAATTTGTGGTGCTGTACCTTGACACAAAAAATCAGGTTATCAAGGAAGAAGTTATTTCTATTGGCAGCCTCAACTCCAGCATCGTGCATCCCAGGGAGGTATTCAAATCTGCACTCATGGAATCATCTGCATCAGTTATTATATCTCATAATCATCCATCAGGTGATCCGACGCCCAGCAGGGAAGATATAGCAGTCACTGAAAAACTTATAGAAAGCGGAAAAATATTGGGTATAGATGTTCTTGACCATGTTATTATAGGGGATGGACGCTATGTCAGCCTTAAAGATGAAGGTATTGTATGTTGAAGGAAAACAAAACCTTTAAAGTATTTACTATCAATTAGGCACTCAGATGAAAGATATTGAATTGAATGACCCTTACACGACTCCATACAGGGGCATATATGCAATATGCGACAAGAATAATGAATATGCCGAAATCATTGAGCATTGCAACTGTTATGGCGGTGCAGCATGGTCAAAGTTCCATTACTCACATTCTCCACTCATTATTAAAACGAGATCTATAGGTAACATGATTCGTTATCTTGTAAAAACAGGTACATCCAAACTTGAGCTGAAACCATCTACTGCTGCGGCAGGTATAGAATCCGTTATTGTTAAAGAAAAAGAGGTTCATATTACTTATGCAGGTCTTGGTGGAGGAGGTGTTGGTGCTACAAAGTGTCGTGCTCTTGCCCAAGGTGTGCTGCGTTACACTTACAGTGAATCAGGTGGAGGGCGTGCAGCTAAAGGTACAATAGTTGTTCCAAGAAGAGATCGTGTACTTATAGGGATTGATGATACGGACTCAAAGGAAAAAGGAGCTACCTGGACTCTGACTCATAATATTGCAAAAGAGCTGGATTGTCCAGAATCTGTTTATCTTTCACACTCTCTTGTACAGCTTTTTCCAGTCTCTGCAAGGACTCAGAATTGTGTGTCTACTGTCTTGGAGTTTGGGTGTGTTGATAACAATTCCAAGAAAGAGCTGCTGGAAAGTATAAGAGCAGCACTTCTAAAATACAGCGTTTCAAATGAAACAGGCATGGTAGTCCTCCACCAATTCAATGCTGATAACATATATCCATACAGTAAAAAGTGTCGCACAAGTGAACTTTCCAAGGAATATGCTATTAAGTATGCTAAAGAAAATGGTGTGGAGATATGGATTAATGGCAATGGCATCATTGGTGCATTGGCTTCCCTTGCTTGGTTCTCACGACCGGACGACTCCATTATTATGGATGCTGAGATAAATGATCTACAATAATGCAGATATAAATGCAAATGAAATTACTGGTCTTGAAGCTCTTTTAAGTGCTTCTCTTGATGCCGGTGTAAGACTTGTGACAGGAGTTGCTGGCTATCCTGCAACTCTTGTTATGGACTTATTAATTAAGCATAAAAATGATAGATACTCTGTTTTTTGGATGACCAATGAAAAGGCTGCTCTTGAAAAAGCCTTAGGGGCATCGGTTACAGGAAAGCGTGCAATGGTTATCGTAAAGCATGTGGGTATGAATGTGCTCAGTGATCCTCTGATGACTTCAGTATATCATACCATCGGAGCGGGTGTTGTGATAATTGCCGGAGATGATGCAGGGGCACGAGCTTCTCAGAATGAGCAAGATTCCCGTTTTTATGGAAGTCTTGCAGAAGTTGCTGTTTTCGATCCTGCAACACCTCAAGGAGCATACGATGCAGCTATTAGAGCTTTTGTATTATCTGAACAAGCAAAGTCTCCTGTGATTATAAGAGTGACCGACAGGCTACTGAATAGCAAAGGATCTGTTATAGCAAACAAGCAGAATGTGTCGGGTGCAAATTTTGACAAGGATATTTGGAAACTTACTACTAAGGGAAAACATCAGCGCTTCCATATAGAATCAATGCCATTACTTGAAAAAGAGGTTCAGACTACTCCTTTGAATAAGATACAATTCGGAAACGACGGAATAGGTATTATTTCATCTGGTTATGCTTCATTGCTTGTGGATAAAGTACTGTCTGAAGCAAGTAGTGGAGATTGTGCGCATCTCGCACTTCAGATGGTTGCACCTTTTCCATTTGATACAGTAAGCCACTTCATCAGCAAATGCAGCAGAGTGCTTGTGATAGAAGAAACAGAACCTTATATAGAATCCCATATTGCTGTAACAGGCAAAATTAAAGGCAAGATGACAGGACATATTCCATACGGTCAGGTGGAAGCGGAGCACATTAAATATGCACTGGAGCACCTGGAAGAGAACATACTTCAGAAATATACAGACATCCAGACTATAAAAAGCAGAGGTCCCAGGTTTTTGTGTCCGGATTGCCCATTCATGCCTCTTTATAGAAGTCTTGCAGAAATCAATGTTATGGTGGCAGGTGACATGGGTTGTTCCATCCGTGCAGCCGCCGAGCCATTGCAGGCAATTGATACTGGATTCGCACTTGGATCTGCCATATCAACTGCCTGCGGGTTTGAAAATAAAGGTATTGCAGTCATAGGTGATTTTGCACTTGCACATTCAGGTATTATTGGCCTTATCAATGCTGTGCATTCAGGGGATGAGGTTGTAGTCGTTATATTGCAAAATAGAGTTGCTGCTATGACGGGAGGACAGGAAGCACCTGATCTTATGCCTGTTATAAAGGTAATGGTAGCGGATACCACTATTATTGAAATGCCTGCATATACAAGGGAGATGTCAAGTGATACAACTGACCTCCTAATACATCTTCTCCAGTCTAAGCTGGCTCAAAAGGGAGTTTCTGTCATATATCTTGTTGGCAAATGCACAAAACAGTGGAAATAATAGAGGAGGAGGGTGCCTTGGTAATGGTAGGAGGAAGGATTTAAAGACCCCAGATAAAGGCTAGGTATTATTTAGAGTGTAGGCACCCGATTTAATGTATATTTTTACAAATATATAAAAGCACTGTCTCTTTTTTTTTAGATGTTTAAGATTTAAGTTATTTTATTATAATAATCCGTTCAGCTGAGTCCACTATAATTAAATAAGATGGTCTGATATTGGTCGTATAATTCATTTTTACATTTAGGTGACCTTTTTGATCGGAGTACTTATTGATGATCGGGTTAAAGCTGGGAAAGAGGCTATCAATGAGCTATATAATAGTGGACATTACGGACGTCAAAAAGGTGATTATCTAGAACTTACACTTATTGAAGCTGCATATCTGCATTATAAAAAGAAGCTTGAGATTCAGATAGGTGACAAGTCTCTTTCATTTGAAGAGTTCTTTATAGAAGCATCCAAAAGGCAGCAATATTTTGATCTTAAATACATAGTCTACAAGGATCTTCGTGAAAGAGGCTTTTATGTTCAACCTTCAGTCACAGATTTTAGAGTATATCCAAGGGGAGGTTATCCAGGGAAGACTCCAGCAAAGTTCTTTGTTCATGTAATCTCAGAGCGTATTCCTCTGTTTCTCAGGGAGCTTCGCATGTCACTGGAAGCTGCGCACAATTTACATAAAACAATGGTACTTGCCATTGTTGATGAGGAAAGTGATATAACTTTCTACGAGATAAGAAAAGTTGATCCAGTGGGAGATATGGAAACCATTGAGCATGCACTGAAGAATATAAGGGTAAGATCCACATTCCTTGAAGATCGCGTTATTGTGTGGGATAGCAATTTGTCAAAAATATTGCATACAGGAGGGTTCTATGGGCAGCCCCTTGATTCAGATCGTCTACAGTTGTCTCTTGTGGAATCTTGTTATCTGCTTAAAAAAGGTGTATTGGAGGTTACCGATATGTCTGGTATAAGTTCTCCACTTTCCTTCAATGAATTTGCTGCAAAAGCGGCAGTTATTGAATCCGAATTTATGCTTAAGTATAAGGTTTATGAGAACCTGAGGGATAGAGGTCTTATCCCAAAAACAGGTTTCAAGTTTGGCAGCCATTTCAGAGTTTATCAGGACTTTAAATCAGTAGATAAACTCCCTCACTCAGCATATCTTGTCCACTCCATACCTGAGGATTATGAGTTCACACTGCCATTAATGTCAAGGGCAGTACGGCTGGCTAACAGTGTACGCAAAAGAATGATATATGCTGTACATGATAATGTTCAATGTGCCTACATTGATATTGGCAGGATTAAAATGTGATCGATATACATGTTTGATATTATTGCAGTGGACATTTCTGGAAGACATTTAGAGAATGATGAATATTTCATGGTATGTGCAGCTGTATCAGTTTCAGTCTCGCCAGATCATATAGAGAAAACACATGATGTGAATATCTGTTACTTTAAAAGCACTAATGCACCTGAACTAATTGATGTAGTGGATATGGTGGAAAAAACAGTAACAGGCTTAAATCCTCAAAGTACTATTGTAATGGAAGCAGGAGATATGTTCAACAAACCACAGTTTCTTGTCTCAAACATGTTTTCAAGGAATTTTAAGTATCAGGAGTCTCTAAGTGAACGAAGGGCAATCGAGATCGCTCACCACATTTCTGTGGGTGCACGTAGACTTCTTAAAATGAAGTGTAATGTTGCTCATCAGTCGAATACAGAGGATATACCACATGAAAAAAGTGATTATAGTACAGAGGATAAATCAAGGCACTGATGAGTCTAAGAATAAGAGACAGCTTGCAGAGCTGAAGGAATTGGCTCATGCTGCAGGCTATTCTGTTGTTGGGGAGATAATTCAGTGTCGTTATCCGGATAAAAAATACCAGATAGGTAAGGGAAAGGTTCAGGAACTTGCAGAGGCTGTAAAATCACTTCATGCGGAAAAAGTAGTTTTTCTCAATGAATTAAGTAGCATGCAATTGTACAATATTACAGAGATCTGCAAATGTCAAATTATTGATAAGTTCCAGCTCATCCTTGAAATTTTTGCACTACGTGCTACCACACGACGTTCCAAATTACAGGTGGAACTTGCAAGGCTGGAATATGAAATACCAAGAGCACGAATTGTTATATCACATATGAAAAAAGAGGAAAGACCAGGATTTATGGGTCTGGGAGGCTATGAGGATTCTTATGAGCAAGATATCAAGGGAAGGATAGCTAGAATAAAGGATGAGCTAAGTCATGTACAGATTCAGAATGAATCACTTCGCAGTTTCAGACATTCTCACGGATTTTCAGTAGTTGCACTTGCAGGATATACAAATGCAGGAAAAAGTACTTTATTCAATGCCCTGATGGATGAAAATGTGGCTGTAGCAAATATGCTGTTTACCACTCTGGCACCAGTTACCCGTTCTATGGACATAATGGGGCGTAAAGTGATACTTACTGATACAGTAGGTTTTATAGAGGATTTACCCCATTGGCTCATTGATGCTTTTCGCTCGACTCTTAATGAGATATTCCTTGCTGATATTATATTGCTTGTAGTAGATTCAAGTGAGCCACTGGAAGTAATGCATGACAAGTTGCTCACATGTCATGATACTCTGTGGCAACAGGTACAGCATGCATCTATTATTACAGTGATGAATAAAACAGATCTCATCAGTCAAGAAGAGCTGAATATAAAAATGGAATCTTTAGGATATCTTGTTCCTAATCCTGTCTATGTCTCTGCAAAGACCTTAAAAGGAATAGACGATTTGAAACAGGCAATACAACATAACTTGCCTGTATGGAAAAGGAAAACAATATCAATGCCTTTTTCAGAGAACTCAATGTCAGTTCTCTCATGGCTGTTCAAGGAAGGAATTGTACATTCTGTCAAATATACTGATCATGTTCTTGTAGACCTGGAAGCAAGGGAAGAGATCATGAATAAAGTGAAATCATTTTCAATAGTGTAAGCATAATTTGTTACAATTTGTATTTTTGACAGTATATCTGTCGATATGTTTATATAATATAGAGTATGTTAGTATATATGCGAACGGGTCTCTTCTCAAATGTACCACCAATCCTATCCAACCACCCAATACACAACTCCTTTTACCCGTTCGCGTGTCTTTTCTAAGGCTTTTCTATGATGAAAGACTCTTTTATCCATATATACGTTTTGTTTCTATTTATTCTTCTATTTATCAAACCAAAATATCAAACCAACAGCTACATTTTATATGGATGTATTTTTAATGTGATACTATGAAGTTAGACCTGCATGTCCATACACGTTTTTCAAAAGATAGTAATGCAGATATCGACGCTCTAATTTATTATGCCAAAAAAAATGGTTTAGACGGTTTTGCTGTATGTGATCATGATGTAATCGAAGGCGGTCCATTTACTGTTCAGAGGGCGTCTGAGCTAGGTTCAGACCTTTTGATTATTCCGGGTGTTGAAATCACTACATCTGAAGGTCACCTGTTGGCACTGGGTATAAACGAAAGTATAGCACCTGGTCTGTCACCAGCCGAAACCATTAAGCAAGCAAGAGCTCAGAATGCTGTGGTAATATTACCTCATCCTTTTAAGATAACATCTCATGGTATAGGGTATGTGGAAGGTCTTGATGTAGATGCTGTGGAAGTGTTGAACTCTCGCTGTTTAACAGATGGTCCTAATAACAAGGCACGTAAAACAGCAACTTTGCTGGGACTTGCTCAGGTTGGAGGCAGTGATTGTCATGTACCTGAAATGATAGGCATGTCTTATACTGAGATTGATGTAAAGGAACGGTCATTATCTGCAGTCCTTGATGCTATCCGGGAAGGAAAGGTAAAACCTGGGGGCAAAAAAACACCAAAGATATTTGTTATAAAGCAGATGTTTACGAATGCACAGAAGAGAACTGCTAAAATACTGGGACGAGACTAAAGATAAGTACGCAATAGCCGAAGTGCTTCTTTTTCTCTCTCTCCTCCACATTTGTTAATGATATCTTCATAGAAATTTATCAGTTCCAGATATTTTTCTTCTCCATGCATTTTGTAACGAGTGGCATGTATTGTTGCTTCGATTAACGCATTTAAGCCCCGATTAGGTGCCTTAGGGTAACAACAGTTCACATGTCCCATGACTGGTCTAAGTTCTGCTACTAGTGAATAAGGTGTTATTTTGGTGTTGATGCATTCAAAAGCAACCCAGCTTTGAGCATCTTTAAGCACGGGAAACTCTCTTTCCTGAGAATAAATTGTTTGTATATCTTCAGGCAGCACTTCAGAAAAAGTGTATCTGACAAAGGCAAGTGGGTCATTTGTTATATTAGCCACAAGGAAATTGTCAGTCGTGATGTTTTTATACGTTTTTGAACCTTTAAAAATACGTATAAGTGTAGTGTCGTGCTTTCTGATGATGCCCATGGGAGCTGCATTAGGTGACAGACCCTGGCTTGTGGTAACAATGGTTTCAGAGATACCTTCAAAGAGTCCGAAATCCTCCAGCTTTAGTTTTCTGCTCTCTTTCAGAATCTCATTCCTCCAAGAAGAGCTATAAAAAGGCCACCAATTATTATATCAGCTGTTGAACCGGGATTTATATTCCTTGCAAGAAGATCTTCGTCAAAGTTATGAACATCATCCAGTATACTTTCCATCTTGTGCCCTGATTCTTGAAGTTTCAAAATAATTTGTTTTGCCTTTTCAGATACTTCTTCAGCTATTTGACTGTTGAATTTTGTTTCAATAAATGTGTCTTTTTCATAAGCAAGCATTTTGAGAAAAGCGTAGACTATTACATGATTTATTCTGGAGTTTCCCGAATGGGTCAATATACCATTTTCTTTCATTTCACTGGTTATTAATCGGGCACATTCTGCACATTGTCTAAAACAAGATATCCATTCTCTTGCAATAATATCATAAGAACTTGACATTTCCATTAATTGAAATAATGTGATGGAATTCTTTTTTATCTCTTCAATGGCATCTGCATTCGACATATCGTATTTATCCACCTTGCGGACTTTTACACCTGCATGTTCAAAGGACATGTAGATTTTTATTGCATCTCTTACATCTGTTTCTTTGACAATATTGAATGCTTCTTTGGTTAGATTCACAGGGGTGAGCTCTTTTTGATCACGGATAAGTTTACCAGCTGCCATTGCAAGAGGGAATAAAAGCAGAAAAGCGCCAAAATGTGTATTACCTCCTTTCTGCCAGGCTATGCTTTCAAGTACGGCTTTATGTACATATTGTCCAACACCATACTCCCTGCTTGCAGCTTTTTCTAATACAGGATATACTGAAACCGAAGATGTAAGAAAATGCTCAAAAGTAGTATTATCATAATCATGATCACGGTCTATATTTCCGGGTTTGGGATGTGCGGATACCTCAAGCAACATGGCAAGTTGTGCACATCGTGCCACGTACGAAGCAGCCTTTTTTCTTGAAGCCTTATCAAGTTTCTCTTTTGAATATTGAATTGCTTTCATTTACCTGTGACCTTTGGGTGATTAAGAATGTAATCTGCAAGCTCTTTTTTGAGTTTCATGTATTCTGCATCAGAAAGGCCTATAGTTTCAAGCACAGAATCTCTTAAAGGACACATTTTTGTTATCTTACAGCACCAGACAAGACTACCAAAACAGGTACTGTCACCATATTCGAGAGGAGTTCCCTTTGCAAATTCCATTTTTATATCAGCAAATTCTTTTGCAGTGAGTCCTATCTTCTTTATATTTGAGTGAACTGGGCATGCCTTGACCGGGAGACAGCAGAAAGTAAGACCGCGCAAGTCCCCTTCTCCTCTGCATACGTGTTTAGGTGCATTGTACCAGCCAATTTCTTCCTGAAGTGAAGTCACATCTTTTACAAGCTGTGATATAAGTGAAGGATTTTCAATTACGCCTCTTGCAACTGAAACTATGTCTGCACCTCTTGCAAATATTTCCTTTGCAGTGTTAAAATCAGTTACTGAGTTGTTACCTATAAGTAAAAGTCTTGTAGCATCTCTTATCTTCCTGATGGCTTCAAGATCTGTTCCTGCCCCTTTCTTCATTGCATCGACGTGGAGTATATCTGCACCTGCATTTTCAATTGCTTTAGCCATTTTAATATTGTCAATTACGTTGGCACGGACTTTTATGGATACTATTGCTCCAGTTGTTTTTATTCTATGGATAATATCCTCCAGTTTCGGCAGATTTTTTAATAATGCTTCTCCAATGCCTATTTTTGTCATTTCTGGTTGTCTGCAGTGTGCGTCAATTTCAATTATAGCATTTGCATTTTTAATTATCTCCGCAGCTTCGATAAGTGGTTCGATGCTGCAGCTTCTTACATTGATAGCAACCACGCCACCGATTTTAATGGATTCAAGTTCGTTACTTATAAGTTTTAAAGGTTCTTCTGAAATGAATTCAGTTCTTCCTCTCTTTATTATGTCGGATGCTGCCCTATTTGTTACTGTGTCAAGATTATATCCACCAAGTATTACAAGCCCGGCATCTTTTGCAAATTCATTTGCAAATATACTATCTGTTATTCCCCCCATCGATGCAAGAGCTATGGGGTTTTTAAGAGATAAATTTCCAATTTTTAAGTTAAAAAGATCATCTGACACGTTTTTCCCTCTGGAAAATGTATTCTATGTGTGTCGCTGAATTATGAGGAATTCTGTTATTAATATAACGCTACATTTCATGTAAAATCCTTGAAAATTGAAAATATAGATATATCACTGCTACATTTTTTAATATCATCCTATTATTTTTGTAACACACACAAAGCTTTGCATTCTTAAACAACTTCTAAAGGTCTTTTAGAAGCTGTACTATTAATTCTGTTTGTATTGATTGTTTTGAGGTGATACTCAAAATCTAAATAATATCAAAGCAAATCGTTAAAATAACTAAGTAAATTATCCATTAGTTGGGGATGCAGTTGCGGAGGTGAATAAATGAAATGTGTTGTTTGTGGTGTTGAAAGCACCAACAGATATTGTAATGAATGTGGAAAAATAATGGCAGAAGTAGTGAATATCATTGGTGAAGAACGGTGGAGCAAGATTGAAGACTGTTCTTTCATATATCCTACTGTCTTGCGTGTTGCAAGAGGTGAACTTACTATAAATGATATTATACAGGCACTTGAAGCTGAGGATTAAAACCCCATAAAGTTTAATTCAATGTTTAATTATAATCAAGTTTTATAATTTAATTTTAATTTTCCAATCTTTTGGGATATAATTTCAATGCAGGAATAATATCAGTTTTGTGTAAATGTTTATTTTCAGATTTTATATCATAAAAATAGAAAACAAATTATAGTAAGAAGTAGGTTATTACTCACCTTATTTCAACATAAGTATATTACATGCAGAGAGGAAGATTAATGTCTTTATTAATGGCTTTAGAAAATCCATTTGAAAATTCAAGAAAACAGCTGTTAAAAAGTGCTGCCATTCTTGTACATGATGAAAACATACATAAAATGCTCAGACATCTAATGCGCGAACTGCGTGTAGCTGTTGATATAAGAATTGCTGCTTATTTTGTTGCTATTGAACGGGGTGTATTTATAATGAATGAAAGAGGATGGATCTAATTCTTAAAGGATCCAATCCTGCAATACAGCTGAGAAACATTTATATGTTGTGCATTTACAGACCATATGAAAGGTTTCTTCCTTTTTAGTCTTATAAATGTTATATTGTTGTTGAGGGGATTATCATGAAGATTGCAATAATTGGTGGTACAGGTAGCATCGGTAAAGGTTTTGCTCTCAGGTGGGGACTGAAACACAAGGTGATAGTAGGTTCAAGGAATCAAGAAAAAGCACTGGCTAAGGCAGCTGAATATAATGATATCTTGAAAGTTTATGGCTATAAGGCAGACATAACTGGAGATGTCAATGTAAAGGCAGCCGCAGAAGCAGATGTGGTTCTCCTTGCAATAAGATATGCTCAGGTTGCCTCCACCATTGAGCAAATAAAACCTGGAATTGCTGGTAAGATACTGATATCTATAGTTGTACCTATGGAAAAGAATTCCTGTATGATTGTTCCAGGGGAAGTTCCCCTTCAAATATCAACGAATTTTAGTGACGATTACAAAAAAGAATATTTCTGTTACATAGCTCCAGCTATAGGAAGTGCTGCACAGGAAATTGCTTCTTTGCTTAAGGATAGTGCAACTGAGGTTGTGTCTGCATTCCATACAGTACCTGCTGCAAAACTTGCAGACCTTGATATAGAACTTAATTATGATATTGGAGTATGTGGCAATTGTGAAAAATCAAAAAATATTGTTTTTGGTCTCGTAAGAGATATTCCTGGAATGCGCCCTCTGGATATTGGTCCTCTTGAAGCATCCTCAATGGTTGAATCTCTTACACCACTTCTTCTAAATGTTGCTATACGTAATAACATGAAAGATGTAAGCATAAAATTCGTAGATTAAGTTCTTTTCTGCAGTATTTAACTTATTTTGCTGTTCCTTTTCTTAGGACTCTTGCATGGGGAAAATTCATGCAGCACTATATTTTACACAGCGTATATTCATTCATCAATCTTAGAAAAACATTAACAGATAAATATATATTCTTAGGAAATTAAAAATGTTTTAAATAACTACAATTGAAAGTAATCTATTTAAAAAGTAATAGCCTTATTTAATATTCAAGGGCTATTATTTCCTCTTAAGCTCTCTATACTTA
>JACIVZ010000109.1 GCA_014361205.1 Methanomethylovorans sp. | reverse complement strand
AAAACATCAATGTCTTTGGAATAGATATCTTTATTATCGATTTTAACACTACCCTCAATACGACAATTTTTTACAAGATCATTCATCCTGTTAAGACATCTCAAAAATGTAGACTTCCCACATCCTGAGGGTCCAATCAGAGCTGTAACACTGTTCTTTGGGATATCTATAGAGATATCGTGAAGAGCATGGTTATTACCGTACCATAGATTAAGTCCTTTTACTTCGATTTCTATAGGGTTTCCGTTATTGTATCCTGACATTTTCTGACCTCAGATTCAGTTTCTAATTTTTCTCCTATAATGTCGCCTTATTATTACAGCTATCATATTCACGCTGAGGACTATGGTAAGTAGCACCAGGGCAGTACCATATTGTATAGGTCTTGTTTGAGCTATATTCGTGCCTGCAGTAGCAATTACGTACAAATGGTAAGGCAATGCCATAAATTGAGAGTATATGGACTCAGGGAGCCTTGGAAGAAAATAAGCTGCCCCCGTGAGTAATATCGGAGCTGTTTCTCCTGCTACTCTTCCCACAGAAAGGATAGCTCCAGTTATCATACCTGGAATAGCAGCAGGAAGTACAACATGCCTGATAGTCTTCCATTTAGTAACTCCAAGTGCAAGTGAAGCATAGCGATATTCATCAGGTACAGTGATCAGTGCTTCTTGGCTTGCTCTAATTATAATTGGCAGGGCAAGCAGTCCAAGAGTAAGTGCTGAAGACAGCAGTGAAGCTCCATAGCCGAGATACTTTACAAACATTGCAAGACCAAAAAGACCAAATACTACAGAAGGTGTTCCAGCAAGATTGATTATAGCCATCTCTATTACCCATTTGGTTTTCCCAGCCTGTGCATACTCATTGAGGTATATTGCAGCCAATATTCCCAAAGGTAAGGCAAATGCCATCGATCCAATTATCAGATAAACAGTTCCCACTATAGCAGGATATATACCTCCTTCAGTCATCCTGTTTTTTGGCATTTCTGTGAGAAACTCAATGCTTATAGCACTATATCCATTTATGATTATATGCAGAAGTATGTATAATACTATAGTTGTTACAAAGACAGCGCTGAATCTGAGCACAGTAAAAGCTATTTTTTGATTCGTCTGAGCTTTTATTTTCATTGCCCAATCCCCATGTTAAATTTATATTTTCGCTTTATATATTCAGCAACAATGTTTGTAATTAAAGTGGTTATGAATAATATAGAGCCAATGGCAAAAAGCGCATGGAAATGATCACTACCTTGTGGTACTTCTCCCATTTCTAATGCAATGGTGGCTGTCATTGTTCTTACCGGTGCAAAAATCCCATCTGGAAATCCTGGAATCACTGCACTGTTCCCAGTGACCATCATAACTGTCATTGTTTCTCCAATAGCTCTTCCAACACCCAGCATCACAGCAGCAGATATTCCGGAAAGTGCAGCAGGAAGAGTTACTTTATAAATAGTTTGCCATTCAGTAGCACCAAGTGCCAATGATCCTTCTTTTATAGTGCGAGGTACTGAACTGATGGCATCTTCTGAAATAGATATTATAGTAGGTAATGCCATAATTCCCAGCATAATTGAACCAGCAAGTGCAGTTTGTCCAGTAGGAAGCCCGAAAATATTCTGAATAAAGGGTACAAGCACTACCAGACCAAAGAAACCATAAACCACTGAAGGAATTCCGGCAAGTAACTCAATAAAGGGTTTAAGTATTTCTGCTTCGTTCTTTCCAGCGATTTCCGAGATGTATATTGCCACAACAATTCCAAGGGGAACTGAAAACACTATCGCTCCAAATGTTACTATAATTGATCCAAATAATAAAGGCAACAATCCAAATTGATGTGGCAGAGAAGTTGGGTACCACTTAGTACCTGTAAGAAAGTTTATTAATGGGTACTCATGAAAAAGCGCAATTCCATCCCGGAACAAAAAAATACAGATAAGAAAAAGGATAAGTACTGCTATAAATCCTGAAAAGTGTAGCAGTGTTTCTATCACTTTTTCTTTGTAGCGGCTATTTTTCATGTAAGGCCCTTGTACATAATTTTATTGAACAGCAGGGAAGTATCCTACTTCTGAGACTATATTCTGTCCCTCGGGACTCATTACAAAGTCTATAAATTCCTTAGTAAGCCCCTGTGGTTCTCCATTTGTATAGTAATATAATTGCCTTGCCAATGGGTATTCTCCAGATAGAATTTTTTCCTCAGTTGCAGGCACAAATGTTCCATCTCCACTGTCAAGTGCAAGAGACTTTATGCGTGGTTCTAAATACGCATATCCAATGTACCCTATAGCGCCTTTGTTCTGGGCAATTTCCTGTACAATTGCTCCGGTTGTAAGTTGTACAAGTGCGTCTTGACGGTAATTTCTTTCTTTAAGGATTTCTTCTTTGAAGTATTCGTAAGTACCAGAGCTACTATCACGGCTTATTACGGTAATTTTTCTATCTTCTCCTCCGACATCTCTCCAGTTACTTATGTTGCCGTCGTAGATGGCTTTCAGTTGTTCGAATGTCAGCTGGCTTACAGGGTTCTCAGGATTTACCACTACAGCAATTCCGTCCCATGCAATTACTTTTTCAACTGGATTAATTCCATTGATTTTTGCTTTTTCAATTTCCGATTCCTTCATAGTCCTTGAGGCCATAGCTATTTCGACTTCACCATCTATGAGTGCAGCAATTCCGACTCCTGAACCCCCACCAATTACTGTGATCTTCTTTTCCGGATTCTTATTCATAAATTCCTCAGCTTCTGCCTGAGACAAGGGAAGTACGGTGTCAGATCCTTTTACGATAATGCTCTGTTTACCTGTTGTACTATCGGAACCATTTTGGTTCTTGTCCACACAACCAATACCTACAAATGTGAACCCAATTGCAAGGAACACAGTTAAAAGGATAAGCGTTTTATGAAATTTTGTTTCTTTGAACATAATTTATCTCCTCTTTGTTTGTATTTTCCAATCTGAACACACTACATGTATTGATAAATATTCTGTAAATACTATCTATATCTCTATAGAGTATATTGGTCTCTACATAGCACACAATACCCACATACCCCCCACATTTTTTAGACATTATTATCTATTTTTTGAGAGCTTATGCTCTATTTAAATAGTTGGGCAGCCGTGATCAAAATTTTTACTCTAGATTAATTACAAGTGGTTTACAATTTATGAATTTTATAAATTCTAAAGCACATTAAAAAAAATAATCAAAAACTAAGCAATTATAGTTTCTATTCGCTTATTTATCCATAAACAAAAGTAGGAAATAGATTAATGTAAATAATAAATCATCATGCCAGATTTACTCATAAAGAATGCAAAGATTTTCTATGCAAATTATCTTCAGCCTGCAGAAATAGTGATAGATGAGGGGAAGATCAGTAGGATTGTAAAAGAAGCAGACGTTACAGCTGGTGAAATTATCGATGCAGATGGTTCTCTTGTTATCCCTGCTGGAATAGATGTGCATGTACATTTCAGAGAGCCAGGACTTACTCAGAAAGAAGACTGGTATACAGGTTCATGCGCTGCGGCGGCAGGTGGTATTACTACTGTGATAGATCATCCAAACACTCTCCCTCCTACAGTTGATAAAAAATCATTTGAAGAAAAGCTAAAGCTTGCATCTCGTAAATCTATTGTGGATTTTGGTATCCATGGAGGAGTTACAAATAATCTTGATAAACTCCATGAACTTTGGGAAGAAGGAGTAACGGCATTTGGAGAAATATTTATGGCAGAGTCCACAGGTGGACTCAACATTGATGCTACAACACTTGAATGTGCTTTAGGTTTTATAAAACAATTTGGAGCTTTGGCAGCAATTCATGCAGAAGATGATTCTATTCGCAGGGAGTGTGAAGCGTTATTAAAGAATGATGTATCTCCATCTTCTCATTCGAGGACAAGGCCAAATCTGTGTGAGGCGGCTGCAGTTCAAAAAGCAGTAGAACTTCTTCGAAAGACCGGTGCAAGAGGTCATATATGTCATGTCAGTGCCTTTGAGGCATTAGGTGTATTGGCAAGGGATAGATATATTGCACGACAAAAAGGTTTACCTACAATTACTTGTGAGGTAACTCCTCATCACTTATTTCTTTCCACACGGGATTGGGACCGACTTGGTTCATTTGGTAAAATGAATCCTCCTCTTAGGGATCGAAGGAATGTTAAGTTCCTATTGAATTCGTTAAATGACGGTAGTGTAGATATTGTTGCATCAGATCATGCTCCACATTGTGAAAATGAAAAAGATGTTGATATAAAGACATCTCCAGCGGGAGTTCCAGGTGTTGAAACTCTCATGCCTCTGATGCTTATGGCCGTAAAAAAGAATCTGCTTCCTCTGGGGCGTATGATAGACGCAACAAGTGCTGCTCCAGCTAGGATATTTGGTCTGGACAGGCATCATAAAGGCAGATTAGAAGTTGGCTTTGATGCCGACCTTATCATTGTGGATACAAAAAGGATTACTCATATAAAAGGCGATCATTTACATGGCAAGTCAAAGTGGACTCCTTTTGAGGGATTTGAAGCTATCTTCCCTAAGATTACAATATCAAGAGGAGATGTTATATGGGACGGTGAGATTTCAGCATCCTATGGGAGAGGTATCTTCTTACCAGGCAAAGGTAAAATTGTGGACATCGATGAACACCATTGAGAAATTTATGTTCATATAACAATAACCTTTTAAATATATAATACTATATTGTGTTCATGGTGTTGTGATGAAATCCAAGTTCGCTATTCATACTACGCTAAGCGGCGATGCTATCAAGGTCCTTGAAAGATATGAGAAGGATCTGGGTGCAAAAAACATTGTATTGGAAAAAGCTTTACTCAATTTGGATAACAGTCGTTTCAAGGCTAAACTTGATACTCAGAATATTGAAAGGTTACTTAAAAGGGTATCTACCGGAATACCTGGCTTGGATGAATTCTTGGAGGGGGGGTTCCCTAAAGGTTTTTCAATTGTGGTAACTGGTCCTCCCGGCACAGGTAAGACCACTTTTTGCATGCAGTTTTTGATTGAGGGAGCAAAGAACGGTGAAAGATGTATTTTCTTTTCTTTCGAAGAAAGAGCTCAACAGTTAGTACAGCATTTCATGAGATTTGGTTGGGATATAGGTAAGTATATTGATGATGGATATTTGGAAATCTTTGGAATATCCATGCTTACATCGGAAGAGATGATAGAAATCATTGAATCTCATAAACCTGATAGGGTTGTGTTTGATTCTTTGAATGTATTTACAGCTCCTGATGAGTTCAGAAGATCTACCTCATGGCGTGCATTGCATCGATTACTCAAAAAGGATAAAATCACTTCATTATTAGTTACTGAAAAGACTCATGGAATTGAGAAAAAAGAATTCGATGACTATGATTTTTTGGGTGATGGCATTGTTTTCCTTGATTTTATCCAGACAAATGATATTGATACAACTCCAATGCCTGTAATGGCAATACAGAAAATGAGGGCTACACGAATTGATCACACTCCTCAGCCTTTCAGATTCACAGCTATGGGTATTGCTAAATATCGTGCGCTAAATTTGCCTCATAAGATATTACAGGATAAAAATGATCAGCGACGTACAGAAACCGATTTAGGTATAGTATGATGTGAAAGAGGCAATTAATACTATAATGTATATGGCTCTAAAGCTACCAACGCCACCTATACTTATATAGGCACTTCCATTTTTTTCTCTATCAAGCGTAAGTAAGGATGCTACACATCCTGCAATTATTCCCAATATACTTGAGGTGAAAATTATGCTAGCTGCATTAGCAGGCGAAAGTAATAGTGCCAGGGGTAATGATATGAGTCCTATATAATCGGGTATTTCTATTCCCACTCCATCTATCATTTCTGATGAAAGAAATGCTATTACAGTTATTATAAGGGCTATTTGTAAAGATATTGTGAGAGGTTCTGTTATCAGCAGATATGTTACAGCCAACAGAGGTATTATCACGCCTGCAAAGTTTATAGTCACTTTTGTTTCGAAGACTCTTTCCTTAGGCGTCAAAAGTTCTTCTGATACAGGGACACTATATATCTTTTCCAGTATGAAAGCATGCTGAGGAAGTAGTTCAGGTTTTCTTGTGCGTATACCAGTTATAGGTATTTCTACATTTCTTGTAATCAGCATGAGGAAAAGTATCAAGAATATTTGGGGAGATGTTATATTTCCTATTTTCAGTTTATTTTCATAGCAGAGGATTGCTGTTGGAAGCAGTATCAACCCAAAAGTTGCTAGC
>JACIVZ010000108.1 GCA_014361205.1 Methanomethylovorans sp. | reverse complement strand
TGGAAGTCCAGCTTCTTTAAGCAGTTCCACTGTTGGATCGTGAAGTCGTCCTTTATTAGGTATTGCAATGCGTATCATTATTTTACTCCGACCATTTTTGTTCTTACTAATTTAAAGAATACTTTCGATATCTTTTAGGTAAGGACTTCATATACTTAGTAGTATAAGATAAGTAATCTTGTATTATTGTTGGAGTTGTTACTTAATTTCTATCACTTAGGTAAACTTGCGTTTTGCTATACAGTTTTTTTATTACTGATAGTAATTACTGATTTGGTTAATATTAAATATTACTATGGATTAGTTACTATACAAATTTCCCGCAAATATAAAAAAGCGTCAATAACGGAATTTGGGAATTTAAAGAGGATTAGAATGATCAGGAACATCAAGGTCGAACCTTTGACTGAAACTCCTGTCAATAGACAGCAGATCGAACTTGTTGAAAGAAAAGGTATTGGACATCCAGACAGCATTGCAGACGGTCTATCTGAGGCTGTAAGCCGCGCTTTATGTGCAGAATACATTAAAAAGTGTGGAGCTGTGTTACATCATAACACTGATGAAACTCAGATCGTTGCTGGTCGCTCCTGCCCAGCTTTTGGTGGGGGGGAGGTAATACAGCCTATATATACTTTACTCGTGGGCAGAGCTACAAAAGAGTTTGAAGGTGTGGAGATACCTACTGATGCAGTAGCTATCTCAGCTGCCAGGCAGTATCTTAGAAAGAACATTGTGGATCTGGATCTGGAAAAGGATATTATTATAGATTGTAAACTTGGTATTGGTTCTTCAGATTTGAGGGACGTTTTCAGAAAAAACAGAGTACCTTTTGCAAATGATACTTCCTTTGGTGTGGGCCACGCTCCTTTCTCAGAGCTTGAGAACATTGTTTATAATACTGAGAGACAGCTAATCAATGATCTGAAGAAAAAGGTGCCGGGTATAGGTACAGATATTAAAGTCATGGGTATGAGAGATGGTGATGAAATTACCATTACCGTGGGTTGTGCAATGGTAGACAGGTACATTGACGATATGGACAGCTACATCAGCATCAAACAGCAAGTGAACAACTATGTCCATGATCTTGCATTAAAATACACAGACAGAAAGGTCAATACATATGTCAATACTGCGGATAATTTAGACCATAAATCCGTTTTCTTAACTGTTACTGGTACTTCTGCAGAAATGGGAGATGATGGTTCTGTGGGAAGAGGTAACCGCTGCAATGGTCTGATTACTCCTAACCGCCCTATGAGCATGGAAGCGACAAGCGGGAAGAACCCTATAAACCACATTGGTAAGCTTTATAATCTGCTCTCCACAAGGATGGCACGACAAATAGTTGAAGAAGTTTCTGATGTAGAGGATGTGTATATCAGGATACTTTCCCAGATAGGTCAACCCATTGATCAGCCATTAGTGGCAAGTGCTCAGATTATTCCAAAGAATGGAGCTCACTTCGAGTCTATCCAGGCCGAAGCTAAAGCCATAATTGATGAAGGACTTGCCAATGTAGCAGATATTACCAAATTGATCATAAAGGGTGAAGTAGACACGTTCTGAAGTACTTTTTGGAAGAAGGAGAAATCCAATCCTATCCTCTTCCCTTTAAAAACAGCCATCAATGTTTTCCGAAAAGGATAAGTAGTATGATGCGTATCAGAGTGATGCTCGTGAGGCATATGCTCCGAAACTAATTGCGTTGTCCCGCCTTAACTCAGTGGTAGAGTGCGCGGCTGTAGTATGGTCATGTGATCTAAGTCACACATTATCGCGCAGGCACCGCGATGTCCCCGGTTCGAGTCTGGGAGGCGGGACCTCTCCAAGCAACAATTTTAAATACAGAAACTTCCATGTAGAGATGCCTTCAATAACAGAGTCCGAATAGTGTAGTGGCCTATCATGAAGCCCTGTCGAGGCTTCGACCCGGGTTCGAATCCCGGTTCGGGCGTTTAATAAAATGTTGTCCCCGTTTTTTCCGGGGCTCACTTTTTTTAATTTATCGAAAAAATCTTTTACCAACCATTGTTATGTGTTATTAAAAATCATCAACATTATATTGATCCGACTTTTTATTGTAAAGAAGATTATTGATGGATTGATTCATAAATTATCAGAAG
Source organism: Methanomethylovorans sp. (assembly GCA_014361205.1). Classification (GTDB taxonomy): domain Archaea; phylum Halobacteriota; class Methanosarcinia; order Methanosarcinales; family Methanosarcinaceae; genus Methanomethylovorans. Next base: position 4,177 of record JACIVZ010000108.1, on the reverse strand, counting down.
ATGTTGATGAGAACAAAAAAATAATAAAAAATAATATAAGATAAAAAAATAATGTAAGAAGAGTTTTGCTCTTCTTAAATTTTACAACTTATCTTCTTCTGACAAAGTATACAACTGCAAGCATACCTGCAACTGCAAAGAATGCTTCAAAACCAGGTGTTTTCTTTTCCTCGGCAGGAGGAGTAATATCCTCCTTTACATTACTCTGTGGTTCAGTTTCAGTGCTTACAGCTGATCCAAAGCTCTTTTCAGCAGTTATTGCAAATGGAGAGAAACCTGGTGTTTGAGATTTAAATATTATGTAATTGTCCGTACTGTTTTCCATAACAGTAGGCAACACTTCCCATGAGGTTCCATTATACCTCTGCAGACTCACATCCTCTGGATTAATTTCCATCTGCTCCATCCACGACGTATTTACCTTGAACCTGATATATGCATCCTTTATATTATCTGCTGTTGCAAAACCAGCCTTTCCTACCCAGATATTTACATATTTATAGAGAAGGCCTTCTGGAGTACTGTTAACAAGCTTTGACCTGTCGTTCAGAACTTCTACTGTTGCTGTAATCTGCCCTGCGTTCTTAAGGGAATAGAAACTAATTGATTCTACAGGATTCCCTTCTCTTGTGAAGAGATAGGTTACATTAGTATCCATTCTAAGATATTTACTGGCAGTATCTTTCATTGCAAGATTAGCGAAATCTTCTACAGAAGCAGAACCACCGCCGCCTCCCCCGCTGCTGCTGCTTCTGCTACTGCCTCCGCCACCACTGCTTGATCGTGTTGTAAGGTCCACAGTTACTGCTTTACCTGCAACACTATTATTGTTATAGGGAATCAAAGTGTAGGTATATGTCCTGCCACTGCTCAAACCACTGTCTGCATAGGAAGTCGATCCGTCTACATTGCCAAGGACAACATCATCTCGTATTATTTGCACCTCAGTTGTATCATTAGAGGCTTCCCACACCAATGTAATCGAATCCTTCGTTATATCCCTGCCAGAAATATTCCATAACTTCGGCAATTTCAATGCCACTGCGGAATCATTTACAAATGTTGAATTAATGTTTCCTGAACTATCTACTGTACGGATACCTAGCGTGTAATTACTACCCTCAGAAAGTCCAGTTGCATTATAATAATTGATGGAGCTATTAGTTGTATTGGTTACAAACGCACCATCGAGGTAAATCATCACATAACTGAAATCTTCATCGATGGGGTTATCCCATGTCCAATAAATCCAGGTTGAATCTGAATCAATGGCGTCAAGATTAGTTACAGATGCGGGCGGGATTGTATCCGTTGTAATTATTGTTGCTGTTGCAGAATCGTTTACCCATGAAGGATTGATATTTCCTGAAGTATCTACTGTTTTAGTACTTATCGTATGTGTACTGTTTTCAGTAAGACCTGTCAAATTATAGTATCCCTCAGATGTATTGGTTACAAATAAGCCATCAATGTATATCATCACATGACTGAAATCTGCATCCAGGGGATTAGACCAGGTCCATCTGATCCAGTTAAAGTCTGTGTTTGTTGCTTTCAGATCTGTTACAGATGCGGGCGGGATTGTATCGGGGACATTCGATTCATTTTCTACATGAAGTATGACAAGACCATTTCCAAAGTCAGCGATATACACATAATTGCCTGAGACTGCAACATCATATGCATAACCAGCGGTATTATAGCTACCCGCAAGTTCCGGTGAAGCAGGGTTTGTTACATTCAGAATCATAAGGCCATGACTGTCATCTGCAATATATGCATAATTGCCATAAACTTCAATATCATGTGCGAAATTGGTTTCATAGTTGCTTACAAATGTTGGTGCAGTAGGATTTGTGACATCCAAGACTGTAAGCCCACTGCTGCCATCAGCTACATACGCAAGGTTTCCTGAAACAGCTACCCCATATGCATTTCCGGGGGTATCATAAACACCTACTTGAGTCGGTGCAGTGGGATTATTAATGTCAATAATTACAAGTCCATTCTCACCATCAGCTACGTATGCATAATTGCCAACCACAACCACATCTCTTGAATTCCCTGCAGTATCATAGCTTCCTAAAGGTACTGGAGCTGCTGGGTTTGTAATATTTACAATTACAAGGCCACTTGTATTATAAGCTACGTATGCATAATTTTCTGATATCGCAACGCCAAATGCATGACCACCAGTTGTATAACTGCCCGTGAGCGTTGGTGAAGCGGGATTACTTACATCTATAATCTGAAGACCACCTCTCCCATCGGCCAAATATGCATAATTTCCAGAAACAGTGACATCATGTGCATAGCCTGTTGTAATATAATTTCCTGTGCCTATCGGCGTAGCTGGGTTTGTAATATCTACTATTGTAAGACCCATGAGACCATTGGCAATGTATGCATAGTTACCTGATATAGCCACACCATTTGCGAATCCAGCAGTAGTGTCATAAGTACCTACAATTGTAGGGGTTGCTGGATTTGTAACATCCAGGATTGAAAGACCGCTTCTTCCATAAGCCACATATGCATAATTATTTGACACATCAACACAAAATGCCTCAGATGAAGCAATTCTGTGGGTGCCTGCCAGAGTAGGTGTGGCAGGATCTGTTATATCAATGATCACAAGACCGTTTGATCTGTCAGCTACATATGCATAATTTCCAGAAACAGTAACAGCTGTTGCAATTCCGTCTGTATTATAAGTTCCTGTGAGTACTGGTGCGGTTGAATCTGTTATGTCAATAATTAGAAGTCCTTCTGATCCATCAGCTACATATGCATAATTTCCAGAAACAGTCACATCTATTGCAGATCCCTCTGTGTCATATTGTCCTCTGAAGATTGGTATGGAGGGATTTGTGATATCTAATATGACCAGTCCAGACGTGTCATCTGCTACATAGGCATAACTGCCGTTAACTGCAACCTTATACGAGTATCCAGAAGTGTTATAGTTACCCAGACGGATTGGTGCTGCGGGGTTTGTTACGTCTATAGCTGTAAGGCCCCTTACACCACTGGCTACATATGCATAATTTCCAGATAAAGCAACTCCTGACCCGAAAATAGAAGTACTTCTGGCGGATATTGTAGGAGCTGTTGGGTCACTGATATCTATTATTGCCAGACCATTGTGTGCATTAGCTACATATGCATAATTTCCAGATATGATTACGTTATTGACAACAGATGGAGTAGTGATTCTTCCTTTTTCGATTGGATTTGTGACATCAGTCACATCAAGAATAACCAAATCCTGTCCTTGTCCAACGTATGCATAATTACCGTCTACTACAACATTGGAAATGCTTCCACCGCGATGACCAACAAAGTTCTCTTCTGTTAGTATGGCGTTCGTTACACTGGTGCCACTGGTACTATAGCTGTTTTCATAATATTGACTGACAAAATTCACATTTAGTTCTTCTGCTGCACAGACCCCTGAGATCATCAGCATAAATATTAATATAATCCCTAAATTTATTGATCTACTCAAATTGACTATCATGTTATCACTCCACTTACCTATTTTTATCTTTGACAGAACAAATTATATTAATTTCATTGAATTTTCTTTTCATATGTATCCGATGTTACTAAAAATACAAATATTACAGTTCATAAGCAAAACCTTATATGAAGTATCTTCACCCCTCTCGAATTTGACATTTTAGGTTTATTGCACCACTGATTCATATAATCAAAAGTGCAACTGGAATATAGACTTGTTTTTGCATTATATCTATATTCCAACTAAATTTTATACTCCGCTTTTGAAAGGAGAGATATTCCTATATAAAAGTATGCCATTTTCATAAACTGATATTGTATATTTCGATCCATTGTTTACCTACTGAAGCACATATTTAACATAATCAATTATGTTTTCTGTTCAAGTACACATACGCTGTAGTGAACAATCCTATTAGGAGAATAGCTGCTATTAGTATCCACATCCTGTTTTTTTCTGGTACATTGAATTGTTTATTATCATCAACTGCAACTTTGTTATTATATAAATCGTCAGAGACAACGTTTACATTCTTATCACTAATTGAAGATGCTGAAGATCCAGCAAGTACTTTTTCAGCAGTTATTGCAAATGGAGAGAAACCTGGTGTTTGAGATTTAAATATTATGTAATTGTCCGTACTGTTTTCCATAA
>JACIVZ010000107.1 GCA_014361205.1 Methanomethylovorans sp. | reverse complement strand
GGCTATCGCCAAAGATGCTGGTCAATTGGAAGCATTCCAGAATCAGGTGTTAGAACAAAAGAAAGCAATTCTAGACCAAAGGGTTCAGTCAGGTACAATGATCCAGGAAGAGGCAGACCAAATCTACACTACAATACAGACCAGACAAGCGAGCTGTGATGGGACCGGCCAAGGTAATATGAGGCGTAATCAGGGATTTGGGTTAGGATATGGAATCAAGGGCAAGGGATCTGTTAAGCAGGGAAAATGTCTGGGTATGGGCCGTGAAGCTGGCATGAGAAATGTTACATTTGACGGAATCGACTATGGTAGAGTTTTAAAATAATTAGTTTATTATTGCGGCAAAGCAGTATTTTACTCCTTTAGCCGCAATATGCCAAATATCTCGGTTTTCAATAATGGTTATTATATAAATAAATATGTTGTCTCAGTTCATGATAAATGCACTTGAAGCAATTAAGAACAAAGATTATTTATATATCATAAAATTGGTATGACTATGGTAACATAAGAAAAAAATAGCATATCAAGAGAGGAGGATTTCTCATGAATAAAACCAAAGCTAATTTCATTATTGATGGACTTTTATTCCTTGGAATGATGTTTTTAACTGGATCAGGTTTGGTCCAAAAATACATATTACTAAGCGGAAGTGCAAGTAGGCAAGTCTTCGGAAAAAAGGTAGATATGCTGATGTTGGGATTTAACCGTGATGACTGGAGTACCATTCATCTTTACTTCGGTTATTTTATGTTATTTTTATTACTTCTTCACATAGTTCTGCATTGGAAACAGATAAAAGTGATGTATAAACAACTAATTAACAATAGTGCACTAAGAACGGTTATTATGGTAGCCTTTATGATTGCTAGCATAATTCTAGTTGTGTTCCCTTTCATAATAGCACCATCTATAATACCTTAAGGGACGGATGCTGTTCATAAATGTAAAGCATTCTATAATAAGGAGCATTCCTGTAATGCTTAAAGAGGATCTTTGAAAAAAGAGACGCCAGTCTCTACAGTGAAATTGTGCTGAACCCAGCTAAAGTAGGCACAAATCAAAGTTGAGGAGGCGTCTCCTATATGAAAAATACAAAAAACGAAAAGATTTCGCAAATCAAATTTTCAACTCTGGTGGCAGGTATTGACGTAGCCAAGGAAACCCATTATGCAAGAGCCTTTGATTTCAGAGGGATAGAGCTGTCAAAGCTGCTTAAATTCAGCAATACTGCAGAAGGTTATGAAAGACTGGAAGAGTGGATGCAAAACATATGTCAGCAGCACGGCAAGACGGATATTATCGTCGGCTTTGAACCCACTGGACATTACTGGTTTACACTTGGAGATTACCTGAAAAACCAGGGACATAAACTGGCAATAGTGAATCCGTTTCATGTCAAACGGACCAAAGAATTGGATGATAACAGTCCAACCAAGAATGACAGAAAAGATCCCAAAACCATAGCCATGCTGGTGAAGGATGGCCGCTACCGGGAAGTGTACATTCCGGAAGACGTATATCAGGAATTGCGTGAAGCGGTATCTGAAAGAGATCGTCTGGTACAGCGGATGAAATCCATCAGCAATCAAGTGACCAGGTGGCTGGATATTCATTTTCCAGAATTCCATACCCTTTTCAAAGACTGGCGGCGCCAGGCAGCATTGCAAATTGTACGGAAATTTCCGAGACCAGAAAAGATTGTAGCCGCTGGTGCAGTTAAGATTGAGGGAACCTGAAAATCAACCATGAAACGCACTGTATTTGTCAAGCGAAAAATCCCCCAGATAATAAACGAAAAGTACCCCACTTTAGATAAAAAATTATTGTTGTGTTTTAAGCCATTCCTGAGTTTCTTTTAAGCGGTAAGAATTACCATTCATATTAATCATATACGACTTATGAGTAAGACGGTCTATCATAGCTGCTGTCATTACTGGATCTATAAATATTTCCTCCCATCTTTCAAAAGATAAATTTGTTGTAATAATAGTTGATTTTCTACCTGCCCGCAGTGATAAATGTGTAAATAAGAGTTCTGATCCCTCCTTGTCAAATGATATATATCCTAATTCATCAGCAATTACCAGGTCGTATTTTTCAAATTTATTTTCGAAAGCTCTTAAAGTCTTTGCTGAACGGCTTTCTTTTAGTTGATTTATTAACAATGGCACAGTTGTAAAGAGAACTTTGTAACCTTCCATACAGGCTTTAATGCCAAGCCCTATTGCAATATGCGATTTTCCCGTACCTGGATTGCCTGCCATTATTACGTTCTGACCGGTTTTAATAAACTCCAACGATTTCAATAATTTTAACTTCTTCCTGGCATCTTCTGGTAATGCTTCTACCACCAGATCTTCCAGGTATTTTTTGCAGGGAAAGTTAGCCAATCTTATTCGGTTTTTTATACCGTTTTGATGCCTTAAATCGTTCTCTTTTTGTAAGAGATTAAATAAGAATTCTTCATAAGAAATATCTAACAAGTTAGCTTCTGCTATATCTTCTTGAAAAGATCGTCTAGTGGCTGGTAATCTAAGAATTTTACAATATTCAACTATTAACCTGTTCACTTCTTTATCTTTGGTCATACTATTGATATCTCCTTGTTAAATTCCTCTCCGGTGGTTACCAATAGCATAGAATAGGATTTAAGTATACCCCTGGACTTAATTTCAATATCGCTAATGCAATTCTTGATTTTATCTGAACCAGGGACAACATTACGGTTACAGATAACTTTTATCTTCTCTGTGGTTATATCTGTAGGACTTACTTTTTGTAAGGTCATTATTGCATTATCTATTTGAGCTAAACCTTTTTCCCCAATAAGTTCAAGTAGCTGTATAAATTCTTTTTCTCTTCCTGTATAATAATTATGGTATATTTTTTGTAGTTCTGGTTGAGCTTGCTGAAGGGCTGTACTCCCAGCAAGGGCACCAGGCTTTTTTTTGAGCGTTTTAAAATAGTGTTCTATTTTTATGCTCCACTGGTTATACTCATATTTCCTTTCATGCTGGGCTATTTTTTGGCCGTTATAGTAACATAGTATCTGTGATGTATATATTTTAGTAAATATGAATTTACCAACATATATATCAGGAACGGAGTAGTGACAGGTATCTACACAGATGGTTGAATATTTATCTACTCTTGATTCCTGTTCCCTGGCAGCATCATATTTAGGCATTAATGGCAACAGATAATTGTTTATTGGGTAGGAAGAGCAGTTCTGGGAGTAATTGTTGGGATAGCAACCTTTGTAGTTCTTATGCTTACTCTTTTGTTAGTGATTGTACCTTTTCTGATACTTGATATAATTCTGTATTTTTTATTCTCTTTAATTCTGTCAGGATTGGAATGGTTATTCCTTACATTTTTCATATTGTTGGAAGTAATTATTCTGATAATTGTTATGGCTTTAGTAAGCATGCCTTTCGGAGTATTTTTGAAGTACCATATGCTCACTTTTGTGGAAAAATGGTATCCTGAGACAGATATTCCATTCGAACAGGGAATTGACCTAAAGGAAGAGAAACTAACATCATTGGTATGATTATTGTACTAAATTTCCTGTTTTAAGTTCACAAGAGAAGGAAATATTATCATGAAAGATCCAAAAGGAAGCAGTTTTTGCTCCTATAACACTGAATAATAATAATGTAACATACTATGACCACATGATTCCATAGCAGAAAAAGATTAAGATTTTCAGTTTCTTTTTAAATTTTTAGCCTCTTAACTTCCAATGAAATGGATAAGTAGGTAAAGTATTAACAGAACGATTGCACCTACAAGCCAGAATTTCAATGTTTCTGACAAAGGTATATGCAAATTAGCATTTTTTCCCTCAAAATCAACATAAGAAGATATTATTGATGCTTTCTCCGGAGTAGTTTTTGCTTTTTCAGCTACATCTGTTAGAATTTTATTCGTATGCCTGTTTTCCTTCCCCAAATTTGCCTTCTATGGCATTTCGTTCTCGGGCATCCTGCCTTTCGATGCGTTTTTCGGCTTTTTTCATCAGGGCTGTTGCTTGGGGTCTTCCCAGTTTAGGACCACTAAGTCGGATTTTGTGCTTTTTGCAATACTTCAGATTTTCTCGATTCCGGTAGATACGATCTGCTAGAATCGCTTCCGGATAATAACCGTTGCGGTCTTTGTAGCGCTCCACGCTATCTTTTAAGGTGTTTGATTCGTTGAACGAATCCCAGGACAGTTTTTCTATTCGGCTAAAGCCATTTTCTAGACTAATAGCCACCTTGGCTCCAAATTCTACGGCTGATCCTGCTTTTCCCCGCACGATGGGGCGAACATGAGGCTGATAGATGTTTACTATCCGATCCTCCACTCTATGAGTTTTGTTTTGATACATCTTGATCTGTTGCTCTACTACTTTGCGAATCGTTATCAAAAGTTGTTGTTGCCGGTTGCCCAGCAGATTAATGTTAGCATTCTCTTCCTTTAGCATTTGATCAACTATTTTCAGGTTGCGCTTCGTGTATTGCAGTTGTTTCTTAATTGCTTTACGTAGGGCATTCTTGCGGGGATTCCTTTGTTTGGATATGTTCAGATAATCTCTTTTAGCTTTTTCTTGATAGGTTCTGGGCCTTCTTTCTCTGTTTCCCCGGGCTTTATGGAGTGTATCAATGATCTCATCAAGTTTTTCGCGGGATTCATTTAGTAACCCCAGGTCTGTGGGGAAATGTATATCCGCAGGGGTACATGTTGCATCAAGAATTAAGGTTCCCTGGTTAGGCGGTAGCGATTTCTCTGTTTTGGTTTTACTCTCGACCGGATCTGTAGATCTAGTAGGCTTATGTGATCCTTTTGGAGGTTTGTCATTATCAACATGAGAATCATTATGATCGTCATCCTGTTTGTTTTGTTCTTCAGCTTGTGCCCGCTCGGCTGCAAGGATAAGCTCATTGATTTTTGCCAACCGCTTGGCTTTAAACCGTTTACGGAACTTTACCATGGCCACAGGGGTAAAGGGTTTAGTCAATTGGTATTCTTTCAGCCCGATAAAATACTGAAGATACGGATTCTCGGTGATCTGCTGTACAGTCTCACGATCAGTGTAGCCACATCGTGCTTGAATGATCAGAGCGCCAAGGGCCATACGAACTGGTTTAGCAACGTTACCTCGGTCACTTGGAAACATAAAAGCATATTCTTCTTCAATTTCATCCCAGGGAATGACCTTGGCTAATTTAACCCAACGATTTTCAGCACTAAGCTTTCCTGAAAACGGAAGTATGAAGTCATCTATTGTTAATTGAGGACTGGGTTTTCTGTACATTTTTCTCCTCCATGTGCAAGGTTTTTTGGCTATAATTGTATTTTACCATGCACATAAATTCTATAAAAATGGCTTCAAATCCTTGTTATATCTAGGTTTTTAGGGGTTTTTAGCAAGCCCTAATTAGACATATTTATCTCCAGGCCTGGATACTTAATTATATTTTCTTTCTGATCTTCGGATAGATCCAGTCTTTTTAAAATTGCTCTGATTCTGGCCATGACTTCCCCTGGGCTAAAAGGCTTTACTATATAGTCGTCGGCCCCAATATCCAAACCCATAATTCGGTCAGAATCTTCGAAGCGAGAAGTTACCATAATAATTGGAACATTCGAATACTTTCGTATCTCCTGGCAAACCGCGAAACCGTCTTTTTTAGGCATCATAACATCAAGCAAAATTAACAGGAGGGAATATTTCATAAACATGTCCAGAGTCTCTTCACCATCGTGGGCTATAAGGGGGTTGAAGCCCTCCCGCGCTACATATGTACTCAATATATCGATTATACCTTCATTGTCAAGCTATTAATATGTTATTGTTCAAAGTAATCTCCACCTCCCATTTAAATGCCCTATCATATATTAAATCTTTTGCTGGTTTTAGAAAATTACAAATGACAAACTTATTAATGATTTTGTCAAATTTTTGTCACAAATCCACTATATAATGCGCTTAGCTGAAAGGCAAGTATTATTTGAAGGGGTGTTTTTGATAAAAATATTTAACAAATTGGTAGCAACTATCACTTTTGCAGGCATGCTGGGCACATCAGGAACAGCTTTGGCGCTAGATTTTAAATCCCCTGCCCAGATCGTCTCAGAATTAACTGGTAAGACTGTCGACCAGGTAACTGAGGAAAGAGTTGCAGGAAAAGGATACGGGGCTATCGCCAAAGATGCTGGTCAATTGGAAGCATTCCAGAATCAGGTGTTAGAACAAAAGAAAGCAATTCTAGACCAAAGGGTTCAGTCAGGTACAATGATCCAGGAAGAGGCAGACCAAATCT
>JACIVZ010000106.1 GCA_014361205.1 Methanomethylovorans sp. | reverse complement strand
TTTAGGAAGGTTTTCGGAGGAAACTAAGAAAGAATTTTACATGTAGAAAAATAAATACAGTTATTTAATAGAAACAAATATATATACTTATTAAGTAATACATATCAGTTGAAAAGAACTGGGATAACGATGATTAAGTCAAAGGGTGATTACGAATTCTATTTAGAAGCAGATAGAATTGCCTTGTCAAGAAAGGGGAAAAAGCCCAAGCATTTTGATTATGATTATATATGGGAATTCCAGAGGCTTTTAAGGAAAGTTGAATATTATCAGAACTGTAAAAACTCACTTTTTTGGAAACCTTACCTTTTCTACCTAAAGAGAAAATATTACCTACTAAGCACTAAATTAGGATTTACTATTCCTTTGAATGTTTTTGGTCCAGGGTTAAGTATTGCACACCGTGGCACTATAGTAATCAATAATGCCACAAAAATCGGCGCAAATTGCAGGCTGCATGCATGTGTGAATATTGGCACTAAAGCTGGATATGATAACATGGCACCAAAAATTGGTGATAATGTTTACATAGGTCCAGGTGTCAAGATATTTGGAAATATTGAAATAGCCGATGGAATAGCAATTGGAGCAAATGCTGTTGTAAATAGATCATTTATAGAGCCAAATATTACAATTGCAGGAGTTCCTGCCAAAAAAATAAATGACAAAGGTTCTGAGGGATTGCTGATAAAAGCCACAGAAATTTTGAATAATAAAAGGGCAACAAATCTGTCAATGCGTGTAATTTCCCTGCATAAAAGATATTTCAATCCCTAATCTTACAGAACAGGGATTTTGATAAAATCAGAACAATACATCTTCAGCAAAGAGTGAAAACTGTCAAACTTAGAGTACAAATAAAGTTATCAGCTATTTTTATTTTCTTTTGTACTTTCAGCCAGCTATAGTATTCTTCATAGAGAAAAATATATATAAAAGATAATATAATATTTGACGACATCTGGTATTTATATATTTTTACAAAGGTGAGAAGTTGAAATTTAACAATATTAACCTGAAAACAAAAATTATGATCTACATTATGGTTAGTGCAACCTTGGTAATGGCCGCTTCAAGCTATCTGATAATAAATGATGTTACCAAAAGGTCCGGAGAACTGGCCCGTGAAGACGTGATGGGAAATACCTTTAGTTATGCAAATGAGGTTAATGCCGAAATGAACAAATATGTTACAGTAGCCTCTACACTTGCAACAACAATGGAAAATTACGAATCAGGCAACAGAGATGAAGTCAATGCAATGCTTAAAGATCTTTTAATGTCTAATACAGGTGTCATTGGAACTTATGTTGCTTTTGAACCCAATGCTTTTGATGGAAAAGACAATGAATATATTAATAAGGCAGGTCATGATTCTACTGGCAGGTTTATACCATATTGGAACACATTAAGGGGCTCTCTTTTATTAGAAGCTTTGGCTGATTATGAAACACTTGATTATTATCAGCTACCTAAAAAACTCCATAAATCAGTGGTTACTGAACCTGTATTATATGACGGTACTCTGATGGTGAGCTATGTTTCACCTATTATCAAAGAGGGACAATTCATTGGTATAAGCGGGGTAGATGTCTCTCTTAATTCCATTGACGAAAAAGTGGGAAAGATTAAAGTATACGACACTGGCTATGCTTTCATGACAAGTAAGTCGGGGGTGTTTCTGTCCCACCCAAAAAACAAGGAATGGATAGGAACCAAATCTTTAAAAGATATAGATGCTGCCGGATTTGACAAGATGGCAGCTGATATCAGTAACGGTAAATCCGGATATATTGTTACAGCCGATCCTGTCACTAAAGAAGATACTCTTATGTTCTATGCTCCTGTAACTTCCTCAGGTTTTGCATTTGTAATGGCTGTTCCTGAGGCAGAAATGATGGCAGGTGTAACACATCTGCGCAATCAGATGATCTTAATATCAGTTATTGCAGTAGTTTTCATGGTTTTTATAGCATATCTGATATCAAAATCCATAACCACTCCCATTAATAAAATAATCAATGACTTTAATGAAATATCCTCAGGCGCTGTAAACGGAAAACTGGATATGAGAGCTGATACCGATGTAGCCATAGATTTTAAGGGAATTCCAGCCGGACTTAATTTAATAATGGACAATATGAATAAAATGGTACGAATGATAGGTGTCAATGCTGCCAATATTGCTGCTGCTGCACAGGAGATATCTGCTGCATCTGAAGAAATTACAGCTTCTTCAAGCGAAATTTCAAATAATGTTAGCGATATTGCAAAAGGTTCAGGCAATCAATCTCAGAAAACCGAAGAAGTTTCCAGGGCTATGAATGATATGACCCAAAACGTGCAGGAAATTGCACTAAATGCACAAAAGGCTGCAGAAACAGCAACCCAGACGAGTGCTTTAATTAAAGAAGTAGGCATGCAATCCGAGAATCTGATTGTTCAAATGAGCTCTATACAGTCTGCTGTGGGTGAATCTGCAGAGGTAATACGAGATCTTGACATGAAATCTAAAAAGATTGATGAGATCGTTAACCTTATAACTAATATTGCAGATCAGACAAACCTGCTGGCACTTAATGCGGCTATCGAGGCGGCGAGAGCTGGAGAACACGGTAAGGGATTTGCAGTTGTTGCTGATGAGGTGAGAAAACTGGCAGAAGAATCCCGTGATGCTGCTGAGGATATAGCCGTTCTGATCCGGGAAATACAAGGCGGTACTCATAATGCTGTGACATCCATGGAAAAAGGTACTGAACAAGTAAATACCGGGTCTCTTGCTCTGTCTCAAACAGTAAAAGCAGTTCAATCCATTGTAGAAAGAAGTGAAAAAGTAGCACTTATGGCTCAAGATATTGCTGCTGCTGCACAGGAACAGTCTGCAAGTATTGAAGAGATCACCTCATCAGTCGAGGAGATTTCAGCCATTTCAGAACAAGCTGCTGCAGGTACCCAACAGGCTTCTGCAGCTGTGGAAGAACAAGCATCCTCTATGCAGGAGCTGGCTAAGTCAGCTCAGGAACTTGCAAAGCTTTCTGATGAAATGCAGGCTTTTGTTGCTCGTTTTTCTTTGAAGAGTGAGGAGTAGGGAGTTATAACACCCCTCTCCTGTTTTTAAAATAATCAAATTCAGCCCATTTTATTGTTCTGAAGTTTGTATTGCCAATAATTATCTTTATTTTGCTTTGATGCAAAAAGTTCTTAAAGGCACAGGAGTATAGCAGAGACACTTTTAGTCATAATTACACTAATCAAAAGAGCAGAGTGATATATGTGGCAATAGAGAAAGGAGACTTCATAAAGATAACATATACCGGCAAGTTCGAAGACGGACAGGTTTTTGATACGACTGATGAGGAGATTGCAAAAGCAAATGGAATTTTTAACCCTCGCGGGATGTATGGCGGAGATGTTGTAATCGTCGGTGCAGGTCATACCATCAAAGGTTTGGATGAAGATTTCATAGGTAAGGAGGTGGGATATTCAGGAAGCTTGGTGATCCCTCCTGAAAAGGCTTTTGGTGTGCACAATCCAGCTCTTGTTGAATCCATTTCTATAGCCAAAGTTGCAGCACAGCTTAAGGACACCCGCCCCTATCCAGGGATGGAGATCGAAGTAGATGGCAGAAAAGGCGTGGTGCTGAAGATAATTGGCCGCAGGCTGCGTGTTGATTTCAACCACTCTCTTGCCGGTAAGACTGTTACTTATGAGTATACCATTGAAAAGAAAATTGATGATACCATGGAAAAGGCAAGAGGATTACTTGCCCTCTATACAGGGAATCCAGACCTTGATATAGAGATTACTCCTGAACTGATACGCATAGTAATTCCCATCGAATTCAGCTTTAATCAGAGATGGCTTATCTCCAAAGGGCGTATAGCTCAGGAACTTATTGATAACCTGGGCATACCAAACCTTGAATTTGTGGAGAAATATCCATACGTTCCAAAGAAAAAGGAAGATGAAACTGAAGAGCCTGCTGTTTCTGAAGAAAGTGATAGTGAAGAGTAAATCTCTTCCTTTTCTTTATTTTCAACCATCATCATATCATTTAATCAAAAGTCTTATATTCAAAAGTGCTATTAAGGAATCACACGTATTTTATTGCTGAGGTAGCCAAGTGGACTACGGCGCCGGTCTTGAAAACCGGTAGTGCTGACGCGCTGCGGGAGTTCGAATCTCCCCCTCAGCGTTCTGTTGGCATTTCAACGCTCACAATTTCACTGTGCTTGTTAAAAGCTATAATATATAAAGTGGGAGCGTGATTTTTATAAAATTGAGGGATGAATAACTAAAAGAATCCAGAAAATACAGCATAAATGGTCAAGGAACTTCTCTATAGGTTGGCATTGGCAAAAGATCGCATGCAAGCCAATGAAGTCTGATGCTATTAGAATATTTCTCAAAAGATTCGCCTCAAAAAGGCTATGTTCAAATCCCCTGGTCTTAGACAGGCACTAGAAAAGTCTAATGACCTGCTTTTCCTTAAAGAATTGACTGAGGCATGTAACTTAAAACCGTTTATTGAAAGGCATTATCGCTTAAACAGATTGCTTAGCTCATATATAGTTAAAAGTGGTTCTAAATTTTGATTATCTATGATTTTTCATTTTTTCTAAGTTACTTAACAGTCAAAACCATCGTTGTAGTCAAACTATCAGTTTTGTAAGCAAATCACGTATTTTTAAACAATTTCCTATTATTAAGTGATAAAAAGCTTAATTTGGACTGCAAAATCTGAAGTTACGACATCATCTATGCTGCCATTACCTTTGGAAAACTGATTTAGCTCCACAATCCGCAATTACAACTGTTTTGGATTGTTGACAAAAAGTTAAATTTGATGTATTTTGAAGAATCAGCAACAATAGAAATTACTGTACATGAAATGTAAGGCAAATGCATCACTTTATGTTCAATCCTGGTTTTTGTTTTATCTGCAGGCAGATTATGACAGATACATTAAAGATTTCTAATTGATTGTAAAATACAATAGTCTTTATGGAAAGTTATACATACTTTATGTAATGTAAACTTTACATGGTGATTAAAGTGCAAACCAAAGATAAAAGTATGTTAGTTACAGGGTTTTTTATAACCCTGATCGGAATAGGAATTCATATTTTTGAACCAGGATGGATTATAAATACAAGTGGAACTGGTGGTGCATTCATTGGCGCAGGAATTGCAATCATCTTAATCAGTATCCATAGCATCCGACTCAAGAATAAAGGAACTATAGTGGAAGATGAAAGAACATTTCATATTGCTGAGAGAGCCAGTCACAAAACTTTGACGATACTTATAATCCTCGAAGGTATCTTGATGGCATTTCTTGGAGTTGCAGCATTCGATGTTCAGGCATATCCTGTTGTGTCTCTATTGTTTGTAATTACAGTGTTGACATATGTAGGATTTTACTACTGGTACAATAGACAAACTTGATTAAGGAAGGATGGTGAATGAAAAATAATCTGAAAGTCTGGAGAGCAAAGAAAGATATTACCCAGGAACAACTGGCCAATGAAATGGAAGTAACAAGACAAACCATCAATTCTATTGAACGTGGTAAATATGATCCAAGTATAAAACTGGCGTTCAAAATGGCACGATTCTTCGGATGTTCAATTGAAGATATTTTTGTTTACGAAGAATGATGCTAACATTTATTTATTAACATCTACTTCTGGTATGAAATTTCGTATAATTACAACCTGATTGAGTTTGTAGTCAATCGGGCTTTATGGTCAAGCCTCTTAATCTCCTTTCCAAAATAAACTGAGGTATATGATATTTGTCTCTGCAGAAAGCCTCGATATTCTAACAAATCTCCAAGTCAGTAAGAATTTAAAATGTATGTTGAGACATTGAGCAAAATGCCATTTTGACTTTATTGATGCTAATCCAGATAGATTTTTCAGAGAATAACGGAATAGATTTCCATAAGTAGTGAGGGCATGAAATGCTTGTGATGATTAACGTCTTTGATAAAACACTTACAGTGGTACTTCCTGTATGGCTTCACACAGGCACTCTTTTATCAGGAGTGATATATTTCAGGGAGTATCTTAAAAATATAGTATCCAGATACTGGTACATACCCGCAGTTATGGGTGATGGAACCATGAAAATTATGCTTTATTAACTTAATAAATAATTCATGAGCTGATGCTATATTTTTTCATTGAATTGAGAGCATCTATTAGCTTATCAGGCTGTTTAGAATCAATAAGAATGCTTTTTCCGTTAGTTAGTTTTATATGCACTTTTTCATGGCTTCCACATTGATATATAACTTTATTTGGATAACTACGGATTTTCCAATTATTGATTCTATCGAGGAACCCTCCTTTTGACTTTTCA
>JACIVZ010000105.1 GCA_014361205.1 Methanomethylovorans sp. | reverse complement strand
CACATCCAAGAAAAAAGCAGAGCCCTTCTCATATGAATATGCACCCAGCATCACGATAATCACAGTTGTCATTGCATCCAGAGCCACTACCCTGTCAGGTATGGTGGGACCTTTTATTATACGATATATACATGGTATAAATGCAAGTACCATGAATATGAGAGAAAAATCAAGTAAACTTATCATTCGAAAGCCTCCAATATATATTTTTCAAGGGTATTACGTATGGATTCACAGGTATCTGTTGGATTTGATGCATCGATACAATGTACATATAACACTGAATGATCGTCAGATATATCTACTGTAATTGTTCCAGGAGTGAGTGTAATTGTATTTGCTATACCTGTGATACCTAAATCAGTTTTACACCTTATAGGTACTGCAATAATTCCTGGTTTTATATCGATCTTTGGTCTTGTTACTATCTTAGCTACTGCTATGTTAGCCTTAATGATTTCCCTGATGAGTACCATTAAGTACTTTATAATCGAAAATATGCGGGTGGGAGGAGAAAATAATTTGAAGTTTTCTTCTGGTTTATACAGAAACCTGAACGGTCGTATGGTTAGCAGGCCGAGAAGAAAACCAAATATAAAATTATTTATATCTATATTACCATGAATTAAACACCAGATAATCCCAAATAAAGCTGCAAGAGGAACATATATTTTCATCTTACCACCCTTGTCAGTACAGTATCGATATATGCTTGTGGGTTTAGTATCTGCACTGCTGTTGCCTGAGCTATGGAAAGCAATGGTTCTGCATAAACTCCCAGGATAAGCACCATCAGTGCAAGAATCATAATAGGCATGTAAATCATGGGAGATATACTATGTTCAGAGTATTCCCCATATCTTTTTACATCTCTTTTTTCTCCCCAGAACATCAGCAGCCATGCTCTGAACATATAAAACAGAGAAAATATTGCAAACAGCAGAGCAATTGTAATTTCTTTATAATACTGCCCCATAATACCTGCATCAAAAAGCGTAAATTTGGATATGAATCCGCCCATAGGAGGTAATCCTGCAATTGACATACTGCCTATAAGAAAAGCAGTAGCCATGAAAGGAGAACTATTCACCATGCCTCCCATCTTATTCATATCACGGGTGCCAGCGTGGTGTATTATACCTCCTGAAGTAAGGAACAACAATGACTTTGCAATGGCATGATTGACCAGGTATACAAGAGATGCTGCAATGGCTCCCAGACTTCCAAACCCAATACCTAAAAAGACATAACCGATCTGACTTACACTGGAGTATGCAAGCAGCCTTTTAACATCCGTCTGTGCCACAGCTGATACAGCTCCTATTCCTATTGTTAACAATGCAAGCACTATTATTATTGGCTGGAACATGTCATGCAAGTCTGTGAATATAAAGAAAAACACTCTCAGCATACCGTAAACTCCAACTTTTATGAGTACACCACTTAACATGGCACTTATAGGAGAAGGAGCAGTGGGGTGCACATCAGGTAGCCAGTAGTGTAAAGGAAATATGGCTGCCTTGTTACCAAAGACAACTATAAACAAAAGTCCAATAGCAAATACATGCCACGGAAGATTTCCTGCTGCTTGCATGGCACTGAGTTTCACTGAAATATCTGCCATGTTAAGAGTTCCAGTGGTTGCATATAATGATGCAACTGCTATAAGCATGAGAATAGAGCCCAGCATGTTCAATACAAGGTATTTGAAAGTTGCTTCCAGTTTATCAGTACTTTTGGTTACACCATCTTTTTCAAGTGCAACTACCAGCCCGCAGGAAGACAGTAACAATACTTCAAAGAACACGAAAAGATTGAAGATATCCCCTGTGAGAAAAGAACCATGTAGGCCAGCTATCAGTAGATTAAACAGAGGATGATATGTGGAAAGAGAACGCTTTTCAATGTAGTCCAGTGAATATATGAGTGAAAGGAAAGATACAAATGAACTTAGCATCACCATACCTGCACTAAGTAGGTCTGCAACAAGCATTATTCCATATTTACCCCATTCTCCTACTTCGTAGACCTGTATTCCAGAATTCCAGACATTCATCAGCAAGATGAAACTTATAGGTACAAGTGAGAAGGAGGCAAGCACACTAAACCCTGTCTGCAGCTTTGGCTTTGAACGCAACATCATTGTTATGGCAGCAGCAAGTATAGGTATTGCTACCAGCAGGATAGGAAAGTGATGAACCATCGAACTCATCCCCATAACCTCTTCAGCTTATGTATATCAGTAGTACCATACTCTTCATGGATACGGTAAGCGAGTATAATTATCATAGCAGTTGTGGCAAGACTGATGACAATGGCAGTCAAAACAAGGGCCTGTACCAGTGGATCCACATATTGGGTGGGATTTGTTCCATTTAACATAGGAGCAAAGATACCGTTTATTAAAGAATCAATGAATATCGTGTTTGTAGACGCCACTTCATCATGAGTGATTATTGGCACATCTTTACCGCTGAATGCCCCTACAGATACTATGAGCAAGTTCACTGCATGGGAAAGTATACTCAAACCTATAATCACCTTGACAATATCCCTACGCAGGATAAGAAAAGTACCTATTCCGAACAGTATTGATATAGTAAGGGATAGCAATGTGTTATTCATTTGTCCTCACCAACCATCTCGAATATACTAAGCAATGAACCGATCACCACAAAATACACTCCAGTATCAAACAACGCAGCAGATACCAGCTCGACCTCTCCTATTAGGGGTATATGTAAAAACTCTACCGCACTCCTGAAGAAATTATGACCGAATGGAATAGCAGCAAAAGCTGTAAAAGCAGCGAGGAATAATCCGAAACCGAACCATTTGCCCCAATTTGGATTAAATGAACTTTTAATAGTTTCAAGCCCGTAAACCACATACGAAAGGGCAATGACCGCAACGAACATGACACCTCCTATAAATCCTCCACCAGGATTGTTGTGTCCAGCTAGCAACAGGGATATAGAAAACAATATCACTAATGGTAAACATATTCTTGTGATCATTTTTGTAATAACTGTAGTCATTGACTTTCACCTCTACTGTGTATAAGATTGTACACCCCCAGAGCAGCAAGACACATGACAGCTATCTCTCCTAATGTATCATATCCTCTGAAATCCACGATTATCACATTGACAATATTGTGACCGCCTGCAAGAGGTAATGCATTTTCTATGAAATAATAAGAAAGTGACTCAAAAGGAGAGACTATGCCCTGTGTAGCGCTTAGCAGTAAAATAAATACTACAGAAGCTATGGCTACTGATATCAGGGCATCCTTCATGAACTGAGACGGAGATATATGTTCTTTAAAGGTCTGAGGTATCTTGACAATGGCAAGCACGAATATGATAGTTGTAAGGGTTTCTACCAGTACCTGTGTAAGTGCAAGGTCAGGGGCTGATAGATATATGAAAAGTAAACCTACGAGGTAACCAAGAGCTGAAAGGGAAATAACTGCCTGCAGATATTTAGGCAGCACAGCTGCTCCCACAGCAGCCACGATCATGAAGAATAAAACCAGAACCTCATATGGTTCCAGATTAAAGTTCAATGTTGGGGCTAAATCAGTTGAAAGCTTTAGGAAAGGTATGGCGAACAATATGATTGTCAAAACAAGTAGCGCAAGTACATATGCTTTAACAGGGCCAGGTTGCATGAAAGAAGCAAAACGTTTCAGAGTGTTTCGTGCGTTGTTAACAAGACCGTCGTATACGTAATTGACACTGATAAATGGATACTTACGATTAAAACTGTTCTGCCATTCAGCTATAGATTCATATTTTGTATAAATGAGAATACCTAACATGAATGTAACTAAGGTCATCATCAAAGAACTGGTGAAGCCATGCCACATTTTAACATGCAAGTGCTGTGTTTCCATCATTATCGAAGATGCCGTAGGCTCCACAAGATTTTGCACAACGATAGAAGGCACAAGGCCGAATAATATGATAAGTCCCGCAAGGAAGGCTGCCGGAAGTATCATAATAACTGAAGGATCATGAATATGAGATGGTATCCCCTTTTCCGGTCTTTTCCCAAAGAAAATAGCAGTTATAAACTTAATAGAATATGCAAATGTAAATACGCCCCCAGCCACTGCCAATGCTGGTATAATAAAAGTGAAAGGACTTCCAAGGGCATGTCCCATTTCAATGGAAGATTCATAGAACATTTCCTTGCTAAGAAAACCATTAAAAGGCGGAACTCCTGCCATTGAAAGAGCACCTATTGATGCAATAATGAATGTGACTGGCATTTCATGCCTTAAACCACCAAGCTTGGTGATATCACGGGTTGCTGCTTCATGTGCAACAATACCAGCCACAAGGAAGAGACATGCTTTGAATGTTGCATGGTTTAGCAAATGAAAAGTGGCTGCAGCAACTCCTATTCCTGGTTGATGGTATGTCGTATAGCCATACATTGTCATTATGTATGCCAGCTGACTGATAGTGGAATATGCTAGTAAGGCTTTTATATCAGTCTGCCTGAAAGCCAGAAACCCTGCTACAAGCATAGTTATAATGCCTGTACCGCTGACCAGTATGAACCATGCTTCTGTCCCGGAAAAAATAGGATGCACCCTGGCAACTAAATATATACCGGCTTTTACCATAGTGGCTGAGTGTAAAAAAGCACTAACTGGAGTGGGCGCTTCCATTGCATTGGGAAGCCATATATAGAATGGACCCTGAGCAGATTTTGATGCTGCTCCAATAAATATCAAAACGAGTGCAGCAAGAAAGAACTCATGACTATGCACTGTTTTTATAAGCGTATCGTTCTGAAGTATTGTGGTTATATCAAATGTGCCGGTAATGGAACGCAATACGATAAAACCCGCAAGCATAAAAAGCCCGCCAGATGCTGTTACAAGCAGAGATTTTGTTGCTCCATAAACGGATTCAGGTCTGTTTCTCCAGTAGCCGATGAGCATGAAAGATGTGATACTTGTAAGCTCCCAGAAAATAAACATCATAATTGTATTGGCAGAAAAAACCAGTCCCAGCATGGAACCCATGAACAAAAGAAGCCATTGGTAATATCTTGGAAGATCTTCTTTACGGCTCATATAACCATTTGAATATGACATAATGATTATGCCAATGACTGTTATGATGATACCAAATAAAATACTCAAGCCATCCACATATATGCTGTACTCTATTCCCATTGAAGGCAGCCACTCCACAGAAGCCTTAAAGGATTCGCCTTGAATGACAAGAGGAACTACATTTATGATCAGCAGAAAGCTTATGAAAGCAACAAGCGAAGCAAACCAACCAATTCTGTGTTTTATCAACTTCTCTACTGCTGGCACTGTAGCGGCCAACAAGAATGGTAAAAATACCGCCAATGTTACCAATCTAAATGGGTCCATGCCTACTCCCATAATTCTAGGTATATATAATTGTTTTTAATGAGGGATTGAGGGTTATAAATGTATATAATTTAGCTGAAGGATTACAGCAAAAAAGATTGTTAGACTTAATGTAAATTAGAGTCAATGTAAATGAAGCTGTTATTCAACATTTACCAGCACTGTCTTTTGGCAATCAATTTTTCTTAAAAACACTTCAAGCACTCCATTGCGGTAACTGGCTCTTGCACTTTCAGGATTAACTTTTGATGGAAGTATTATACACTCCGAATAGGTACGTGCGGCATGAGAAGCCTTAAGATCAAGGAAACTATCTGTTGCTTTGAGAATAATTTCTCCCTTTGAGATGCCTGGTATTTCTGCAGTAACATAAATCTCATCATCTTTTTCCACTATATCTATCAAAGGCTTACGTTTCTGAACAAAGGATTTTTTCTCTCCGAACACATATCTTGTGGATTTCACTGGTAAGCTGCCGAATTCTCGTATTTCAGTTCCACTTTCTGAATTGTTACTAACAGAAAAACCATAAACTAAGGGTATTGGTGTTTTATTAAAACTGGGTCCCAGATTTTCTGTCATTTTATCAATCAATTTTTCAACATGTTCAAAATAATCAGAACCAAAAACTTCATTGAAAGAGCCTTTTTTTTTCATTTTATCATGTTTTTTCCTCTTATCCATCATATCATAACCCCAATCTAAAAGTCCTTAACAACTTTAGTATATAAGGATAACTAATTGGAATTACTAAGTTTCAATATCATCTGACATTATGAATTAATAATAATTTAATAAAATTATTATTGTCAAGAACATAATATATAAAGATAAATAAGATTGGAATCATGCCAAACTATAGAGAATTTCGATAAACCCACCCTCTTTAGGACTACATTCTACTAAAATATAAATAATAGCTAAGTAAATTAATAAATATGGAAGATTTAATTAGTTTTGCACTTAATGAAAA
>JACIVZ010000104.1 GCA_014361205.1 Methanomethylovorans sp. | reverse complement strand
TAAATTGTATTATAGTTATAGTATTTTTAATATTATGCTGAATTTATGCTTTTATTTATATGTAAAAACTAATACATTTAATTTACATTTTAATTATTGCTTTAAATTTATACATAGGTAACTATTTTATATTATATTTTATATATCTAATCAGATAATATATAAGAGGATTTTATGGCAAGTATACTGGTAGTAGAAGATAACCCCCTGAATATGGAATTGGTGGTATATCTTCTGGAAACAAATGGAATGGTGGTTACACAGGCATTTGATGGTCCACAAGCGCTTCTATTACTCACAAACAATTCCTTTGATCTTATCTTACTGGATATTCAGCTTCCTGGAATGGATGGTATGGAAGTTCTGGAAAAAATCAAGGAAAATCCAGCTTTAAAGAGCATACCAGTAATCGCTTTAACGGCACATGCCATGCAAGGTGATGAACAAAAATTTATTGAAGCTGGTTGCATTGGATATATTTCAAAACCAATTGATGTCTTGCGTTTTCCAGAACTAATAAAATCTTTTATCAGCAAAGGTACTGATTTATGAAAATACGCGAACAAACATTGTTGTTTCTTGGAACAATTTTCATAATACTTTTCACAGTTTTATTTTTAACCAGTGCACACATTATAGAAACAACTTTTTCAGTTATTGAAGAAGATGATGTAATCACTAATATTCTGCGTGTGTCAAATGCGATAGATTCGAAGATAAATACACTAAGTAGTGTAGCATATGATTATGGAACTTGGGATGCTACTTTCTATTTTGTACAAGGTGAAAATGAAGGATATATCAATGAAACTCTTTATCCAGATGTTTTAACAAATCTTGATACTAATATGATTCTGTTCTATAATTCATCACGTGAACTTTATTATGCCACAGCTATAGACATCAAAAGCGGTGAAAAGATTAATATATCCTCTTCATTGCTTGATTATATCAGCACATCTGATGTTTTGTTTCCTCCTAATAACAAACAAATTGCGGGTATAATCAATTCTCCTGAAGGTCCCCTCTTGATTGCATCTTGTCCTATAACACAAAGTTCAGAAAAGGGACCTGTAGTAGGAACTATTCTATTTGCAAGATATTTTGATCAGACAGTCATTGAAGAACTTAAAACAATAACTCATATAAACCTTGATATTCAAGACTTAGCTTCAAAAAATGAAGCTTTGGATCCCGATAAATTATCTGCTGTAAATAATAGTTTGTACATAAATCCTAAAAATGAAACTTTAATCGTAGGAACCACTGTATTAAATGATCTTAATGGAAATCCCATATTGACTTTAGAAGTTGAAATGGTAAGAGATGCTTATCATCAGAGTAAAGTGGTTATAATTCATATATTTACTGCATTTGTTATAATAGGAATCATATGCGGAATAGTTCTAATGGTATTATTGGATAAATTAGTGCTTGATAGAGTATCCTTACTGTCCAGTAACTTAACCAATATCACTGAAAAAGGATTGATTTCTTCTCGTATAGATATAAAAGGTAATGATGAAATTAAGGATCTTGCAAATACCATTAACTACATGCTTGAATCACTTGAGAATAATGAGATAGAAAATAAAAAAAGAATGGAAACTGTGCTTTCAAGTGTCATATGTGGTGTACTTCTCATAGATGCAAAAACTCATATTATAGTTGATGTAAATCCAAAAGCTACAGAAATTATAGGTCTTCCTAAAGAAAAGATTGTGGGAAATGTCAGTGATAACTTTATCAATCCATTACAAAAAGAAAAATGCATTGATCTCGATAACGAGATAATTGACAAATGTTTTGAAAGTATGTTAATAGATGCAGAGGGGAAAGAGATTCCGACACTTGTGTCCATTGTTCCAGTATATCTTTCAGATGAAAAATATCTGGTTGAAAGTTTTGTGGACATGACTCAAATAAAGGAAACTGAGAAACAATTAATTGAAAGTGAAGAGAAGTTTGTCAAGATAAGTACTGTTGCTCATGATGCAATAGTGATGATGGATGAAAAACATTTGATTACTTTCTGGAATCCAGCAGCTGAGAGAATCTTCGGTTATACGAAAGTGGAAGCTATAGGTAAAGACATGAATGATCTAACAGCTCCAATTGAAAATAAATCAAAATACAAACAAAGCTTGGAAGGATTCATGTCTGACAATGAACTACTTAAAAGGGGGCTTATATTTAGTGTCAATACCAGAAAAAAGGATGGAACAGAATTTCCTGTAGAAGTGTCACTATCTCGATTTAAGCTCAAGAACGGATCATGGAATATTGTAGCTATAATCCGTGATATCACCGATAGAAAAAAAGCTGAAGAAGCTCTTTTAGAGGCGAAGTTTACTGCAGAGATGGCTAACCGTGCTAAAAGTGACTTTCTTGCAACCATGAGCCATGAACTGCGGACACCTCTTAATTCTATAATAGGTTTCTCTGATCTGATGTTATGTGGAAACGCCGGAGATATGACTGATTTACAAAAAAGATTTATAGGGAATATCTCCACAAGTGGCAAGCATTTATTGTCTCTGATAAACAATGTGCTTGACATATCGAAAATAGAAGCAGGTAGAATGGAGTTGAACTATGAACTTTTTAATGCTAATGTCGTTATGGAGGAAGTAAAACAGATAGTAACTCCTCTTTCAGATAAAAAAGGGGTGAAACTGGAAATTTCAAAGGATGAAAATCTAAGCCTTATATATGCAGATAGAATAAGGTTTAAACAGATATTTTTCAACCTTATAAGTAATGCTATTAAGTTCACTCATGACGGTGGAAATGTTACCATCTCCTCAAAAAAGATTCATAATAAAGCTCAATTCAGTGTAAAAGATACAGGTATTGGTATATCTGAAGCTGATAAATGTAAATTGTTTCAGCCCTTCACCCAGCTTGATTCCAGCATAACTCGTAGATACGAAGGTACAGGACTTGGTCTTTCTCTTGTAAAGAGATTTGTAGAAATGCATAAAGGAAGGATCTGGGTTGAAAGTGAAGTGGGAAAAGGTACGACTTTTACCTTTGAATTACCTTTAGATTCAGTCTCTAAAGAAGACATAAATATTGGGGTGGCAGCAAATCCTGCAAAGATGACAACAGAAAGGTTAATGGAGTCACCCACCGTATCTATTTCAAAAATAACCGGACCTTCTGATTCAACAGGAAATGCACCTCTTATACTTATAGTTGAAGATGATGATAACGCTAAGGAATTGCTTGAATTTACATTGGTAAATGAAGGATATCGGGTTGCTTCCGCAAAAAATGGAAAAGAGGCTCTCAAACTTGCGGAAATGATGCAACCAATGATTATAATTCTTGACATAATGCTGCCTTGCATGGATGGTTGGGATGTGATTAGCAATTTGAAGGGAAATAGCCATACACGCAGCATTCCTGTCATTACCACTTCGGTGCTTGAAGAGTCTGAAATTCGAATTTTTTGGGCGGCTGTGGATCATTTAGTAAAACCAATTAAAAAAGAAGCACTAATTAACTCTCTGAAAAAGATTAATACAAATATTATTATCTCTTCTTTCAAGGTTCTTGTTGTCGATGATGATATGAAACAATTAGAACTTACATCAACGATGCTAAGCAATGAAGGATTCAATGTGCTTACAGCCCATGGAGGTAAAGAGGCTATAGATGCTGTATTCAGAGAAAAACCAGATGTAGTTGTTCTTGATCTTATGATGCCGGATGTAAGTGGTTATGATGTGATTCAGGTACTAAAAACTAATTCCGAAACTATTGATATTCCTATAATTATCTGTACAGCAAAGGATTTAGATTTCTCTGAATTAGAATCATTAAAAGGAAATGTATCCTCGGCTCTGTAGAAATGCTCGTAAAATCACTATCATTCAGTTTAATTCCGCAAATACATTTCGTGGGTAAGTGACGCCTACAAGTCCAAAAAACGTAAAATCACTATCATTCAGTTTAATTCCGCAAATACAACCAATTTATAGGAGTACATTTGAAAATATTCAGGGCATAGAAAATTGTATGGTTAATGAGGTTTTCTACAGAGCCGTATCCTCTATTGTTCATAAGGGTGTGTTAACCAAAGAAAAGCTTATAGAAATTATAAAATCTGTACATCAGGCAAACTATAAATGAATCAGCATTCATGTGAAAGAGACTGAGCTATTAAAAGAAAGTTAAATATATATTTATGTATATTTTTATATACATCCAATATGTACATATAATTGATAAAGTTTATAAAATGAAATTATCTTGAAGAGGGGTACTGTGAGAAAAGTAAAAGTATTGAAAGGAAGGGTTAAGATAAAATGTCTTCCCCGGAAGAAATAAAAATTGTTTATTATGTCGGAAGCTTTATGAGGGAATTATTCGGATTATCAAAGGCAAAATATCTCTCAGCAATCTGCTTTTTTCAGCCTGAGGACCATTTTGATCAACTCTCTTTAATGATTGGGATTTAAAAGTATGAAAATTCATTTTATTACAGGTTCATGAGGAACCATATAAGAATCGTATCTTTGAATAAAAAGAAATAAAACCTTTATGATAATGGTCTCTGTTTGTTCAAGAAAACATAAAAAGTAGTGTTTTACAGATAGGTATATTACTATAAAAATCTATTATGAGGCTCGATCTTTGTATATTTTGATGTAATCATAATGTTGTTATCGTTTATTAATAGTCAAATATTTAACAGTCAGTTATTGAAAAGAAATACTGTCAGGTATACTCATGAAAAGTTCGAACCTGAATCATGGTGATGTTTCTTCACCGGTTAAAAAGAAAACAAGTTTCGCGGCTGATGTATTGACGCTTGTGGGAGGAACTACCTTTGCCCAGATAGTGACTATACTTGCTTCTCCTATACTTACCAGGCTCTATACTCCTGAAGAATTCGGTACATGGGCTTTATTGATTTCAATTACAACAATTATTGGAATCATTGCCTGTATGAGGTATGAGTTTTCTATAATGCTTCCTGAATCAGATAAAGAAGCTATAAATCTACTGGGATTGAGTTTATCGATTGTCTGCCTCATGACAGCTTTAACCATTTTGCCAATATATTTTTTTAAAGACGAGATTGTTTTAGTTTTAAACTCTCCACAGCTTGAAAATTATCTGTGGATGATACCGATCTTCATTTTTGTCAACGGGACATTTCAGGCTCTGAACTACTGGAACTCCAGAACAAAGCATTTCAAAAGACTTTCTTTTGCCCAGGTCTCGCGTTCTCTTTCCACAACAGGGACTCAGATAGTTTCCGGTCTCATACGATACCCTCTTACGGGCGGTCTTATAATTGGCAGCCTTGTAGGATATATCGTTTCAACCCTTACCCTGGGAGGACAGATCTGGAGGGACGACAAGAACTTTATCAAAGCAAACCTTCATCCACAAAAATTCGTACAGGGTTTGAAAAGGTACAAGAAATTCCCTCTGATAGATACATGGTCAGCTCTGCTGAACAGTATTTCCTGGCAGCTTCCTGCATTTCTTTTAGCTTTTTATTTCTCACCGGCTGTAGTCGGCTTCTATTCCATAGGTTTTAGGATTCTACAGCTGCCAATGAACTTCATAGGTAGCTCTCTTAGCCAGGTTTTCTTTCAGAGGGCATCTGTTGCCAATTCTCAAGGTAATCTCGATTCTCTTGTTGAAACGGTTTTCAAAATTCTTGTAATAATCGGGCTGTTTCCTATATTGACACTCACGTTTATCGGGAAAGATGTATTCAGTGTGATATTTGGTAGTTCATGGGCTGAAGCCGGGGTTTACGCACAGATTCTTAGCATATGGGCTTTTGTGTGGTTCATATCCTCTCCACTTAGTTCCATCTATGTAGTCATGGAAAAACAGCAATTCGGCTTGAAATTCAATATATTTAATTTCATTACTCGGTTATTGTCATTGGTCATAGGGGGGATTATGGGCAGTGCAAGGGTGGCTCTTATTCTTTTTGCTCTATCTGGAACCCTTGTATATGGTTATTTGTGTTTTAAGATGTTGACTTATTCTGGAGTGAAAATATCTTTTGTAAAAAATATTATTGTATCCAAACTATTATTTTTCGCTCCTTTCGGAGCAGTTCTTTTTGTACTTGAAATGGTTGGAATCAATGAATATTTGATTGTAGGTATAGGAGGATTATTTATTTCCTGGTACTACATATATGTAATAAGAACCGATGAAGATATATATGAATTCTTAAAACGCTTTGGGCTGACTAAAAATATATTCTTCAATAAAAGATAACCTTGCATTTAGGTATTTGATTTCAAGGGATTTATTAGATTTGCTTTTGTATGAAATATATTGAAAAATATCTTATTTTGAAACTCAAAGATCATGCATAGGAAGAACAGAGAATGAGAATGCCAAAGGGAGTTGATTATTGAAAGAGGGCTTTGTAGAAAACCTACTTTTAATTTTATTTTGACCTATTAATTTAAAAAGGATAAATCCCCTGAGTATTCTCTGCCACCAAAAACACATAGGGGATGATTGTGTTTTGTCTAATAAGTACTT
>JACIVZ010000103.1 GCA_014361205.1 Methanomethylovorans sp. | reverse complement strand
TCTTTAGATTACCAATTCTGTAAGCCCGAATAATGCAGATACAACACCTGCTCAAGGTATAGAATTTTTGAAAGAGCATAAAATGATGAGTCAATGTAGTTGTGGTGAATATATGACTCATAAATATGCAGTCTCGGGTAATTCACCCGGTTTTCTTTTTGTGTGCGTTTCATGCCGAAAAGAAAGATATTTTCTCAAAAAGCAATGATCAATGATAAAATCATTTCGATATTCATAGTTTCTTATACATTCTTTATAACATGATAGATTTCCTTAAGAACTCCATTCTGATGTTATAAATTGGATTTATATATTGTATTAGAAATATTATACAATCTTTTTACATCCTCTTACCCAAACGGAAACAGTTTTATTTATGCAATACCTTATATTATACAAATATATTTATATTTAAGTAAGGGTTGAAATTATGGCACAAGAGCAGGGTATTGCAAAAGTAGACCTCAATTATATCTTTAAAGCAGTTATCATGGGAACGTCTCTATACTCTGATAACTGGGAAAAAGGGGTACTTTACCTTACTAACCTCAATCTTTGGTTTTCTGAGGGTAAAGGTTGGTCTATTATTCCTCTAAAAAGTATAACAATGGTTGGTAGAGAGGTTCCGAATACTATACGTATCAAAGCACAACGTGCCATAAACACACCTCATGTGTTAATCATTGACTATCTGCAGCCGTCCAGTATAAGTGCTGATGCATATGCATCCTCGGTGGCATTGTTAGCAGGAAATGAAGCAGTGATTAACACATTGAAATCCTATCTTCAGCCAATGTGTGGTACTCCTCCAAAATCCCAGTCACTTTCTGATATTGAGAAAAAATTGCTATACATGCTATATACGGGAATAAATGATATGATGAAGCTTTCATTTCTGATTGGGGCGGATAATGAAACCCTTGCACTGAGCTTTAAAAATCTCAGAGATCAGGGACTGTGTGATACGATGGGTAAACTAACACCAGAAGGCATGAAAATAGTCAGGGAGATGATTTAATGCTTACATGTCATTTTTTCTTGCTTCAGAGAGGGGGTCAGTACCATGAATAATATGTCTCCAGATTTACCTCCTTTTATGAACTCACAGGCAGGCAGTCCTCCACCAATGGCTTCAAGTGGTAGTTTTGCTCAGTCTATGGGTGCATTTGGCACTATGTTAAAGATTCAGGAGGCTATTAGCAACAAATTTCCCTCTTCTAAGGTACCATGGAAAGACACTCGTATTTTTCTGCGTGCCCATACTATTGAGTCTATCAGATCTACTTCACTTTATGTTTTCATGATTCGGTTATTTAAGGAAGTGGGTCTGGGAGAGATGCAGCTTATAGGATATGCACCAATGCATTATGTATTTGCAGTCCCTGGTTGTCCTGTTTGTAATATTTATCCTGCTCTCCATAATCAAAAAGTGTGTGTTGCTACCAGCGATGCTCTGCACAGATTCTTTAAGGAAGAACTTGAGCTGGATTGCACAGTTGAGGAAACAGAATGTGTAAAAGACAGTGGTGCAGTTTGTAAATTCAAAGTATCTTTACAGCCGATTTCTGCATATAAGGTTCTACTTGATGATAATGACAGACTAATTCTTGCCGGGAAAAAGCCTGCAAACATAGAGCAATCAGAGCTTTGCAATCGGGTAGAAATTCTTACTATATACAAACTTCTTGATCAGGGTAAACTTTCTGATATCGGTGAAGCTTACATACAATTTGCAGGCAGTATACCCTTTAAGGAAAAAATATTTGATCCTCCATGGAAAACAGCTGAAGAACTCAAATCCATTGTTTCAAAACATGATGCTTTTGGTTCAGCTTTTGGTGAAATGGCTGCGAAGGTGCAGTCCATTAACTCTACAAATACTAAGATACCACCCACTCCCTCACTATCAAATGTTTCTCCGTCATCGGTTCCTTCTGTCTCTCATGTTCAGGGACAGACAGCAAAAATCAAAGATGAAGCTAAGAATGCATCAAGCTTTGCTGAATTAATAGCGAAGATGAAAAAACAAAACTGAGGCTTTAATATGCATCAAGAGTGCAAGAATTCTAAGGATGATATGTTGTCCAGTTTTTCTGGAGAGATGGTACGTGTCATTACCAGCAGTTCTCATTACAGGGGAGAATGCTTGTTTATTGATAGAAAATCAAACGATATCTTTCTCAAAGACGTTGTACGTAAGGTAGATTCAGGCTGGGTAAAAATAACTGATTATATGCTCATATGTGGTTCTACGGTGGAAGTCATTTATATTGAATTAGGCTATCCTTTTGAAGCAAATGAATCTCTTATTCTTTCTGTAGAAAACGGTCAGATTACCCACAGCTCAGAGATGGAATATAATAGTATTCTGGAGGGATTATTATAAGTGAAGAAATAAGAATTCCAACAGGTATAGCTGGACTGGATCGGGTAATCGAAGGAGGTGTTCGCGATAAGAGTACATTGCTTATTGTTGGCTCAAGCGGTACAGGAAAATCTACTTTTGCCATGCAATATCTTGCCTATGGACTTGAGCATGGAGAGAATGCACTTTATGTAAGTATGGAAGAACCACCTGAGCAGATACTCAGAGAAGCACGTATGCTTGGATTTAATTTGGACAAGTACTATAACAAAGAACTTTTCTTTTTTCATTCCAAAGGAAAAGATTTTGTTAAACTGGTGGATGAACAGTTACCTGCACTTGTCGAAGCAAATAAGGATTATACTGTAAAGACACGTGTGGTCATTGATCCTTTAACCCCTCTTATATGGGCTGTTCAAGATAAACAGGAACAAAGAGATATAATTACCAAATTGTTCTATACTTTAAAACAGCTTGGACCAGTTTTGATTACTACCGAAGAACATGCAGCTCCGGGAGAAACGGTAGGTGAGGATGTACTCATTCCTATATATATGTCTGATGGCGCTATTCATCTTTCTTACAGGCCCATAGGAGGTGCTTTTAACCGGGCTCTTGAGATCATAAAAATGCGTGCTACAAGACATGGTGAAGAAGTATATCCCTATATATTTGTCCGTGGAATAGGTGTGGTTGTGAGGACAACTCCCCTTGTTTCAGCTGAGGATATAAATAAGTATGATGAAATGTTCGATAAGGCTATCAGAACTGCAGCAGAGCTTGGAGCTTCAGAAACTTTGCTGGAGCGTATAGCATATGTGAAGAAGAATTGGACTTATTCTTTCTCACCAAAAGAAACACTTCAGATCTTTTTTGAATCTCAGGGGCTTACAGGTTCTATTCGGAAGGAGGATATTAAGAGGCGTAAACAAGAGACACAGCAGATATCTGATAATACTGACGACCAACGTGCTTTCCTTGCAGATGTGGAAAAGACACTTATGGGCGCTCAACAGGATGCAAATACTGTAAAAGATCAATCTGAATATTGTATTGATATTGATGAACTCAAAGAACTTGAAGAGCTTGTAAAATAAACTACCTCATAAAATTTTAGATGTGGTGCAGATGGCAGCGAAAAAAACAAAAGAAGACCTTGAGGACATATCTCTGCTAAAGTTTGCACTGGTATCCCAGTTGAAGAGGACCTATGAAACAAGTGATGTGGATGTATTACTGTTTGCAGGAATAGATGGGAAGATATATGCTTCATATATTCCAGACAGCATTGGTCCTAAGATATTTGAACTTACAAATCTTATCACCGGTAACTTATTGCATATAAGCAATCAGCTTTCAATGGGTTTGCAGCAATCTGTAATTGAATATGAGTTTGGTACTGTTATTTTCTCATCCGTTGGAAGAGGATCTTTATTGATTTCATTATTCACCAAGAAGGTAGATCTTTCCTACAATATGAGAAAAATCGAGATTACCAGAGAGGTAATGCAACATCTTTTTGAACAAAGACCCATGACAGAAGCACAATTGTCTAAATATTCAGAAGATGTTTCCAGAGAGCTACAGGAACTTGCTAAATGTGTGTTCAATGAAATGTATACACAATCTTCAGAATATAAAAAGAACATGGAAATACTCAATGATGTAAAAGAAAAGATAATAGGTGTTATGGGTCGTGGAGAAGTTGATCAGGTACTTGCAATGGCTTTCAATGAAATAGCTTCTTCTCCCAAGTGGATGAATGAAAAACTATGGCCATTATTATTGGAAATGATTATTAACGATCAAATACGTCCGCTACATGGCGATTACATTGCTGATGTCTGTATGGCTGAATGGATACCTGACATCAAGCGTAAGTTGGAATCATTTGTATAAAAACGGATGGTGGATGTGTGAAAAATAATGATTTAAAAGAGAAGCAAGAAAAATACTTGGATAACGCTGGTCTGTATGGTCTTAATGACACGGATTCTACGTCAGATATTCATAATGTAGGGGATAATGCTTTATTTTTGTCTTCTTCTGAAGTACTGACAGATGTATCATGGTCTGATGACAGTGATAATATTTCAACAGAAGAGGTTATTGAAAAAAAGGTTGAGGAAAAACAGGTAATTTCTGATGATGCACCAATTCTGCTTATTCAGCAAAAACTTGCTGAGCTTGAAGATAGATTTTCTAAAATACAGCTACGTATAGATGAGGTACTCTTACAGAGTCATGATTCTTTGACTGCTTTGAAAGAGGAAATTTCTTCACTGGCACCAAACAGAGAATTAACTAAATTAAGAAATGAATTTGACTCATTACATAAAAGATTAAAGAGAGTGGCAAGGGATGAGGATGCCCTGAGTAGTCAGTCTCTTAACGCTTCTAAGGTCCCTCCAGACGTGCTTCAGATCACTTACTCAAAAACATTAAATGATCTTTATCAGGCTATGTTAAGCATTTATGGGGATAGTGAGGCAGAAGATATAATCAATTCTATAAGGGATAATGTAAGGGGATTCTGTGCAGGTGTGGATTTTTTCCGTTTTGAAGATGGAGTTTTTGTTGTCTCAGATCTTTCAGAAGCCCTTCTGTCAAAATTGGTTTCTACTAAACAGATGCACAGTACCTATGTTGAAATATTTAAACGAATGGCAGAATACGTACCAAACTATCAATCACAGGATTTCAGATCATTCGTTGAAACTGGCAGCAGAGAGTATGCTATTGAAAAAATAGCTGAGCATAACCATCGGCTTAAAGATTTGGAATCCCTTGTAAATAAATATTTACAGGAATTGACCAATGTTTCTGAAAACATGAGTTTTATGGCTCAGTTGCAGAACCAGCAACTTGAGGAGATCAAGACAAAATCAGAAGAAATTATAAATATCGAAAATCAGATATCTACTCTTTCACATGCAGTAAATGTGCATACCCGACTTTTCAAGAAGCTTAATAGCAAGTTGGAGACAATACGTTCACAGTTGGAACAAATAGAATCTATTTCCAATAATAAAGAAATCTCTCAGGATATTCTCTCAGTTTCTTCTGAAATTTCCCAAGCTGTACCATCCCAGCAAGAACTTGTATCATTAGCTGCATCTTTGAATGATCTAAAAGAGCAAACTTCATTAATGATCACAGAACTCTATTCACGTGTAAATTCTTTTTTTACGGATGTTCACAGAATTGAAGAAGTATCCGGAGAAATAGCTTCATTGCGTGAACAACTGGAGAAACTACGCAATGATATGCAGGAAGATGTGATGTATATAGAGCTTGATGACATTGAGGATTTTACTAACTATGAAAACGAAAAAGAGTTAATTAAAAGTGATTTGTACATTGACCTTGAAGACATCCATGAGTTTACTGAGGTTGTTATAAAGACCCTGAATGATATTGGGCCCTCTACCTTAAAACAACTTCATAAAGCGTTGGTATCGTCTAAGGTGAAACTTGATGAAGAAGAATTGAATCAGATATTAGATGAGGCTTTATCTTCGTCTTTAATAACTTCTCATAAAAAAGGTAGGTATCTGTATTACAGTACAAACAAGTAATAATTAACATTAAAAACTGCAGTATATCTTTTGGAGAATGTTATAATGCAGAAAATAAAAATAATTCACCAGGCGGGTGATATATCATATGCTCTTCTCAGATCATCCGAAGCAGTTGATAATCTTAAAATTGATTTAGGAATAAGTGATCGCCAGGGTTTTATTTATTTTCACCAGAAATTTGGTATGCCTTATATGTTTTTCCTCAAAAAATCAATTGAATCTGGTCATTTTTTATTTGTCTCACTATCAGGAAACGATAAACTCATAGGGTTTGCACGATTTGAGAAGCTTGAAAAACATACTGAAAAAGAATTCAGGGGGAGGATGAATATTGTCAGCCCCTCTTTATTCCTGTTGCGTAGCATGGAAGTTCATTCATCTTTTAGAAACTGTGGAATCGGCAGAGTCTTATTTTCAACTGCGGTATACTATCTTAAAGGTGATATTATTACAATCCCGGACAATAATGAAGCTGCAAGCTTTTTCAGGAGAAAACTGGGTTTCACAGAGATTGTAAATTCTATTGGTAACGGCAGACAAAAGTATGAAGGGTATTTGATGTTATCGTCTCCTAAAGCTATTGCTTTATGGCATGAGATAGCAACAAAATATCCAAGGATTGTATATCCTGAACTTATTGATCTTTATGAGTCTTTAAAATTTCGTCAAAGCAGAGGTAAGCCAATCTCTTCTAATGATATTGGAAGATTTGAAAAATTAGTCAGAGAATCCAATGGTATGTTATCTGATGTTATGGAAAAAGAGATGTATCGACTGCTTACAGAGT
>JACIVZ010000102.1 GCA_014361205.1 Methanomethylovorans sp. | reverse complement strand
TATTAATTTTGGTTAATACAAATAAAATCAAATTTTACACTACCTTTTTAAGAATTAAATGCATTATTTATGCCGTTGGTAAGTTAATCAGTAGATTAATTAGTAGATTAATTAGTAGATTAAGCCGAAATCATAAGCTGAAAGTATGAAAGAATTTAAAATTCATTTATAATTATTTTATTGAAATGTGTAAAAAATGAATTCATGAAATACATAATATTATTTACACGGTGTTTGAAAATGACCTTACTTGTAATATCTAATTTGTCTGTATATTTTCCTACAGATTCGGGTCTTGTAAAAGCAGTAAACAGTTTAGACCTTACAATAAATTCAGGAGAAGCTATGGGAATTATAGGGGAATCCGGTTGTGGTAAATCTGTTCTTGGACTTGCAATCACCAGATTACTGCAGGAAAGTGCAATCATAAAAGGAAATATTACCTATCAGGGAGATGAGCTTCTTTCTCTTGATATTGAAAAGATGAGAAAGATAAGGGGTAGAAATATTGGAATGATTCTCCAGAATCCGAGTAGTTCACTTAATCCATCTATGACTATTGGATGGCAGATCGCAGAACCTCTTGTAACTCACAGAAAAATAAAATGTAAAAAAGCAATGGATAAAGCAATAGAACTTCTTGAACGCGTAAAAATAAAAGATCCACATAAAAGAGCAAAACAGTATCCACACCAGTTTAGTGGCGGAATGAAAGAAAGAGCATTAATAGCGATGGGACTTGCTAATGAACCACAGTTTATTATTGCAGATGAACCTACAAAAGGTCTGGATATTGCAGTAAAAAAGGAAATAGTAAAACTTCTGAAACAGATAGCATACCAGAAAACAATGTTGATAATTACTCACGACCTTTCAGTTGCGAAGGAGGTTTGTGATAAAGTGGGGGTCATGTATGCAGGTGAACTGGTAGAGATAGCGCCGGCCAATGGCATATTCGAAAAACCATTACATCCATACACAAGAGGTTTCTTTGACTCCATACCTGCAAGAGGACTTAAGCCAATAAGAGGTAACAGTCCTTCTCTGATAGACCTGCCTCAAGGGTGCAGATTTCATGCCAGATGCGACAGCTGTACAGAACGATGCATAAAAGAACATCCACCTATGCTTGAACACAATAGCAGATACGTGAGGTGTTTTTTGTATGCTTGAGGTTGCAGGCTTAAAAAAAGTATATACTACAGGTATTTTCCATAAACATACGATCAATGCAATAGATAATGTTTCTTTTCGTGTAGAAAAAGGTGAAACACTGGGAATAGTAGGTGAAAGCGGGTGTGGAAAATCCACCCTTGGACGTTGCGTGCTAAGACTTACTGAGCCCACCGAAGGCAAAATCTTCTTTAATAATGTTGAAATTACTTCGCTTGACAAAAAGTCTATGAGAAATCTTCGCTCCAAGATGCAGATGATATTCCAGGACCCTGATTCTTCTCTCAATCCAAGGAAGACCATCTGGCAGAGTATTGCTGAACCGTTGCAGATTCTGGGAATTGAAAAAAATCTCATTGAAAAGAAAGTTTCTAAGCTTGTCAGGCATGTGGGACTACTCCCAGAACACATAGATCGTTATCCTCACCAGTTAAGTGGAGGCCAGAATCAGAGAGCTGTGCTTGCAAGGGCACTTACACTCGAACCACTGCTTCTTGTTGCCGATGAACCGACTGCATCGCTTGATGTTTCTGTGCAGGCCCAAATATTGAACCTGCTAAAATCACTTAAAAAAGAATACGGACTTACGATGATCTTCATTTCTCATGAGCTGGAGCTTATGAAGCATATGTCTGACCGCATAGCTGTGATGTATATGGGCAAGATAATTGAAACAGGAAGTACTGAAGATATCTTCAGAACGGCGCATCATCCTTTCACTCTCTTACTGTTACATGGTAACGATGCTTATACAGAGGAGCACTCTTGCATTAAGGTACAAGGAAAAGGATGCAATTATTACATGAACTGCCCTGTCAGGTTGGAAAAATGTGGATATGAAGCCCCTGACCTCAAATGTCTTAAAAACGGTCATTATGTAGCTTGCCATAAAGTGATATAAAAATCTTTAATATGGCGAATTAATTGAAAATTACTGCTATTTAGTGTTATTTAACAATAAATTATTAATATCAAAATTGTAATTACACAATATTCAAACATATAATATTGGATAATTATCTACTTTTTTATTTCTTAAAACAGAGGATTGTTATGAAAATTAATAAAAAATTGAAAGTACCATTTCTGGTACTGATCTTAATAGCATCTACAGTAGCAGGTTCACTATGTATAGAACAGGATACACAGAAACAAAGCAGCCTTGGTTCAGGAGGTCATTTAAATTGTGCACTTGCATTCGGACCTTCCGATACGCTTGATCCGGTAAGCAAGTGGGTGGGCTGGTATGTTCGCGAGGCAGGACTCTATGAGACTCTTTTCAGCTATGATGAAAACATGGTTCTGCAACCGGAGCTAGCTTCTGGCTATGAGAAAATATCAGATACTGAATGGAAAATCACCTTAAGGAAAGGAGTAAAATTCCACGATGGCACTGTCATGGATGCGGATGCAGTCATATATTCGCTTAACAGGGTGTTGGATTCAGAAAACGCGAGGAAAAGCGAATATGATTTTATTGAATCCATTACAAAAGACTCAGAATATAGCATTACAATAAGAACAAAATATCCATATGCTCCTACAATCGCAAGTCTGACGGATCCTATCATGTCCATAGTAAGTCCCAAAGCAGAGGACCTTCAGAACAAACCTGTGGGAACAGGACCTTTCAAATTCAAGAGTTATACAAGGGACGTAAGCATCAGCCTTGAGAGATTCGATGACTACTGGAACGGCGTTCCTAAGCTCTCAAGCATTGACGTTTATTATGTCACAGATGGTATGACAAGGCTTTTTAAGCTGGAAAGTGGTGAGGTTGACCTTATTACAGGAGTACCTCAGTCTGAAATTGCCACTTTGCAAAGCAGTGAAGATTATGAGGTATTCACCAAGGAAACTCTCAGGTCGTATTTCCTGTATGTTAACATGAAAAAAGAACCCTTTAGCGATCGAAATTTCAGGCAGGCATTAAACTATGCTCTTGATCGTCAGGAGATCGTTGACATTGCACTTGAAAGGATCGGAGGAACACCTGCAAAAGGCGTATTGCCTTCAGTATCAGAATGGTCTGTTAATGATCAGCTTGAAGTTATTCAGAGGAACGAGACTAAGGCAAAAGAGTTATTGTCACAGGCGGGGCTTGAAGATACAGACAATGATGGATGGCTTGAATACAATGGAAAGGACTTTGAGATTAACATTGTCACCTACACCAACCGTCCCCAGCTTAAACCTTCGGCGGAGGTCATAGAAACACAGTTCGAATCTATCGGATTAAAGACAAGGGTCACTACCATGGAAAGTAGTGCAATTGAAGCAGACATGAGCAACGGGAACTACGATCTTGCACTATATGCGTGGGTAGTTGCCCCCACAGGTGACCCGGATTATTTCTTCAGCAAACACTTCCATTCAAACGGAACCGAGGCCCTGAAAACTGGCTATTCTAACCCGCAGGTCGATAAATGGATCACTGCTGCAAGGCAGACAACAGATGAGGACCTTCGCAGAGAATATTACAACAATGTCCAGTGGCAGATCCTTGAGGACTGTCCTGAGATATTTGTCTTCTACCAGAATGCAATGGATGCAACAAGTTCGAAGGTTGGCGGCTTTAAACAATACCCCAATGAGATAACAATCATCACCAAGGATGTGTATCTCAAATAAGATCAAATTTCCCGCATCTTGCGGGATATTATATTTTTCAAAAGGTGTCAGTGAATGAATACTAAGGATGTCATCCGGAATTATTGGGATTATCGGAGTGAAAGCTACAATAATGGTGTAATTGACCAATCGGAGGAAGAAAGAAATTCCTGGAAAAACATGCTGTCAGAGTCGATGGGTGGAAAAAGAGGTCTGAAAGTGTTGGATGTTGGCACAGGACCTGGATTTCTTGCTCTAATGTGTGCGGAAATGGGTAATGAAGTCACAGCTATCGATCTGTCAGATAATATGCTTAAAAAAGCTAAAGAGAATGCATTGATCAGAGGTGTTTCTATTGATTTCAGACAGGGAGATGCAGAGAATCTAGAACTGCCTGACGATTATTTTGATGTTGTTATGAACAAATACCTCCTCTGGACGCTTCCGGATCCAGTAAAAGCACTTATGGAATGGAGAAGGGTTCTCAAAGGCGGGGGTATGATCATTGCCATAGATGGTAACTGGCACGATACCGGACTTGTGAGCAGGATGATACGTGCAACATCGGACCTCATAAGAATAATCACGGAAGACAAATATCCATACATTTTCCGAAAACAGTATGATCCTTTGAAAAAAAGTCTTCCACTGTTTAGTCTCAAGCCTGAAAAAGTGATCCATTATTTTAATGAGGCGGGATTTGATACGGTATCAATAGAGAAAATGGACAAGCTTTGCAGTTCAGCAAGGAAGAAAGGAAAAATACTGGATAAGCTTGATTTTTCCAATCCCATTTACCTGATAAAGGCTACAAAATAATAGATCAGAGTAACAGAAAAGAGGGGTAACCCATTTGATAAGTTTTGTTGTTAGAAGGTTTTTACTCCTAATACCTGTTTTTATCCTGATATCTGTAATAAGTTTTGGGATAATATATATTTCACCAGGTGACACAGCAAAGAACGCTCTTATGAGCCCGGCAGGCGGAGCTGATGAGAAAGCTGTGGAAGAGTTCAGGATAAAACATGGTCTTGACAAGCCAATTCATATCCAGTATATAATATGGGTCAGTAAGGTGATCCGGGGTGATCTGGGATATTCCTATATGACCAGTGAAGGAGTATCAGATGCAATTTTCAGAACTTTTAAGGCCACACTTCAACTTGCAGTGGTGAGCATGTTAATATCTCTTCTTATTGCCATTCCTGCAGGAATTATTTCCGCTCTGAAGCATGGCACTATTATTGATGACATATTCAGGCTGTTTGCACTTTTAGGTGTTTCAATGCCAAACTTCTGGCAGGCATATGTTATGATAATCTTTTTTGCATTGTATCTGAAAGTGCTGCCATCTTCTGGATATGGAGGTGGGGACATCACCCATATAATTTTACCTGCCGTCACCCTGGGAACCGGCTACGCAGCTGTAACAATGCGGCTTATGAGAGCCAGCATGCTGGATGTGCTTCAGCAGGATTATATCAGAGCTGCAAGAGCTAAGGGTCTTCCTGAGCATATTGTTATTGTCAGACATGCTCTTAAGAACTCCCTTATTCCTGTTGTTACAGTAGCAGGTCTTAATTTCGGATACCTTCTAAACGGCTCCGTTATAGTAGAGACAATATTTGCTTGGCCTGGAATTGGAAACCTTATTGTTTCTTCTATCCTTACCAAGGATTTTCCCATGATTCAGGGGTGCATACTCTTCATAGCAGTTATTTTCGTGCTGATCAATTTTGCAGTGGATATTTCATATGCTTATCTTAATCCAAGGATCAGATATGAGACTAAGAATTAAAAAACACAGTGCTGGGATACTTATCAGTATCTGTATACTTGCTCTTTTCCTTTTTGTGGCAATTTTTGCAGACTTCATAGCACCCCATGATCCTGAAAAGGCAAATCTTCAGGATCGTCTTCAAGGACCATCAACAGAATATCCATTTGGAACGGACCACCTTGGACGCTGTATCATGAGCCGCATTATATTCGGCGTAAGAATTTCATTATCTGTAGGTCTGCTGGTAGTATCTGCATCCCTTTGTTTTGGAATGGCTGTGGGTACA
Source organism: Methanomethylovorans sp. (assembly GCA_014361205.1). GTDB lineage: Archaea > Halobacteriota > Methanosarcinia > Methanosarcinales > Methanosarcinaceae > Methanomethylovorans. The sequence goes on along the minus strand of JACIVZ010000102.1, from coordinate 1,033 downwards.
ATTTCCGGATATTATGGAGGGATTCTGGATGAAATCATTATGAGAATAGTCGATACATTTCTGGCTTTTCCTGGTCTGCTGCTGGCACTTGGAATCTCAGGACTTTTCGGGGCAGGATTCACAAATATGGTATTAGCTCTTATAATAGTGGAATGGACAAGCTATGCACGTCTTGCCCGAGGTTCTGTTATAGGCATAAAGGAGCATGATTATATCACAGCTTCCAGGGGATTTGGAGCAGACGACTTCCATATAATCGTCTGTCATATACTCCCTAATATAATCTCACCCCTTATAGTTATGGCAACTATTGGAATGGGCTATGTAATCCTTGCTTCTGCAGGGCTGAGTTTTCTGGGTTTTGGGGTTCAGCCTCCAACTCCTGAATGGGGTTCAATGCTTTCCGATGGCAGGATATACATAAGATCTGCACCTCATATTATGATCTTTCCCGGACTTGCTATCATGACTGCAGTTATAGCATTCAATTATCTGGGTGACGGTCTAAGGGACATGCTTGATCCTAAGAAAAGAACTATTTCTGAAATGTAGATTCAGTTTATAAGATGGAATAATTAAAGAACTAAAAGTAACACTCAGTGTGATTAAAAAATGGTAATTAATATCCTGTCAGCTACGAATGGTTACATCTCAAGAATTAAAAATTTCAGCCCGAATGCCTGCATGTTCCTTATATATGTATTCCTGATATCCTTTAATCTGGGAGTCTATAAGGTAATTTTCAATCTCTATATTCTAAGGCTGGGATACACAGAAGATTTCCTTGGACTTATACTATCCCTTACATCTATATCTACTGGTGTTTTTTCAATACCTTCAGCCATAATTTGTGACAGGATGGGAAGAAAAAGAACTCTCCTTCTGTCATGTCTTTTACTTATATTGTCGCTTATATTTCTCTACACCACAACAATAAAGGAAATGCTTGCTTTTTTCAGCATTCTTTATGGAGCTTCATCAGCACTTAACATAGTAACAGGCTCTACATTCATGCTTGAAAACTCAAAGCCCT
>JACIVZ010000101.1 GCA_014361205.1 Methanomethylovorans sp. | reverse complement strand
ATTTCAGACACCACAACAGCAAATTTTCCTTTTCTAAGTAATCTATACATTTCTCTAAAAGAATTAAAATAAAGATGGTGCAAGGATTCGGCTTTAATGGCTGCAGAACGACCATAAGGAGGGTCTGTTACTATTGCATCTATACACTCATCTTTAAAAGGAACCCTGCACGCATCACCATTTATGATGTTATAGTATCCACCAAAATAATCAAGGTTCGTCAGTGCGCCAGAAGCAATCATGGAACGTACTTCAATACCTATTACCCGAGCACCAACCAGTGCACCCTCTACAAGAATACCTGCTGTACCACAGAAGGGGTCTAATAATACTTCATCTTTTTTTACTTTTGATATGTTTACAAGAGCTCTGGCTACTCGGGGCATGAGCACACCTGGATAAAAAAATGGTTTTTTGTGAGGTAATCTTTTCTCATAGACACTTCTATTCACAGATGCTACTATCGGACCAAATACACATTTTTCTCCCAAAATCAGTCTAAATTTAACTTCAGGTCTCTTTAAGTTTGCACGGAATCCTTTTCTGAATATTCTGCCACCAACGTGCCCTTCTATTAATTCCCTTTTGATATCACTATAATTTTTTATTTTCCTTGCACGCACAACAAATGTTTGTTCTGTATTGAGATATTTTGAATAATCAATGTCATCTGCCAGCTTCAATATGTTTTCTGCTGAAGTGTCACACATGCCCGCAACCCTTATTATATGATGCGACATTGCAACTCGTTCTGCCACATACTGCAAACAAGTTTCTATTTCATTTATATTTCCTTCAATGTCAACTATCAGGCATTGATCAAGAATCGCATATTCTCTGAATTTCAGACCGGCTATTTCCATACATGCATAAGCTTCAATAACCGGGATTGAATCGTGCTCCCCAGAAAGTTCAAAAGCGTAAAGCATAACAGATCAATAGAGAACATCTTTGGTATTAAAAGGCTACTATATTGTTATAATTGGTAAAAGTAGCATTATTATTGTTTTAATTAACATAAAGAAAAGAACTATTTACTATGACAATATTGAAAAACAATGATGTCAAAGCCTTTATATCTTGGTAAAATATTGCTGCACTGGTGCGGCAAATGTAACGTCCCTGTACTGGGTACAAAATGTGCATGTGGCAGTTTTACAAAAACGGTAACCATAACACCACCTGGTGATATACGTCCAGCTTTTGATTATGATATACAACTCATAAATTTTGTTTCCATGCAGCAATTTAATGCTCCTCTTATCGATGACAAAAAAGTGGTGGTGCTTAACAAAGCTCCTTATGATGACCGCATGGACGAGATTATAGTAGATGGTGTAGTGCTAGGCAGTATCAGGTTTGAACTCGATTCTCTTAAATGGGTACTTCTTCTGCGTGTCGAAGGTGCAAGATACCTTTTCCAATGCAAATCTCTGTCTGACATGAAAAACTGGGTAATTCTGGAGCACGATACGGTAAAATTCATATTGGCAGGTGCTAATCTACTTGCTCCGGGGGTAATAGATGCTGATCCCAATATTCAGGAGAAAGATGAAGTTGTGGTTCTTAACCCTGATGGTAAGGTCATAGCTACTGGCAGAGCGCGTATGAGTGGTGAGCGAATGAAAGAGCGCCACAAGGGTGTGGCAGTTAAAGTAAGAGACAAGGATGAAGCAAAAGAGAAGGTTTTGCTATGTGGTGGACAATCATGGGAAGATGTTATTGATGCAAACAAACATTTTATGGAAGAATTCATTGCTAGTTCTCATAAATTCATTAAAAATGTTGCATCAAGCATGAATAAACCAGTTACAGTTTCATATTCCGGCGGTAAGGACAGTCTTGTAGTCCTGCAGCTTGTAAGTGAGTGTCTTGAAGATTTCGACATCCTCTTTGCTGACACTGGTATAGAGTTTCCGGAGACTGTAGTTAATGCTAAGGAAGTCTCTGAACTCTACGGCAAACCTCTCAGATTCATTAGTTCAGGCAATGCTTTCTGGGAATCTGCAAATAGTTTCGGTCCTCCCAGTGTGGAAATGCGTTGGTGCTGCAAAGTTTGCAAACTGGGTCCTATTGCTCAGATCATTGAAGAAAATTATAAAAATGGCTGTTTGACATTCATTGGCCAGCGTAAATACGAATCTGACACACGTGCAAAAAGTGAAAGAGTCTGGAAGAATCCGTGGGTAGGAAATCAGGTAGCTGCTGCTCCAATACAGGATTGGACGGCTATGCATGTATGGTTATATATTTTCATGCGTGGACTGCTGTATAATCCCCTTTACGAAAAAGGATTTGATAGGATAGGATGCTGGCTTTGTCCTTCATGTTCAGTAGCTGATTTTTACAGGCTTAAAGAAACTCATCCCGAGTTTGCAGCAAAACTGGAAGATTATCTGCTAAAACATGCCCGAAAATATGGGCTTTCTCCAGGCTGGGTTGAACATGGTTTATGGAGATGGAAGAAATTACCACCAAGGCTTCAAGAGATTGCAAAAACTAAAGGGATTTCCATCACACCGAAAAGTGCGATCAAAAGTACGTTAGAATTCAAGATGATATCGGGCTATCGTCCCTGTAAGCAGGGAGGCGTCTCAGCAGAAGGTAGTTTTGATATAACTTTAGATTTGGAAAAAATAAAATCTTCAGGGATGCTCGAAGCTGTAGGCAGGGTAGCTTTCATGGAAGGTGTTGCTTCTGTATTTCAAGGGGATAACAGTGCTCAAATATTTGCCGGAGGTACAGTAACAGCACGGAGCGATAGTGAAAAGAATGTTCGCGAGTTTATACAATCAGTAGAACGATCCATAATGAGGGCTCTCCGCTGCAGTGGATGTGGTGTATGTGTAGGTAAATGCCCACAAAATGTGATTGTAATAAAAAATAAGATTGCTGTAATAGGAAAAGAATGTATACACTGTGGGAAATGTATAGATATTTGTCCGGTAGTAAAATTTAGTTAAATATCAATAAAAATTTCTATGTCATTTTTCAACCAGAACATTTATACATGATATACGCTAACCATTGACGGTGATTTTTTGGTAAAAAGGGCACTGCTAAGCGTTTCTGACAAAGCTGGGATTGTAGAATTTGCACGGGGGCTTGCAACCCTTGGTGTGGAATTGATATCTACTGGTGGAACTGCACGTATTCTGCGTGATGCAGGAATTGAAGTGAAGGATGTTTCAGAAATAACAGGTTTTCCTGAAATGATGGATGGCAGGGTTAAAACATTACATCCTAAAATACATGGTGCTATATTATGCAACAGACACAATCCTGATCATATGAGTCAAGCGCATGATGCAGGTATTGAGTTAATTGATCTTGTAGTTGTAAATCTTTATCCTTTTGAAGTAACAGTTACAAAAGAAGGTGTTTTATTGGATGAGGCCATCGAAAATATTGATATTGGTGGTCCTACCCTTTTGCGCGCAGCTGCTAAAAATTTTCTTTTCGTAACAGTAGTATGTGATCCAGCAGATTATGGATCTATACTTAAAGAGATCAGGTCAACTGGTGTTGTTTCAGAGAAAATGCGTAAGAAACTTGCTGTAAAGGCTTTTAGGCACACTGCATGCTATGATGCGACCATTGATACGTATCTTAGTAGGGAACTGGCTTCAGAAGAAGTCATACATTTAAATTTTACAGGAGGAATCAACCTTCGCTATGGAGAGAACTGGCATCAAACAGCTAAGTTTTTCAAAGAACCTGGCGTAAAAGGTCCTTCTCTTGCAAATGCAAGACAATTACATGGAAAAGAACTATCCTATAATAATTATGTCGATGCTGATAATGCATTGTTGACCATAAAAGATATCAATGCTAAAAAACCTGCAGTAGCTATTGTAAAGCATAACAATCCATGCGGCCTGGCTACAGGTGATACGCTTCTCCAAGCATTAAGTGCTGCATGGGATGGGGATCCAATCTCAGCATTTGGGAGTATAATTTGCAGTAACACTGTATTTGATTTGGCCTCAGCAAAGTTTCTGGAAGGCAAGTTTATAGAGATCATACTTGCTCCCGGCTTCGATCCAGATGCTCTTGAGTATCTTAAGAAAAAGAGCTCTAATTTGAGGTTACTTGAATTACCTCACTTAAATGATGCTTTTGATGTAAATCACACTTACAAATATATAGTAGGTGGCTTGTTAAAACAATCCAGAGATGTTGGTCTGTATGCCAAATGGGAATGCGTGACAGAAAAACAGTTTCCTGAATCGATGCGCTCTCTCGCAGAGTTTTGCATAAGTGCCTGCAAGAGTACAAAATCAAATTCCATTACCCTTGCTTATGAGTATCAGAAAGATTGCTATATGATGCTTGCTATGGGGGCAGGTCAACCTAACAGAGTTGATTCTGTAAGAAAACTTGCTGCTACTAAGGCAAGAGAAAATCTAAGAATAATGCACAAAAGAGATAGTCCAGAGGAAGATTTTGATGAATATTGTCAAAAGGTCCTTTCAAAATGTGTAATGGCATCAGATGCATTCTTTCCCTTTGACGATAGTGTCGTTCATGCTGCTGAAAATGGTATTATATATATAGTTTCACCTGGTGGCTCTATTAGAGATAATGAAGTAATAAACACTGCAAACAGGCTAGGAGTTTCTCTTGTATTCACAGGTATGAGGCACTTCCTGCATTGAGTTACAGACTTCTTTTTTGTATAAGAATTTATTGAATTCACTAAATACTTTTTTTGTATGATACATTTATAACTAATAAACAAATATTGAAATATATAGGTAGTATAATGTTATAAAAAATATTTACATTTTTAATTTTATAACATAGTGTCAACATGTGATAATCATGAAATCCAAAGGTATGTTGAGTTTGCTCACTTTCTCAGAAAAAAGACGAGACCTTCTATTATATCTTCTGGAGCAACCTTCATTGCTTTCCGACATACGTAAAAAATTCGATGTATCTTCTCCTGAGATTGCTCCACGGATAAGAGAGATGGAATCTGCTAATCTTATATATAAAGATCATTCTACCAAGAAGTATACCCTTACAACTACAGGGAAGATAATTGCCAGATCTTTTAAACCCTTTTATGATGTTATTACTCTGATAGAAAAAAATGAAGATTTCTGGAATGATCATGACTTGGCAGGTATACCAGATTATTTACTGGATAGATTAGCTGATCTTAAAGAATGTGATTTTTATGTAGACCGGTTTGAGAATATTTATGACTCTCACAAAACATTTACTGAAAATATACAGCGTTCAAGTATGATAAAAGGAGTTTCACCTATTTTTTTCCCTTCTTATCCAGATTTTTTCGCTCAGCTTGCAGAAAAATCTGTACCAACGTCCCTCATTTTAACAAAGGATGTTTATGATATTGTAAAGTCTGAACATGAAGAAAAAATGAGAGCATATTATGATGCCAAATGCACTGAGCTCTATCTTATAGACAGTGCAAAGGTCGCTTTTGTGGTAACAGATATTTTCTTTTCCATGTCTTTGTTCTTTAAATCAGGAAATTATGATCCACGTACAGACCTCATTTGTTTTGACAAAAAAGGTATTCAATGGGGCAATGATCTATTCGAACATTATCTGTCACAAGCAAAGAAAATATGAATTACTTTTTTATAGTATAGTTGAAAAAACTGATCTTACACATAAGATTGATCCCGCTTCTCCATCAATTAAAAAGATTCTTTCTATTTTTTCTCCCACTGATTCATTTTCCCTGTTATTGCTGAGTTTGTATATATAGAATATCCCTATAAAAAGACTGTATAGTAGAATAACAGGTTCAAATGCAAGCAAGTGCATTATAATGGCTGTTGCCAGTAGCGAGTGAGATATTATATGCAACGTTAAAAGCAAGTTACGTGTATTCTCTTCTCCGATGCTTACTGGAATTGTTTTTATACCTGCGATTATATCACCTTTTATATCTTTAAAATCGTATAGAGCTGAATTTATAAAAAGTTTAAAACTGTAATAAAGGAATATAATAATCAATGGTAAGATACTTTCAAGTTCCACACCTGCTATAAAAGTAATGAATATACCCCATGTAATCCCGACTATAAAATTTTTTATTCCTCTCCCTCCTTTTAGTTTGAAGTTAAATTTTCCAAAACTGATACCTTTACTGTAGAGGTAGCCGGTTACAAGTGGCATTAATGCTATGAAGAGTAAACCACAACTATTAAGAACATAACAACCCAAAAAAAAGACAATCATCGAAATGAATAAGGCTAATTTTCTGTTTGCACCTTTAAGTTCCAATTTGTTAATACTATCTTCCTTAGATTCAAGTGCACGATCCAGTGTATATATGGCATATACAATAAGTCCCCCTGCTACACAGTTCAATATATTTATGTGTGTCATAAGCAAGATAGATGCTATATATATACGAAGAGATCCTGATATTGATACAAGCAAAGAACTTTTCAATAATTCTAGTGTTGGTAAAAAGTTTTGATGATGTTTTTTACCTATACCTAAAGTAATCTTTCCTGTATAATTATATTGTAAATTGTTACTTGCGTTCATACACAAGTAATTTTGACATTCATAGAATTATTAGTAACCCAATATACTTTTATTTCATTGATTTACTTTATAATTCCAATTAAATTTGCACAGCTGATCTTGATTATTATTTAATATTAAATGTATATTTTAAATAAATAAATTATATGTGCTTGATAAACAGAGCATATTTTTCCCATGTATAGACATATGTAAGATAGATATGAAGTTGGATCCAATTATAATAATAAGGCTCACACTTTTTGATTTTACATCTTCTGTTTATACCTATGGGAAATCAATTTTACCTTCTTTCATTAAGCATGAATCTACGTATATTATATATAATATTATTTATCTTATTCCTAAT
>JACIVZ010000100.1 GCA_014361205.1 Methanomethylovorans sp. | reverse complement strand
AAAAAACAAAAAAATTAAAATGTGAACTTGGTTTTAGATATATATTTAAAGTCAAAAAAGGAAAAGTTATTATATTTAACTATTTATATTACATAATAGTCATGATAAAGGAATAATATTAAAAATAATTTTCAGAATTGTAAAACAGATGATTAAAAGGGCAGGAAAAATGACCAACCTTAGAAATGTACCCATAAATGAATATGAAATTGCCACCTTTGCTCTTGGAGCCTGCTGGAAAGTTGAAGCGGTGTTTCGCAATAAAGTTAATGGGATAATTGGTACAGCTATCGGCTATATAGGAGATGAAGTAAAGTATCCCCGACTTGAAAGCAGGACAGAAAATAAAAATGATCTTGTACAGGCAGTACAAATACTATTTGATCCAAAAACAGTGACATACGATAGATTACTTGAACTGTTCTGGGAATTACACGACCCTTCATATGCATTAAAATCAGATGATCAAAAAGAGCAATTTAAATCCATCATTTATTACCATTCTGAAAAACAAAGAGAAAAGGCAATTATTTCAAAGAAAAGATTTGAAAGATCCGAGAAATTCAAGGGAAATTTCATCACACAAATATTACCTGCAACTCATTTTTTTAAAGTTGAAAAAGAAGCTGTAAAAAGTAGTAACAATAATGATAAAAAAATGAATATTAACAAGAAGTTTCCACTAAAAAGAATTCAACACCAAGCACGGTAATACCCATCCGCACTCTGTACCTCTACAGGCAATCCGAATAACACTGAAAGATTGGAAGATGTTAGTATTTCCTCTTTGGAGCCATCCATAAAAATCCTGCCATCCCTGAAAAGAATGACGCGTTCTATTTCAGGTATTATATCCTGAAGGTTATGAGTCACAAGAATTATACTTTTTCCTGCCCGCGCAATCCGTCTCATTAATTCTCTGAACTTGTGAAGACCATAAAGATCAAGACTATTTGCAGGTTCATCCAATATCAGAGCTACCGGATCATGTACCAAAGCTCTCCCTATGAGAACTCTCCTTGCTTCACCTGTGGACATATGGGAAATTGTTTTATACCGAAGATGAGAGATCTCCAGAAAGTCCATTACTGTCTCTACTATGCATTTCATCTCAGAGGTAACATGATGATTTCTGTAAACACCAATACTGCTGAAAAAACCAGACAAAACTGCATCGTAACCACAAATATCACGATAATACTCCTGTTGTAAATCACCTGAGACTATCCCTAATAAATTTTGAAGATCGAACAAATCCCACATTTCTTTTCCCATGATACGATATACAAGCCCTGGAGAGTTTGCCAGTGGACGGTATTCACGAGTGATGGTTTTGATAAGAGAAGATTTTCCTGATCCATTCGGACCGATGATGGCGATGTTTTCACCTACGCCTACTTGCAGGTAAACAGAATCAAGGATCTTAATACCATTGCGTGTAACATTAATATTTCTGAAATCGATCAAAGGGTATGAATGCATGTCTTCATTAATAGATCTATCCTGCATAGTACGACATATCTAAGAGGCACTTGTATAAAAAAATGTCTTGCAATACATTTTTCAAAAAGCACTGTCCTTATTGCTTAGTACCATAAATATATAGTAGAGATTTTCGATAAGCACACCTCTTTAACCTCACACCCTAATAAAATATAAATGATATCTAAGCTAATTTATAATTATGATTATATAATTGCTTTTCACTGAGAAATATATAAAAGCCTTCAATCTGTTGGTGACAAGCTTGCTGACATAGAATCATTAATAGACTAAAAACAATTTCGTCCTATTCTCGAATCAATGTATAACAACAGAAAGGCATCATGAGGTAGACCTGAATCTGGTGTTATTGTTATGTTCAATATGCTTGTACTACAACAATGGCATGGCCCTTCTGATTCTGAATTTGAGAGGCAATGCATTAATAAATATCCTTAAATAAATTATAAATTCATGGATTTTCCAGACTATATACGAGACAGTACCGCTACCTAGTCATTCTGCAAGAGTATCAGCGATAATGGAAAAGATAAACAAATATTAGATGAAATGCGGAAACAGCTTGATACTCCTAGACTGAATATCAAAAAAGGAATAATCAGTATACTAATTTCTTCATTCAAGTCCAAGATATTCTAAAGCAGATGAACATACAGGAAAAGAGCAAAAACAAGAAAAATCAAAGAGGGAACTTGGACAAAGAAAGGCGCTAAGTAATATTTAGGGTTACATTATCCATAAAATCATTGACAATGGACTCTCAACTTATCAGAAGATTAAAAAAATACTGCCCTAGTTCATTATTCAAAGATAGATCTCTCTGAATTTAAAGAATCTGTTTACAGAGATCGAGGAGATATCGGAGCAATCGCAAAAGGTTTTGAACCAATGATGTAAATAGTTTTAAAAGAATATTCATTTGAAATACCTGAAATCCTGCGAAACCAAAGGAACAGTAGCCAAAGAGCTTCAGGAGAAAAAGTATATTCTGTGGTATGGGAAGTACTCAAGCAATTCAGGAAAAGTTCTCACTACAAATGTAAAAGCGTAAATGTAAAAATGCTTATGAACCCTTAATACTTTTGAATGATCTTAGAAAAGGGTGTTTTTGTGGAAGTATTCAATAATACAACGAAAATTGTTAAGGATGACTTAACACAGGTTATAGTGCCTGGAAGCCGTATTTCTGTTGCAGCTGCTTGTTTTTCAATTCATGCCTATAAGGAATTGAAAGCACAGCTGCAGAAAATTGATTCCATGCGGTTTATCTTTACATCCCCCACATTCGTCGCTGAAAAATTGCCCAAAGAAAAAAGGGAATTTTACATTCCACGATTATATAGGGAACGCAGCCTTTACGGGACAGAATTTGAAATAAAGCTAAGGAATGAGCTTACCCAAAAAGCTATTGCCCGGGAATGTGCGGATTGGATTCGCCAAAAGGTAACCTTCAAATCAAATTCCACTAATTCCGGGATGAGCGGATTTATCAACATACAAACAAGCGAACAGCAGCTGACTTACCTGCCGATAAACGGGTTTACAACTGTTGATATTGGCTGCGAGCGAGGCAACAACATCTATAATATGGTGAATAAATTTGAGGCTCCCTTCAGCAGTGAATATATCCGCTTGTTCGACAGCATCTGGAATGATGAAAGCCGTCTTCAGGATGTGACCGAAGAAGTAATCAAATTCATATCGGCGGTTTACCAGGAAAATCCCGCCGAGCTCATATATTTTATGACCCTGTATAATATTTTCAGCGAATTCCTTGAGGATATTTCCGAAGATGTGCTGCCCAACGAAGCAACGGGCTTCAAAAACAGCGTTATCTGGAACAAACTGTACAGCTTTCAGAAAGACGCCGCCCTGGCAATCATTAATAAACTTGAGCAATACAACGGCTGCATCCTGGCGGATAGTGTGGGCCTGGGCAAAACCTTCACGGCCCTTGCCGTCATCAAGTACTATGAAAACAGGAACAAGAATGTCCTTGTTCTTTGCCCTAAAAAGTTAAAGGATAACTGGCTGACCTATCGCGGCAATCTGGTCAACAACCCGCTGGCCAAAGACCGCCTGCGCTACGATGTCCTTTTCCATACGGATTTGTCCCGCGAACGAGGTGATTCTGTTATTGGCTTGCCCCTCGACCGCATCAACTGGGGCAACTACGACCTCGTGGTTATCGATGAATCCCATAATTTCCGCAACGGCGGCGCTGTATCAGGGGAATACGGGGAAAAAGAGAACCGCTATCTCAGACTGCTCAATAAAGTCATCCGTCCCGGCGTAAAGACAAAGGTTTTAATGCTCTCCGCCACCCCGGTGAACAACCGTTTTTATGACCTGCGCAACCAACTGGCCTTAGCCTACGAGGGAAAGTCAGAGTTAATCAATGAAAAGCTGAACACCAAAACAGACATTGACACTATTTTCCGGCAAGCGCAAAAGGTATATAACGCCTGGAGCAAGCTGCCGCCTGAATCCCGTACAACGGCTTCCCTGCTTAAACAGCTGGATTTTGACTTTTTTGAAGTTTTGGACAGCGTGACCATTGCCCGCTCCCGCAAACATATTCAGCGCTACTATGACATATCCGAAATAGGAAGGTTCCCAGAGCGCAATAAGCCGCTTTCCTTGCGTCCCAAACTGACCAACTTGAAAAATGCCATCAATTATGAGCAAATATATGAACAGCTCATGCAGCTGAATCTGTCCATCTATACACCAACGAACTATATCCTCCCCAGCAGGCTTGGCAAATATATAGATATGGATTCGGAACACAGCAGGCAGCTTTCGCAAAAGGGGCGCGAGGAAGGCATCCGCCGTTTGATGAGCATCAACCTGCTCAAGAGAATGGAAAGCTCGGTGCATTCTTTTAAGCTGACCGTAAAACGCATCTATGAACAAATACGTAACACCCTGGAACTGATTGACAGCTTCCGGTCCGGCGAGGAAGTTACCGTGCCGGATGTTCATGACTTTGGCGAACTTGATCTGGATGATCAGAATATCGATATTTTAAGCGTCGGCAGAAAATTTAAAATCGATTTGCGCGACATGGACTATCTCTCCTGGCAGCGGGATTTGTCTGCCGATCTGGAAGTTTTGGAACTTCTGATTTTGATGATTGAAGATATTACTCCGGAGTATGACTATAAACTGAATGAACTTTTGCGGGTTATCGAAAAGAAAGTTACATACCCAATTAATCCGGATAATAAAAAAATCATTATCTTTACGGCCTTTGCCGATACGGCGGAATACCTGTATGAAAATGTCAGCCCTTTTGTGAAGAAAAAATTCGGACTGGACTGCGCCCTGATTACAGGCTCAATTGAGGGAAGAACCACCATACCCAAATTCCCTGCTGACATGAACACGATTTTGACCTGTTTTTCTCCCATTTCCAAGGAGAAGGACCTGGTAATGCCGAACAATCACAATAATATTGACATTCTGATTGCCACCGACTGCATTTCCGAAGGACAGAACCTGCAGGACTGCGACTGGTGCATCAACTACGACATCCACTGGAACCCGGTGCGCATTATCCAGCGTTTTGGCCGTATTGACCGCATCGGCAGCAAAAACAAGGTGATCCAGCTTGTCAACTTCTGGCCGGATTTGGCGCTGGACGACTACATAAACCTGAAGGAACGCGTGGAAGCGAGAATGCGGATTTCCGTCATGACCGCCACCGGCGACGATGACTACATCAACCAGGACGAAAACGGCGATCTGGCCTATCGCCGGGCCCAGCTGGAAAAACTGCAGAATGAAGTGGTTGACCTTGAGGACATGACCACAGGCATTTCCATTATGGACCTGGGGCTGAATGATTTCAGGATGGACTTGCTCTCCTATATCAAAGAGCACCCTGATTTAGACCGGACTCCCTACGGCATTCACGCCGTGATACGGGGAGAAAAGCCCGGAGTAATATTTATCCTGAAGAACGTGAATAAAGCCATAAACATTGAAAACCAAAACCGCCTTCACCCTTTTTACATGGTATACATCGGGGATGACGGGGAGGTCATCTGCAACCATTTGGAGCCGAAAGCCACCCTGGACATTATGCGCCATCTCTCCCGGGGCAAAACAAAACCCGATATGGAGGCCTGCCATATTTTCAACCGGGAAACCAACGACGGCAGGAAAATGGACCGCGTATCCCAGCTGCTTCGGCAGGCAGTGGCATCAATCATAACCGTTAAGGAAGAAAAGGATATAGACAGCTTTTTCGGGAATGGCGAAACCACCTTCCTGACCGGCAATATTTCCGGCCTTGACGACTTTGAACTGATCTGCTTCATGGTGGTGATAGGATGCTAAAATTTCCGGAGAAAGCATTCGTCGGGCGGAACATGCCCAAGGAGGCATTTTATAAAAACTTAAATTTAAGCAGCGAACTCAAAGAGAAATTCGTATCCGATATAAAACGCATAAGTATAGAGTACAAGCTGTCGCCGGATACTTTAAATCTCGAAAAGAGCGGAGAGACTTCTGAAATTCTTGTGCTTTCCATTGAATTAAAAAAACAGGAATTAGACTATAGAATTGTAGAAAGTATAGCCCGGCAGAACGCTCACAAGCTGCTTTTTTTGCTCAAATTCCAGGAGCAGGGACAACTTGCGCTTTATTACGGCAAGCTTTATAAAACAGACTGGACACCGCTTACAGACCTAAGGCTTGAAACCAGAGGGCTGAATCTCGACAGCATATGGGAAGGGTTCATTGAGCAGATCGCCCTGCAGGAAAATATTATTCACTCCTGCGATAGCCTTACTGTTGACGAAAAATTAAAGAAGCAGGATGCAATCCTGAAACTGCAAAAAGAAATTGGCAAACTGGAACGCTTATCCCGCAACGAAAAGCAACCAAAAAAACGCTTTGAACTGTTTACCAGCCTCCAGGGTTTGAAGAAAAAACTAGCCGAAGAAAAAGGAGAATGAACATGGACAAGCTGAAAATGCACTCTGTAAACAAAGTGGATGAGAATATTAAAAAGATTGCCGAGCTGTTTCCCAATACCTTCACCGAGGTCATCAAAGGCTACAGGGACGACGGTACGCCCATCATCGAGCACGCCATTGATTTTGACGTGCTGCGGCAGGAGCTGTTAGATATTATTGTGGAAGGCCCGGAGGAGCGCTACCAGTTCACCTGGCCGGACAAGAAAAAGTCCATCCTCCTGGCCAACGCCCCTATAGCCAAGACCCTGCGCCCATGCCGCGAGGAAAGCGTGGATTTTGACACGACGGAGAACCTGTACATAGAAGGCGACAACCTTGATGCGCTCAAGCTCCTGCAGGAAACCTATCTTGGAAAGGTGAAGATGATCTACATCGACCCTCCGTACAATACGGGCAATGACTTTGTGTATGAGGACGACTTTGCGCAAAGTG
>JACIVZ010000010.1 GCA_014361205.1 Methanomethylovorans sp. | reverse complement strand
ATCAATATGTTGATAACGATTTTTAAATATTTTATAATATTTACTTATATTCTATATTTATATTATTTATATATAGTATGTCTTATATTATCCAGTTATCTAACAGCAAAAAGTTGTTTCGTGCAGGTAACTTAATGTATATTAATACATAATTTAGTTACATCTAAATTACCATATGTAATATATAGTTGTTATTACTAAATATGTCTGAATTTGTAAGGTAGATAAAATGGTCGAAAAATCTATCAGTGAGATTAATAACAGGATTAAAGATGGCAGTGTCAGCGTAGTAACTGCAGAGGAAATGGTAAGCATTGTAGCTGAGCTTGGAGCAGAAGGTGCAGCCAAGGAAGTAGATGTAGTGACAACAGGTACTTTCGGTGCCATGTGTTCTTCAGGTGTTTTTCTCAATTTTGGTCATGCAGAACCTCCTATTAAGATGCAGAAAGTATGGCTTAATGACGTTGAAGCATATACAGGTATAGCTGCAGTGGATGCTTATATTGGGGCTACACAAGTATCTGAGACCCTTGGAATGGAATATGGGGGAGCGCATGTAATAGAAGATCTTATCAGAGGCAATAGCATAGATGTACACGCTGTTTCTGCTGGCACTGACTGTTATCCAAGGAAGATCCTTGATACAACATTAGATCTCAATGACTTAAATCAGGCTATTATGGTCAATCCCCGTAATGCCTATCAAAAATACAATGCAGCTACTAACAGTACATCTCAAAAATTGTATACTTATATGGGATCACTAATGCCTAATTTTGGTAATGTTACATATTCAGGTGCAGGTGTATTATCTCCTCTTTCCAATGATCCTGAATACAGAACAATCGGGACAGGAACAAGGATTTTCCTTGGTGGTGCAGAAGGGTATGTAATTGGTCAGGGAACCCAGCATTCTTCAAAAAACGGTTTTGGAACATTAATGGTTCAAGGTGATCTCAAAGAAATGGATCCGGAATTCATACGTGCTTCTACTTTTACAGGATATGGTGTGTCTCTGTATGTTGGAATGGGTATTCCTATCCCTATACTCGATGAAAAAGTTGCAATGGCCACAGCAGTTTCTGATGCAGATATTGTCACCAAGGTGATAGATTATGGAATCCCAACCCGTGACAGGCCAATTGTCCGAGAGGTAACGTATGAAGAATTGAGGTCAGGTTCTATTGAAATTAAAGGACGAGAGGTTTCAACTTCTTCACTGTCAAGTTTCAAGCGCTCTCGCCAGATTGCTGAGATTTTGAAAGATTGGATTTTAAATGGAGATTTTTTCCTTACTTTCCCTGCAGAGAAATTGCCCTTAGATACTGTTTCTCGTCCAATGAAACAAACTCTTGGCACACCTACTGTAAAAGATATCATGGCAAAAAATGTTGTTACAATTCATAAGGATGCCAGTGTATATGAAGCTGCAAAAAAGATAATGGATGTCTCTTTTAATCATTTGCCTGTAGTTACTGAAAATAACACTCTTGTAGGTATTGTTACTGCATGGGATATTTCAAAGGCAGTTGCCCAGAATACGTTTGACCTTGTAGAGAATATCATGACTAAAAAAGTCATAACTGCCAGGGATAATGAACAAGTGACAATTGCTGCCAGAAGACTTGAACAACATAGAGTATCAGCAATGCCTGTAGTTGATGAGGAGTATCATGTTATAGGCATCATTACAAGTGATGATATCAGTATGCTTTTTGCCAGGAGGAATTGAAATGAAAATAAGGATCGTTATAAACCAGGATATAGTCACAAGACCTATACTGGCTGAGTCTATACTGGAGACTGGTATTCTTCTTAATATTGCACAGGCACATTTTGATTCAACAGCAGGTGAGATAATTGCAGATATAAAGGATACTGAATATAGAATGATAAAGAAAGCACTGGTTTCAAGAGGAGCAGAAGTACTTAAACTGGATTCTCCAATTAACTGGGATGAAGAAGAATGTGTAGAATGTGGTGCATGTATTTCAGTATGTCCGACTAAGGTATTCTCAATGGACAAAGAATGGAATTTGAAGGTTGACAATACAAAATGCATCCAGTGCGGTACATGTATAGAAATGTGTCCACATGATGCACTTTCACTGGATGTTTGAAAATTCATGGGAATGATTTTTAAACGTATGAGAGAACATTTTCAGCTTAAAGAAACAATAGTAACTATTGTGGCAGATAACGAATTCTATATTCAAAAGGCAAAAGAATCCATCCGATATAATCGTAGTGTACTGGAAAACTTTATAGCCCACGATCCATTTTTTAGAACAACACTGGAGCCTTATGATTGTCCAGAAAATGCACCGGAAGTTATACTAAGAATGGTGCATGCAGCTAATGCCATGGGTATTGGACCCATGAGTGCTGTAGCTGGCACCATTGCATCAATGGCATTGGAAGCTATGGTGGATTTAGGTGCTACTTATGCCATTGTAGATAATGGAGGTGATATAGCACTGATCAATGACCGACCTGTTATTATTGGTGTATATGCAGGTACTTCTCCAGTAAAGGATTTAGCTTTCAGATTGCCATGTCACAATCATATAACAGGTATCTGTACATCTTCAGGCACAGTGGGACCTTCCATAAGTTTTGGAATGGCAGATGCAGCTATTGTTTTCTCTGATGACGTCTCATTGGCAGATGCTGCAGCTACTGCTTTAGGAAATGCTACGCATATAGGTAAAAATGCGGTTGAAAAAGCTTTTGATGTAATAAAACCTGTTCACAGTATAAAAGGGGCAATGGTAATACAGGGAGAGTACATTGGGATGTGGGGACACATCCCGGAAATGATAAGGGCAGTTGTAAATTACGATTGCATCACGAAAGGTTAAGTTTGATATTATGACTGAACCGTGGCGAAGTATACTTCTTCATATGGCTGTACAACCACGAACCCCTCACCTTTAAATGCCATCTGTAAGCTTTCTCCGCTGGATCTGCCCACTAACGTCTTCAGGGAAATATCAGTGTGTAATTCAGGTTGGAGAGTTCCTGACCATGCAACAGTAGCATTAGGATCTGTGAAAACTGTTCTGTCCTTGGTAACCTGCAATGTAAGGGGGTCATAATGTGTTGTGATTGCTATCATCCCTTTTCCCTCGAGCAGTACGTTGAAAAGCCCTCCTGAAAGAAAACCTGCAATTTTTTTCATCATTCTGATATCCCATTTGATTGTCTCTTCAAAAGCCAGCAAATCGTTACCATTAACATAAATTGATTGCCCATCCAACTCCAATATGATAACTTTCTTTCCCATATCGGCCAGATATAGCTTGCCATTTCCTTCAGCTTTAGTAAGACTTAGTCCTTCTCCTGTAACAGCTTTTTTTACTAATTTACCAAGCCCATGTTCCAGAACGCCTTCTCTTGTGAAGCGGATATTTCCGTTATATGCTACCATTGTACCTTTTTTAATCCATACTTTTCCATCCAGATTAACTTCCAGAAGGCGATCACGTTCTAATTCGAATTTACCCTCACCGCGGTCTTTTTGTGCAGTGGTTTGCACGAACTGTTCTATAGAATAGCGTCCCATATGTATCTACTCCTTATTTTAATTTTGATGTATAATTTAATGTTCTTATAGATAATATGCATTTTGATATCCTTAAACACTAATTTCATATAGGGATAGGATGATAAAGAACAATATAATAATATGGAGGAGTGAATGATGGTAAAAGTTACACTTGTTACTGCAGAGTGGTGTCATTTCTGTCCAACAGCTAAGCAAGTCTGGAGAGAGCTTAAAGAAAAATACAATTTTGAATATTCAGAAGTTGATTATGACAGTCCAGAAGGCAAAAAGCTTGTTGATGAATTCTCCATAGTTTCTGTTCCCACAACCATCATTGATGACCAAATTGCTTTTGTAGGCGTTCCAGATAAAAATAAGGCAAGCAAGACTCTTGAAAGCCCAGTTTAACTAATATAAGGATCAGTAAACATGTACGATCTGGTTATTATCGGGGGAGGACCTGCAGGGCTTACAGCAGGAATATATGCTGTAAGATACGGTCTTGATATTGTGGTGTTAGAGAAAAACGTTTTACCTGGTCAAATAGCAGCAACAGATGTGGTTGAAAACTACACCGGCTTTACTGCAATTTCAGGCCCTGAACTCATGCAGAGATTTAAAGAACATGCAGAGACTGTTGGAGTTAAAATTGAATCTGCAGAAGTATATTCGATTATCTCTGATAACAGCAAGAAGGTAGTGATAACAGACAAGGGGAATTTTGAATCAAAAACTGTTATTATTGCAACAGGTGCTAATCCAAAGAAGCTGGGCATTCCAGGTGAAAAAGAGTTTATTGGCAAGGGTGTTTCGTACTGTGCTACTTGTGATGCACCTTTTTACAAAGGAAAAACAGTAATGGTTATCGGAGGCGGGGAGTCAGCACTTACTGATGCTCTTATCCTTTCCAATGTTGTGAAAAAAGTATACATAATTCACAGAAGAGATAAACTACGTGCTTCTAAGATATTACAGGAGAGAGTATCTAAAAAATCAAATATCGAGATAATCTGGAATACTATTGCTGAAGAGATACAGGGAAAAACAGGAGTTGAAAATGTAGTATTAAGGGATCTTAAAAGAGGAGATTTATATAGTATTCCAGTGGATGGTGTTTTTGTCTATATTGGCATACAACCTAACACAGATTTTGTTAATGTCAAGAAGAATAATTCAGGTTTTATATTAACAAATGAAAAGCTGGAAACTTCTGTACCAGGTATATATGCAGCAGGTGATTGCAGGGATACATCTATATGGCAAGTGGTTACTGCAGTTGCAGATGGTGCTGTAGCTGCTGTATCTGCGCATGAATACATCATGGATCTTGAGCTTGGAGAGGAGTTACATAAAAAGAATAACGTAGACGTAGATAACGTAAGGAGGATAAAGATGAGCTGTAAAGATAATCTGGATGGAATATCCTGTCTCAAGATATGTGAAGATTCCACGGCTGATGACTTACAACCCATAGCTGAAGCAATACATGCTTTACTGGGTATACCAATCACTATTCGAAGTCTGAATAAGCGGGGTATTCGGATGGAAAGAGGAGAGGTGGTGGATCGGGATTATACAGGACCTGTATTAGAGGAAGTATTAAGATCTAATAAAATTATTCACACAGTACCCACAGAAGGACCATATAAAGGAAAGGCAGTAGTAGTGGCTCCCATACGTACCTCAGAGAAGACTGTAATTGGAGCTGTAGGTGTGGTTGACATAGTAGCTGCTCTTGATATATTATCTATGTTTAAAGAATATCCGGGTATTTTTGATGAAGTTGAAACGTCCAAAAAGAAGATGCAGTGAGTTTATCTGGATGTTTTTTTTTCTGGATTTTATATTCTTTTTATTTGCTGATGTTTTATGTACTTTATAATGAATACTGCTACTATAGAAATTGAAACAGAAATGAGTATCACAAGTGTCAAATTTCCATCATCAGCAAATTTCATCATCTCATAGAAAAGAAAAATGCAAATTGCAAGTCCAGCAATCAAAACGGCAATAACCTGAGAAGTAAAAAGTGTTTTTTGTGTTTTTTCCTTTTCCATATGCTTTGGAAAAACTTTATTCTTTTTAAATTTTCTGTTTTGATATTTTCATATAATTTCTAACACATTAACTCCCATCTCACCAAGTATTTTATTCAGGCTAAACAACGGTAACCCTACCACATTGAAATAATCTCCTTCTATTCTTTCTACTATAACTGCTCCTTTTCCTTGGATGGCAAAAGCTCCTGCTTTTTCAAGAGGTTCCTTTGTATTGACATAGGATTCAATTTCTGAATCAGACAGATGTTTGATTATAACATCTGTAGTTTCTGAAGCAGTGGTCTGAATGTTTGCATCTATGTCAATTACCGTTAAACCAGTGATTACTTTTATTCTTTTACCGCTGATTTGTCTGAGCATCTGTTGTGCTTCGTTCTCTGTATAAGGTTTTCCAAGAATAATATCGTTGCAAAGAACTGCCGTATCAGCAGCAATAACAATTCCCGAATAAATTGTTGATGCGACTTCTTTTGCTTTTCCCTGAGAGTTAAGGATGATTAAATCAGCAGGTTCTATATTCCCAGTTTTTGTTTTTTCATGATAGTTGCTGGGTATGACTTTAAAATTGTCTCCTATTATTTGTCTTAGCAATTCTTTTCTGCGAGGTGAAGTGGATGCAAGAAATATATCTCTCATAATATTAATCTGCAGGAAAGTTTTAAATCACTGATGGTAAGATTCTGGATTCAATAAAAAGATAATCATAGAAATATGAAACTAAGATTAAAAACATTCATCAAAAACATTCTTCTAAAGCTGTGATAGAGCACATTGATTAAATTGTGCGAATATTGATAGTTGAATTTATAATTTTACGCAAGAAGAGGAATATATCCATGAAGAAAGTGCTTAACGGTAAGTTATACAACACAAAAAAATCCACACCAATAGCTACGTGGGACAATGGTGCAGATATGTCGGATTCCATATATTGTGAAGAAACCTTATGTAAAACATCAACAGGAGATTTTTTTATATATTGTAAGAATGTAAAAGGTCATGATCTCATAGCAATCACTGCAGAGGATGCTTTTGAATGGCTGCGAAAACACGATCTTTTGGATAAAGCTTATAAATCCCTGAATATCAGCGATTCTTCTTAGAACTATATTTGGGTTAATATCTCACAAAATTTTTCAATATTTTTGCAATATAAATCGGGGAAATCAAAAATAATATAGTATTCATTTGAAATATAAATTTCTTAGAATTCTATATATAATCAAAATAAATCAATCTAAAGATCTCACATTGAAGTATGAAAAAATTCGTATATTTATCATTAACAACTCAACTCAATAAAATTCAGATCATCTAAGTGGACTCGGCGGGATTCGAACCCGCGGCCTTTACGTTGCGAACGTAACGATCTTCCCCTGATCTACGAGCCCGAAAAATTAAAAAGTGTTAAAAAGAGAACTTAGATTGGTCTTCCAACTTCTATGACCTGCACGCTTTCAACACCAGGGACAGTGGCAAAAGCAGCTTCTACCTGCTCAGTTCCTCCCTCAATGTCTCCAACCAAAATAACCATGATAAGTGCCTTCAGTCCAAAAGCAACAGGTTCAATCCTTGAACCAAATAATTTAGCTCCATCAGGAATTACTGCTTCCAGTTTACTTTTGAGCTCATTTAGGTCAGTTTCAACACTTTCCGGCATAATTTTTATAGTTGCTGCAACATCACCCATTCTTCCACCTCATGGACCGACAAAACCGCAATTTTGACAAGTGTATGGGTTACTTTGCTGTCTGCAGCTTACACATCTTCCGATTTCAGTGGCGCATACTGGACAGGGGAACCTGGCAAATCCACGATCCTCTAAATTAACAGCACATGAAGTGCATTTTGTGACTTTGTTTACCATTTAATTTCTCCTTATAATTTAGATAATACATTATCAAGTTCATCGGCATAAGATGATTTGTTTACATAATCAGTATATAATTTAAATATTCCCCTTGATTAGAGTGCCTTTAACATCTTTCTTATTGATAGCATCAAGCACTCTCTGAGGGTATTTTCCATTGATAACAAGGCAGTCTATTCTTTCTTTGACCAATAATTCAGGCAACATTTTATCCACACATGTCTCTTCTCTTTTTATCAATTCCGATGCATTCAATACAGGCACTATCTTTTCATCGATATATATTCCATCCACGTCAGTGACTTTAATCAACCTCGCATTTAACATTGAAGCTATCCATCCAGCAATGCAATCAGAAGTTACATCCCAGGAATGAGGCAAAGGATCCACGTTTCGCATAAGTCTGTAAGGCAGTAAGATTGAGATCCCATTAACTGTTTTTTCCACATCCTCTGTGATCATGACTCCACTTTTATCTGCAAGATAGTATCCATATTGTTCCATTCCCAGGATAGCCATCCAGTGAGCAGAATCATCACTAATGCTTTTAGTTTGACAGAGATCTCTTATACTGTCAGCAAAAATACTACCACCAGGAACGATTAATATCTGAGTGACGGTTGTATTTGTACTTGCCATCCGATCCTGCAAATAAATGAGAAGTTCATGAGCAGTTTCTATGAGACTTCCACCCAATTTTATAACAACATGATTTTTATATTTATTCATATTACTACATTACTATTATTATGAATTATTAATTAATGTCTTCTTTATGATTTTTATATATCTTTTCTATGAGGCGGGCTGCAGCATAGGCAGGAAACACGTCTGAGATCTCCTTTCCCCATTTATCTGCTACAGAAATGCATTCCATCTTTAGTTTTCTTGCAGCTTCTACTATCATGAATTCCCCGATACCCGCAGCAACTATTCTATTTATTCCATGTTTACAAGATACTGTAGATATTGCTTCGGTAAGTAAACTTATCTGCTTTTCTTTAACTTGACGTGCAATTTCCATAATATCATCCTCACATATTTCGTGGAGGTCTGCACATACAAGCCTTGCAACTCTTCTCAAAACTTCAATCTTACTTATACCTGCTCCATCAGCTGTTTCACATGTGTAAGAGGAAGGCTTGATATCTCCAAGCAGCAAGTAAATGTCACCTGTTGTTGTAAATAGTTCAGCGGAGACCCTGCATGTCCCTTGTTGAGTCTTCACCATATCCACAATTGTAGCAACGTTCGTACGCAAAGTGCCCATATATATGAGTTCACTTGCAAGAAGTCTCTTGAAATCAGTTGTAGCTGCCATGTGTTTTGCACCGGTTATGGGTATTATATCAGTTGTCGTGCTACCCACATCTACAAATATACAATCACCAATTTCTTTTCCTATCAAAATCGAAGAAGCTATCCAGTTTGCAGCAGCGAGGTTTCGTAGTTCATCTCCTTCTTTATATATATGTCCATTGATGTCAATGTAATTAACATTATTTAAAAAGGCGTCATCCACTGCGTTCATTATAAATTTGAGTCCCTGTATCTTATCTTCAAAACAATCGGCAAGTTCACCTGTAATAACTACACCTGTAACATCAGGTTTAATCCTGATAGCAATTTCTTTGAGTTCTTTTGGAAGGGTAGTGTTTTTCCACAATGGCAAATAATGAAGTTCCACTATAGTCCCATCTGAAGTGGCCACTTTTGTATTTGCTCCTCCTATATCAATACCAAGATATATCATTTGAAATCCTCCTTTGTAAAGGAGTATTGTCCGTTTATTGTAACAAATTCAGGTAATTCACCGCACCTGTTTTTCAGTAGCAGATCAGCTATTTCCTCATTCATCACTTTACAGATTCCGTATATAGAAGTAGTTGGCCGGGGATTAACATCTACAATATAAGGTATTTCATTGTATACAATATCAACTCCTGTATATCCGCGACATCCAAGAATTCTCACAGCTTCTGTGGCTGTTCTGAACAACTCTTCTTTGTAAGGAGGTGAAAAACACACCTTATTGCCATTATATTCAATACGAAGCTTAGAAAGATCTTTCATATCAATAAATTCAATGAATTGTCTGTTAACACATAAAGGCAATGTTTTTTTCCCGCCTATAAGGCTAACACTCAGATGTTCTCCATTTATAAACTCGGTTGCAATTGATCCAGAAGGTATTTCACCATCAGTAGTCAGATATGTATCTTCGGAAGCACATCCAAATCTGGGTTTGACTACACATTTCGTATTATTCATGTTTTCAATAATGCGTGGAGCTGCTATGTTATAACTGAGAAGTTTCTCAGTGCACTTTACTTTATCGGCACACAATGCAATCGCTTCAGGAGTGGAACCCAGATTTAAAGTATAGTCCTCAATTATTTGAGTAAGTTCTGCCAGGATTTCATCAGGTGCTATTACAAGGCCTGCATCACTTTTTTTCGCTTCTTTTTCTATAATATCCCTGAAATTTTTTTCTGTTGAAATAACAGCAGTCCCTTCACTCAGTAAAGGACCAGAAGTCAAATATATGACTTCATGACCAATTCTTGAAAAACTGCTAACAAGGGTTTTTAGCATGTTTTTCCCTTCAAGAAGAAAAGTACCTTCCATGCCTGTACCCATTGCATATTCTGCAAGTAAAATCTTCATGAAAAATGCAAATTGTTTTATTAGATATATTACTAACGAGCAGTAAAGAATGATTACAATTATCTGATAACCCATAAATACTATAGTTCACATTCTGGCTATCCAAGGGATGAATATGGGAACATTATCTGAAAATCCATTTGCACAGGCCATTGCAATATCCACTAGCATGGCACTGTTTATGATAGGAGTTGCCATGGGAATTATGACGTTGCTCAGTACGAAAACCGCTCCACTTCCTTTTGCGATAATATTGCTCATCTTTGCTGTCATATTCATCGCAGCATCTGTATTTTTTGAGAACAGAGGTGCAGATCACATTGGTTCACTTATAGGTGGTGGTATAGCTGCTTTTGCTGTTACTTTTGCTTTAACTGCCTTTTTCACCGGTGTATCTTTTGCTTTTCATGGAGGTATCAGGGACATTGGCTGGGAAAGAATGATATCTGCTCTAGCCATATGTATGATTGCAAGCATGCTCATAATAAAAGCTGTGAAGCACAAAAATCATGGTCATTTCTTCTGATCGTCAAATTTTCTTTTTAGATTTCGATCAATAGAAAAGTATTTATAGAATATCAAACAATCATATGCCATGTAGACACATAACCGTAGCAGACAGATGAGGAATGTTAAGATGGATGAAGGATTGGGCAACTCCGAAGAAATGAATCCCCAAACCAATGATAATAATGCGATAGATGAGGTGAAGGGTGATGTGTCGGTCACTGATGGCGCTCCATCTTTACAGGAGCAACTTTGCATGAAAGACCAAGAGATAGCACAGTTAAAGGATAGACTCTTACGGCTGACCGCCGAATTTGATAACTTCAGAAAACGTACAATAAAAGAAAAGGAAGAGTTTCGTAAGTTTGCAACAGAGAAACTTATCCTTGAACTTATAGAAGTTTATGACAACTTCGAACGTGCATTGGAATCTGCAAAGAATACAGAGGATGTCAGCTCCATAGTGAAGGGTCTGGAAATGGTCTTCAAACAATTTGTTTCCATTCTGGAAAAAGAAGGACTCCAGAAAATGGAATGTTTGGGTGCAGAATTTAATCCCCATGAACACGAGGCTATGATGCATGTGGAACATCCTGATCATGAAGAAAATACTATCATCGGTATATGCAGACCAGGGTTCTATCTGCATTCCAAAGTGCTCAGGCCCGCTTCAGTGACAGTATCAAAACTTCCAGAACCATCATTGGATGACAAAAATGAGAACAGCACTTAAGGCTGTTTCGTGTGAAGAGTGTATAAACAAGCAATAAATCCTTGTTTGCAATAAAAATATTTACAATAAAATATTATAATAATCTGAGAGGTAATATTATGGCAAAGATATTGGGTATAGATCTTGGAACCACAAATTCTTGTATGGCTGTTATTGAAGGTGGAGAACCTACAGTAATTCCCAATGCAGAAGGAGGTAGGACAACGCCTTCAGTTGTGGGTTTTTCCAAGAAGGGTGAGTTACTTGTGGGACAGGTCGCCAAGAGGCAGATGATTACAAATGCAGAGAATACAGTGTATTCAATTAAAAGGCATATGGGAGAACCAGGTTATAAAGTACACCTTAATGGTAAGGATTATACTCCCCAGGAAATATCTGCCATGATCCTGCGGAAATTAAAAGACGATGCATCTGCCTATCTGGGAGAACCCATTAAGAAGGCAGTCATCACAGTCCCTGCTTATTTCAATGATGCTCAGCGACAAGCAACAAAAGATGCAGGTGCTATTGCAGGATTAGAAGTCCTGAGGATCATAAACGAACCCACTGCTGCATCGCTTGCATATGGGTTGGACAAGGCAGAAGGAGAACAAAAAATCCTTGTATATGATCTGGGCGGAGGTACATTTGATGTATCGATCCTGGAACTTGGGGATGGAGTATTTGAAGTGCTTTCCACAAGTGGGGATACCCATCTTGGCGGAGATGATTTTGATCAAAGGATCATTGATTATCTGGTAGATGAGTTCAAAAAGACGGAAGGTATTGATCTTAGCAAAGATAAATCTGCTATGCAGAGACTTAAGGATGCTGCAGAGAAAGCAAAAATAGAACTTTCCAGTGTAACCTCTACTAATGTCAATCTGCCTTTCATAACAGCAGATGCAAATGGGCAGCCAAAGCACATTGATATTGATATCACAAGGGCTCAATTCGAAAAGATGACAGCTGACTTAGTGGACAAGACTCTGGTTTCAGTACGAAGGGCTCTGGATGATGCAAAACTTACAGCTAAGGATATCGACAAAGTTTTGCTCATCGGTGGCTCAACAAGGATGCCGGCAGTATATGAAGCTGTGAAAAAAATTATTGGCAAAGACCCCTATAAGAATATTAACCCAGATGAAGCAGTGGCGTTGGGAGCTGCAGTGCAGGCTGGTGTGTTGACAGGAGAAGTTCAAGATGTGCTGTTGCTTGATGTCACACCGCTTACTCTTGGTATAGAAACACTTGGTGGTGTTGCAACTCCGCTTATCGAACGTAACACAACTATACCTGTAAGAAAAAGCCAGATATTCTCCACAGCCGCTGATAATCAGACATCTGTAGAGATACATGTGTTACAGGGTGAAAGGGGTATAGCTTCTGCAAATAAGACATTGGGCCGTTTCATCTTGGATGGTATTCCTCCGGCTCCGAGGGGAGTCCCTCAGATAGAGGTCACCTTTGACATAGATGCAAATGGTATCCTACATGTAACTGCAAAAGATCTTGGTACCGGCAAGGAACAGTCCATATCAATACAGAAGCCAGGTGGTTTGTCTGAGGAAGAGATCAAAAAGATGATTAAGGATGCAGAATTACATGCTGAGGAAGATCGTAAACGTAAAGAGCAGGTGGAAATTAAAAACACTGCTGAATCACTGGTCAATGCAGCTGAAAAGACTCTAAAGGAAGCAGGTGACTCAGTAACATCAGATCAGAAGTCAAAAGTAGAAAATGCAATCGCTGCTCTTAAAGATGCTCTGCAGAAAGAAGATATAGAAGCTATCAAGTCCAAGACGGAGGCTCTACAAACAGCTATATATGATGTATCAGCTGCGATGTATCAGAAAGCCCAACAGGAAGCAGCTTCCGGTGCAGGAGCTGCAGCAGGGACTTCCAAGTCCAGTACCGATGAAAGTGTAGTCGATGCAGACTATGAAATAGTTGATGATGGTAAAAATTGAATAGCTGCATTATAGGACAATTCCGGTATGTCTCTGGACATACCTTTTATTTTATACCAATGCAATATTTAATACAAAATATTTAATACAATAATCAATGTAAAATCCACATACGATCTTCTATGTCCACTAAACGTGATTATTATGAGATTCTTGGGGTTTCCAAGGATGCTACTGAAGCCGAAATAAAAAAAGCATATAGGAAACTTGCAATGCAATATCATCCGGATAAAAATAAGGCTCCAGATGCAGAGGAGAAATTCAAGGAGATCTCAGAAGCATATGCTGTGCTCTCAGATGCAGAAAAAAGAGCTCAGTATGATAAATTTGGTCACGCAGGTATAGATGGGCGCTATTCTCAGGAAGATATCTTCCGGGGTGCAGACTTCAGAGGTTTTGAGGATCTTGGCGATATTCTCTCAAGCATCTTTGGAAGTGGTTTCGGAGGTGGTTTTGGAGGTTTCTCAAGCGATATTTTCGGTGGCGGAAGAAGCAGGCGCAGTGCTCCAATGCGAGGTTCAGATTTAAGATATGATCTTTCCATATCGCTGGAAGAAGCAGCCAAAGGTGTGGAAACTACGATTAATGTTCCAAGGGCAGAAAACTGTGAAGCATGTGGAGGAACAGGTGCAAAAGCTGGTACAAATCCTATAACGTGTCCAACATGTCATGGTACTGGTCAGATCACCAGTGCACGTAATACTCCCTTTGGACGTTTTATGAGTACTACTATATGCAGTACTTGTCATGGTGATGGACGCATAATTGAAACTCCGTGCCCAGCATGTAAAGGTACAGGAAAGGTCAAGAAAGTAAAGAAACTTTCAGTAAAGTTACCAAAAGGAGCTGACAATGGTCTGCGACTGAAAATACGCGGAGAAGGAGAAGCAGGAAGTCCAGGAGCACCTGCAGGTGATCTTTATGTGATGGTACACGTCCAACCACATGAGACCTTCGACCGTGTGGGGGATGATATACTATATGAGCTACCAATATCATTTGTGCAGGCAGCTTTAGGTGATGAAGTAGTTGTCCCCACTCTTTATGGAAATGTCAAAATGAGCATAAAACCTGGTACACAAACACATTCCGTTCTCCGGCTTAAAGGAAAAGGAATGCCGCACTTAAACGGGAGTGGTGAAGGTGATCAGCTTGTTAAAGTTATTGTCCAAACACCTACTAATCTTACTTCAGAACAGAAAGATTTACTCAGAAAATTCGATGAAATAGAAAAGAAAAAAAACGGTAAATCTAAACACTCAGGTATATTTGATAAAGTAAAGGATGCCTTTAATTCATAGGTATGGTTGCTGCTTAGATGATAGGATATCTTTTTTGATAATTTTCTAAATTTCAATATAATAATTTAGATATAGATGTGTATTTTCCGATATACATATTTTTATACATAGTATACAATATTTCTCTGAAGGAGTTGCATGAAAGCTATCATTATAGGTGCCGGGGAAGTTGGCTATCATATAGCAAAAGCATTGTATGCTACTAATGATGTAATTGTTATAGAACAGAACGAAGAAGCTTGTAAACGCATCAATGAACTGGATGTGCAGGTGATTCAAGGCAATGGTGCAAATGTGTCTATATTGTCCAAGGTTATCAAAGGAACTGATATCCTGATGGCAGTTACTGGTTCTGATGAGGTCAATATTGTAGCATGTATGGCTTCTAAGCTCATTGTAGGAGATAAAAATAAACTTAAGACAATGGCAAGGGTTAGTAATCCCGATTACATTGATAAACCAATAGCTAAGCGAGCTAGTATAGGTATTGATGTCATGATCTGTCCGGAACTTGCTATGGCTTCGGAAGTTGCACAGATTCTTGCAATACCTTCTGCCATTGATATCGAATCATTTGCAGAGGGTAAAGTGGAAATGATGGAGTTAGTTGTTTCCAAGGGAAGCTATTTTGCCAATAAGAGAATGAAAGATCTTCATCTTACTGATTGCTGTATAGTAAGTGCTATTTTTCGTAAAGATGATGTAATTATTCCCCACGGTGAAGATTCGATAGAAGAGAATGATCACATTGTTTTAATAGGGCAACCTTCTGCGAT
Organism: Methanomethylovorans sp.; assembly: GCA_014361205.1. Classification (GTDB taxonomy): domain Archaea; phylum Halobacteriota; class Methanosarcinia; order Methanosarcinales; family Methanosarcinaceae; genus Methanomethylovorans. The sequence continues at coordinate 21,743 of JACIVZ010000010.1, read as the reverse complement.
GAAAGATATCAGGGGTCTTCTGGGAGAAGTAGTTGGCAGACGTAGTAAGGTTATGATTATAGGTGGAGGAATAGTTGGTTTTTATCTGGCAAAATTAATTGGTAACAGTGAAGCAGATCTGAAGATTATAGAATCCCGCAAAAGCCGTTCTGAGCAGATTGCAGATGAACTTCCTGGGGTTCTTGTCCTTCATGGCGATGGTACTGACATAAATTTGTTAAAAGATGAAGGCATAAATGAGATGGATGTGGTTGTTTCTGTTACGGACAGCGATGAAAAGAACCTTCTGTGCTCTCTTATAGCCAAAAAATTAGGTGTAAAGAAAGTTATTGCCAGAGCTGACAGGTCAGATTATATTCCTCTTTTTGAAATGGTTGGAGTAGATAGTGCCGTAAGTCCTAGGGGTGCAACTGTCAATGAAGTGCTTAAATTAACTATGGGAAAGGGTATTGAATCAATTACTACTATAGAAGGCCAAAAAGCTGAAATCATCGAATACACTGCCACAAGTAAATCAAAAATAGTTGGTAAGCCATTAAGAGAAGTTAAATTTCCTGCAGGAGCCATTATAAGCATGATCGTGCATAATGGAAGAACTATAGTTCCTCGTGGCAGCCATATTATACAGGAAAATGACAGAGTTGTAGTATTTTCCCTTCCATCATCAATAGAAGCTGTGGAAAAACTTTTCAAATAGTAAGATCACTATGAACTCAAAAGTAGTATTAAGCGTATTGGGAACACTCTTGCGTTTCCTTGGAATAATGATGTTATTTCCTTTAATTTTAGCTTTATATTACGATGAGTCCCCAATTCCTTTTGTTGCAGGCATTGTTTTGACTGAAATTGTTGGAATATATCTCTGGTTATCCTATAAGTCAGATGATGACTGGAAGCTCAGGGAGGCTTTTGCTATAGTAGCTTTTGGATGGCTGGCAGCGATGATTTTTGGTGCCATTCCTTTTATTTTAGACGGAATATCTCCTCTGAACTCATTTTTTGAAACAATGTCAGGTTTTACAACTACCGGTGCAAGTATTCTTGATGATGTTGAAAGCCACTCAAAAAGCATTCTTTTCTGGAGAAGTTTTATTCAGTGGATAGGAGGAATGGGTATCATTGTACTTTTTATTGCCATTCTCCCAAAATTGTCCATCGGAGGCAGACTACTTTTCCGAGCAGAAGCTCCTGGACCTACTGAAGAAAAGATAAAACCCAGAATAAGAGATACAGCTAAAATTCTCTGGATGGTATATGTGGTTTTATCTGCTTTAGAGGTTGCAGCATTGCATCTTGCAGGTATGTCAACGTATGATGCTGTTACGCATACCTTTACAACAATGGCTACAGGGGGTTTTTCCCCTTATGGGGCTGGTATTGCATTCTTTGACAGTCCCTTAATAGAAGCTATAATCATAATTTTTATGTTTATAGCAGGGGCAAACTTCTCGTTATTATATAAAACACTTTACACAGATCACAAAATCATATTAAAAGATGAAGAATTCAAGTTTTATACTGCAGTAGTTGTAGTGGCAAGTGCGGTTCTTATCCTTACTTTAAGATATGGTACAGGTGCAGATCCACTTACATGTCTGCGTTACTCGGTGTTTCAGGTGGTATCTCTGCTTACTACAACAGGTTTCGCGAGTACGGATTTCAATATATGGCCAGATTCTTCAAGGATCGTACTTTTACTTGTAATGTTCATAGGTGGATGTGCCGGCTCTACTGCTGGTGGTCCAAAAGCAGTAAGGATCCTTTTGTTACTTAAACATGCCAGATGGGAACTTTTCAAATATGTCCATCCAAATGCAGTAAAGCCTATAAAGTTCAATCAGCGCAGAGTTTCAGAAAATATGATACAAGAGATAGTATCTTTTATAGTTATATATTTCCTTATATTTATGGCCAGTGTATTTGTTATTTGTTTATTGGGTGTAGATATTCTCACTTCGATTACTGCATCTATTACAACTCTTGGTAACATTGGTCCAGGATTCAATATTATAGGACCGATGGCAAGTTTCAATTCAATGCCTGCAATGGCTAAAATTATTCTAATAATTAATATGTGGATAGGCAGGCTGGAAGTTTTTACAGTAGTGGTATTATTCACACCTGAATTCTGGAAAAAATAAATATCATGTTTTATAATGATATTTTGGGTTAAGAACTATAGTCTGACTATAAATCTAATTCATTCTTAACAACATTTTTAAATAAAACTCTTAAATCCCACAAAAGTTTCTTATTAGCTTTAAAAAGCGCGTAAAGCAACTCTGTAAGACCCATTTTGTTAAAATTCACATCCTTTAAAGAATGTGCCAGTGAATTCAGTTCTTCGTCTGTAAACTTGACAAAAGTATCTTTAACTATCAAGCCGTTATCTATAGCCTTACCAATTGTTGATCTCCACTTATTTTCATATTCTTGAAGCATTTTTGTGGAAACATCATTTGCAAGAATTGCATTATAAGCTACTTCTCCTGCCATCTGGCCAGCATCCATGGCATTTATTATACCGCCTCCTGTGACAGGGTCTGATTGTCTTGCAGCATCGCCAATCAGCATGAGTCCGTTGCTGATGGTTCTATCGATTGATCCACTGACAGGTACTCCCCCGTAATCAATTTCTATAATTGAGGCATCTGGAAGTTTTTCCTTTACAAATTCATTCAGGTAGTCTACAGCTCTCTTAGGTCCGGATTCGCTTCCAAGTATGCCGATACCTACATTGGCCATGTTGTCTCCTTTTGGGAATATCCATAGATACCCACAGGGTGCAATTTTTCTGCCTAAATAAAACTGACAGTATTCCTTATCAACATTAACACCGCTCATAAGATACTGCACACATGTCTCCATGTCGGAAGGCTTTAGTGAAGTATCAATACCTGCCCATCTTCCAACTTTGGACTCTATTCCATCGGCTCCAATAACGATTTTTGACCTGATCTCATATTCATGTCCAAGATGCATGGCTTTGATGCCGCATACATATCCATTTTCAATAATAAGGCCTGTAGCTCTGGTCTTAACCATTACTTCGGCTCCAGCTTTAGCGCTTTCGTATGCAAGTACACGATCAAAAACTTTTCTTTCCAGAACATACCCTACTTCACCTCCGGCTATCTCTTCAGCCATTTGTATACATGTACCGTCTGGAGAAAAGATTTTAGACCCTTTCATATCAGAACATATCCATCTTGGATCAGGTGCAATATGTTTTTTTAATGCTTCTTTACTCACGCCCTCGGCACATCTTACAGGGTCACCGATCTCCTGGCGTTTTTCTATAAGCAATACGCTCAGTCCCTTCTTAGCTGCTGTCTTTGCTGCTACGGAACCAGCTGGTCCGGCACCTACTACTATAACATCATAATTATCTTTCATCTGATCACCATGATAGCTCCTACGGGGCATATCTTGGCGCATCGGCCACAACTGGAACAAGTTTCATCTACTTCTATCCATGTCTCCACTAGTTCCAGGGCTCCTGCTGGACACACACCCACACATGCACCGCAATATCCACATTTGTACCTGTTCACTTCGATGGACACAAACATCACCTGTAAATTGAGATTGTATAACTTAACGTACCCTAACAATGTTTTTATTTTTATATCTTTTGCACTCAAAGCCCTTTATTGCTTTTATATTCATGGTGGTTGACAAGCTTTACACGTGCTTTGCCACTTTCCAGTTCGAATTTATCAAGTGCATATTTCAGGGAAAATCCATGTCCATGCAAGATTATTTCTACAATATCCTGTGGTTCATCTATATCTGTACTCAGCAAGAAAGAATCATATATTTTTAAAGATTGTTTCATATCTTTTACAATTGTACAGTGGTTTCGAAAGCTCATCCCATAATAACAGACATGAAACCCCGCCGGTTTTCTAATGAACAAGATGTTTGTCCCCCCGCCTTTTCCAGGTACTATTACCACATCCTCTTCAGAGGAAATTATTTCTTTGATATGTTTTGGTCTGGTAAGGGGCACATCAGCCATTATTATCAATACAGGTTGATCCGTTTTTTTAAGATAATTATTAACGGAGTCGTTCAGATCTCTTTCATCAAGTACAAAATTTACACCTAGTTCATAAAGTGCATCATATTTTGAAGTTGTGAGGATATCTATATCTTTAACTCCTGCCTCTTTAAGACACCATATAACATCTTTTAACATGAATTCAACAAATTGTTCTCTTTCTTCCCGGCTGAGAACTGGAGATAGCCTTGATTTTGCATTTTCTTTTTTGTAGGGGATGACAGCTCGCATTCATACCTCTTCATAAAGAGCATTTCTTTGTTTTGGTATCCTTCCTGAAGATGTGATCATCCATTCTATCTCTTCAGGCGAAACATATTCACCATTAGTGCTTCCAGAAGCCTTGGAGATCTGATCTTCCATCAGGGTTCCGCCAAGATCATTGGCGCCACAATGTAAGGCTACCTGACAAAGTTTCTTTCCAAGCTTGACCCAGCTTGCCTGAATATTATTTATAGAACCATTAAGGATTATCCTTGCTATGGCATAAAATTTCAGGTCTTCAATACCCATAGTCATGAATTTTCCCTGAGATAGCAGATTTTCTCCAAGAGGGTTGTTGTATGGCATAAACGGTAGCGGTACCAATTCTGTAAAACCACTTGTCTTTTGCTGTATAGAACGAAGAATAAACAGGTGATTCAGACGTTCTTCTATGGTTTCGAGATGACCATACATTATAGTTGAATTACTTTTCAGTCCAGCCTGATGTGCAGCAATTATAGTATTTACCCATTCATCAGTACTGATTTTTCCAGGGCATATTATCTTCCGGACTCTATCCGACAGTATTTCTGCAGAGGTTCCTGTAAGTGTATCAAGACCAGCTTCTTTCAGTCTTAAAAAAGCTTCTTGAAGGGGAATGCCTGTATTTTTGCACGCATAGAAGATCTCCATTGGTGAAAAACCGTGTATACTTATTTTCGGAAAAACATCTTTTATGTTTTCAACTACAGAAATATAGTAATTGAGGTCAAGTTGTGGAAGATAACCTCCCTGGATACATATCTCCACTGCTCCAGCTTCATTTGCTTCAGCTACCTTTTCAAGTATTTGGTCTATGCTGAGAAAGAATCCCTGATCAGAGCGATATGCACAAAAACCACATTTTCCCAAGCACATGTTTGTGATATATATGTTCCTGTTAACAACATATGTCACCACATCACCCACTGCTTTTGAACGAAGCTCATCTGCAAAGGAAAAAAGTTCAAAAGGGGGTAATTTTATGAGTTTCAATGCATCCTTTAAGGTGATTTCTCCCCTGTAGGCTCTCTCTCTGGCATCTTCAGGAATAAAAGACAGCATTACCAGCCTCCCTGGGATGATTGTTAAGAGACGAATTTTCTGTTTTATCAATCTCATAGAGAGTGGTTCTTTGCTTTGGGATCCTATTTGCCCCTTTAATCAACCATTCTAACTCTTGTGCAGAGATAGATGTACCATTTGTTGCGCCAGCTGCGGCAGATATGCTTTCTTCCATAAGTGTTCCCCCTAGATCATTAGCACCACAATAGAGAGCTACCTGAGCCAGCTTCTTTCCAAGTTTTACCCAGCTTGCCTGGATGTTATTGATGGATCTATAGAAGATTATACGGGAAAGTGCATACACTTTAAGATCATCCATCCCTGTGGTTGCATAGCGTCCTTCTTCTATCATCCTTTTTCCAATAGGATTATTATAAGGCATGAAGGGAAGAGGCACAAATTCAGTGAATCCACCAGTGTTTTCCTGAAGATCCCTTAAAATCATCATATGTTCTATTCTATCTTTCCAGGATTCAATGTGTCCGTACATCATCGTAGCAGTTGTACGGATACCTGCTTTATGAGCTGAACTGACAACATCTATCCATTCAGCAGTCAGAAGTTTTCCAGGACACAGTTCTTTCCTTACATGGTCGCAGAGTATCTCCGCTGCGGTACCAGGCATGGTTCCAAGTCCTGATTTTTTCAATTCATACAATACCTGTTTGATGCTAAGCTCACTTGTTCTGGCGGCATGATACACTTCCATTGGTGAGAACGCATGTATGTGAATTGAGGGATATTCCTCTTTAACTGATTCCAATATACCTGTATAGAGTTCAATACCTGCATTTGGTAATAGTCCGCCCTGGATACACACCTCGGTTGCACCTGCTTTAAAGGCTTCTTCTACCTTTTCAAGTATTTCTTTATTTGTCAGGATATATCCATTGTTATCTTTAAAAGCACAAAAACCGCATCTTCCAATGCAACGATTAGTAAAGTTGATGTTGCGGTTCACTACATAGGTAGCAATATCACCCACAACCTCATAGCGTAAATCATCAGCAAATCTGAAAAGTTCGAATGGATCGGTGTTTAGAAGCAAGAGAGCATCTTCTTTGCTGATTTTTCCCTTGTAGGCTCTTTCCGCCAGCTCTTCATCAATCTTTGACATCATAGTATGACCAAACTAATTTGTTGGAATATATGCTCAATTGATTCAAAATATAAAGCATTATCTGAATAATAAGACATTCTATTTCTTACTATTCTAGTTTTTAGGATATTTTTCTATAGCCTTCACCATCTGCCATGGATTTAATAAGGGAGTTTAAGTTCTGGTTGTACCATCCCTTTTTTATGTATTGAGGATAGATGGGCAGACGTTCTCTTAAGGGTATATCCCTGAGCATTTCCTGTAATTTTTCCACAGTGGGCCATTCTGCTTCAGGATTAATCCAATCGATGGTTGAGGGGGATATTCCACCCAGATCGGTAGCTCCATATTTTATTAATAAATATGGGTCTATTAAGTTTGGAGCCACCTGAATAGCTATATCGGAAGGCAATATTTCTCTGGCAATGGAAACTATTTGAATCATTTCTTCAAGAGTTGGGGATGGGTGTTTCTCCATAGGAGTTCCTGTTTTTGGCATAAAGTTCTGGATTATTACCTCCTGGATATGGCCATATTCTTCATGAAGATTAGCTATACATTGCAGAGAATCTATCCTGTCATCCAGGGTTTCACCAATACCTACTAATATGCCTGTTGTGAAAGGTATTTGTAACTCGCCTGCATATCTGATAGTCTTGATTCTAAGCTGTGGGATTTTTCCAGGACAATTGGAATGAGCAGCTACTGTTCCAGTGGTTTCTAACATAAGTCCCATACTAGCATTCCAAGGCTTTAAGGCTTCCAATTCCATATAATTAAGTACGCCAGCGTTAGTGTGCGGCAGCAGACCTATTTTTACGGCGAGTTTACAAAGGTCTATTACATACTCAACATTTGAATTATATTCCCTTTCTCCAAGCCATTGCTTATATTGAGGGATCTCCTCTGCATATTCTCCAAAAGTAAAAAGCACCTCTGTGCACCCTACTTTTTTTCCTTCCCTGAGTATTGGTAAAATCTCTTGAGGTGACATAAAACATGAGCCAGGCTCATTGGGTTCACGTCTGAATGTACAATATCCACACTTGTTCCTGCAGACATTTGTCACTGGTACAAAAACATTACGAGAAAATGTAACATATTTTGTCATTTGTTTCCGTTGAAAAATATTGAATACTATAAATATTTATCGATTAATTGGATAGGAGTTCAATATATCATTTATGGCATTTCTAACTCCCAGTGCAATACCATCCACTTCTATTCCTCCTTTGCCTTTTGCACCATCTCCAACTACATAGAGACCTTCTATGGGAGTCTTATTGGTAAGATCAGTACCCGAAGATGAACGATTTACAGGCCACTCTCCGTAATATGATTGTATAAGGAGAATTTCATATTCTTTACCTGCAAATATTTCTTCCAGATCTTTCAGTCCAAGATCAATCTCTTCTTCCAGTTTATCTAATCGATCCCAGTGTACACATTGATGTGCCATTGTCAGATGTTTACCTGCAGGTGCAAGAGACGGATCTATATTTGTCACTTCATTTATGCCATTTACACGTCGAGAATATGGTGTCAGCAGCACCCCTGCATGACCTATTAGAGGCTCATCTGATGCTAAGCAAATCTTAATACCTGCAGATGATTTCAGTTTTTTAATTGCTGCAAGGTATTTCTCCGCAGCTGAATTGATTGTATCATATTTGTAAAGTCTGCTTGTTTCTTTATGACCTATGTCACTGATTACAATGTTTCCATGATACTCTTTTCCATTAGCTATTATTCCAATAGCTTTTTGATTTTCTATAATTATCTGGGTAACCTCGGAACAGGTATGTATCTTACCCCCACAGGATGATATTATATTAATCAAGGATTCTATAACTGCTTTACAGCCCCCAAGAGGTACTCCTGAACCACTGTATCTATACATGTTTTCAATCATTTCAAATACTTCTGCTGCTGGTACATCTTTAGCTTTCAGGCTTAAAGCCCACCCACAAAAGGAATCAGCTATCCTAAGTGCCCAGTCACCTTTGAGGTTTTTAGAACACCATTGGGCCATTGAACCACTTTTTGGTGGAAAAATACGTGTAGTGCTCATGAGGATTGCAAGTTTAATCTTATTGTTAAGTGAAAAATATTTTTTGAAATCATGAAAGTCTATATCCTGATAACCCTGTGAATAATCAGTACCATCTTTTTCTTTTGGAATACGAATAATAGCCATTGGATTTGAACGGATTATCTTAACCTCTGCTCCAAGTTCCTTAAGCAAAGTTCCCAGAGGACCAGTGGGACCATGGGGTATCATATGTAATGCTCCTGTTGATAACTGGAACCCCTTGTACTCAATGTTCGTGAATCTGCCACCTGTTATGGGAAGTCTTTCAAAAACATCTACTTCATGGCCTGCCCTTGAGAGCAATGCCGCACTAAGAAGACCTCCAAGTCCAGAACCAATAACTAAAACTTTCATGCATTTTCCTCGATAGCTTTCATAGGACAATATGCGATACATAATTTACACTGAATGCAATCAGCATTAATGCGGGCAATTCCTTTTACCACAATTGCATTTTTCGGACAGAAAACTGTACATTGACCACATCCGACACATCTTTCATTGATTCTCATTGGCTATACACCATTTAAGCGATATAGAGACATTCAATGAACAAAAGCATTATTGTTATAATTATTTTATTCCATTTTATCTCATTTTATTTACTATATGTCCATGTATTCTAACAAACTTTGTTGGATTTACTCAAATTGATTCATCACAGCTGTTTGAAAGAAAAATATCATATACTATAAGATAATAAATATAAAAATATGGATGATATTGACTTTGCTATTTTAGAACATCTCACACGGAATTCACGGATGCACAGCACTGAAATAGCCAGTACTCTTGGAATAGCTACTTCTACTGTTCACAAGAGAATCGAAAAACTTCAGAGTAGCGGAATCGTTAAACAATTTACTGTTTTGGTTGATCCGGTTAGTATTGGTATGAATGTGACGAGTTATATAGGTCTCAGAATAGAGCAGAGTAAAAGGATTAGCATAATCAATAAACTGAAGAATGTCAATGATATACTTGAAATATATGAACTTTTAGAGCCTTATGATCTTCTTTTGAAAGTAAGAACTTTTGATATACATTCCTTAAAAGAGAATGTCATTCAGGTAATTAACAATATTGATGGAGTACTTGAATCAAATAGTCTGCTGACAACTAAGTGTCATAAAGAAAGAACATGTTTGCTATTAAAAAAATAGTTTCATACATCTGTCCCTTCTGTCAATTTTCCTTCATACTTTGTAATATCATGATTATTAATGATGTTTTTTCGAAACATATATGTACTATAATTTACCAGTTATTAATGGTGATGAAATGAAGCACGAAATAGTTCAGGTCGTCTCCCGTGAGAAAGATGGCATAAAATGTCAAAAAATAAACGCAGCAACTTACGAATTCACCATTGCGACAAGAGCAAAATGGGAAATGGTGATATCCATGGAGGATGCAGATATAAGAGCAGGTGAATTCAAAAAATTGCGTGTAAAGGAGATTAAAATCGAACCTGATACAATTGCTATACCTTGCACGTTTACTCATCATGCAGTAGTTTCTTTGATAAAGGTAGGAACTGAGGGTGGTGCAAAGCCCGTAGATAATGAACGGGTCATCACATATGCTTATGTACTGGGTCAAGAGTCAGGAACCGTACATACCGGGGACTTAATAGCTGTATTGAACATATTTCCCATAATGTTTACTCGAGAGGCAATGAAACCGGTGTTGATATCTTGATATTTTATAGTATGGGGGAGGGATGATTCATTGGAAGTATGTGCTATATGTGGTGGTGAACAGGATTCACGTCACTTCAAAGGTCATGATATATGTACCACATGTGCAGATATCATGGAAGATGTGATGAGCGAATACTTTCTGCGTACTATCTGGAAAAGAGAACCAAGGGCACATAAAGCCTATCTTCAATATCTTGATAATACAATAAGGTATATTACAGCCTACAAAAAGTTGACTTCAAAATCTGAAAGTCATATTAAGCAAGTATCTAATCGTGTGCAGAATGTCCTTGAGAATAATTCATCTCCTCACAAGCAAAAATATTTTGAACGTATGCAGATGGTACTGAAATGGTTAGAAAAAAATCCTCAGTTTTATCATTATTATTTCAAAGACTTTTATGTATGTCCTAATTGCGGATCGTCGATATTCGAAAAATATGTGCGCACGGATCTGGGTGACTGGATGGTAATTTCCTGTTCAGAATGTGATAATGTGATCAAGAAATATTATTCCCCTCAACTCCTGTAGAAAAATAATACAATGTAGAAAATTACTATGTTAATAAGGGATTTCAAAATAATATGAATCTATATATTTTCTATAAGAGATCATGTATGGTATCTTCCGATTGACATGGTTTTTTCTACAAAGCTGTTGAAATTGTTTTTTACAGGATTGTTAACATAAGTACTAATTCATTGTTTTCAACTATTTAGATTAATAACTTTTTTGACACCTATAAAAACAAAAGTGCGACTTCCTTTAACACAAAATTTAATTACCATTAACGTATTCTGAACCTACATTCTTGAAAATTAGGTTACAGTATACTCTTTTTAATAAAAAGAGTTTTATACAAATAACCAGTCTATGATTATAATCTTCGGGTGAATTACTATGTCAGGAGTAATCGATGCTAGCAACATAATCTATAGTTACATTCCGGTTGCAATAATTCTTGTAGTGGCACTTTTGATGCCTCCTATGACTATGCTTCTTGTGAAGATGTTAAGTCCTAGGAGTAAATCTCCTGTTAAATATGAAACATATGAGGCAGGTTCTGTTCCAATAGGAAATGCAAGAATCCAATTCAATGTTGAGTATTATCTCTATGCCATTGCATTTGTATTGTTTGATATTGAAGTTCTATTTCTATATCCATGGGCTACTATTTTCAGAGAACCAAGCATAACAATTCTCGCAACCATTGAAATGTTGATCTTCATTTTCATTGTATTGTTCGGATACTTATACCTCATCAAGAAGGAGGCGCTTAAATGGCAGAAGTAGAGGCAGTTGCCACTAATGACAAAGAGGAAATGCCAGAAGAGATACCAGGCGTTATAACAACAAGCAGTAGTGCAATCGCTGACTTTTTAAAGAAAACAAAAATTCAGGATGTTATTAACTGGGGAAGAAAGAACTCTCTCTGGTTCACAGTAAATGCCATGGGATGCTGTGGTGTAGAATTACTATCGACGGGTATGGCACACTATGATACCGACCGTTTTGGAATCATACCCCGGAACTCTCCCAGACATGCTGACGTATTGATCATCAGTGGATATGTGACAAAAAAATATTATCATTCTCTCAAGAGAATATGGGATCAAATGCCAGCTCCAAAATGGGTTATAGCTTTTGGAGATTGTGCTATCAGTGGAGGTCCTTTCTATGAATCTTATAGCACAGTTCAGAACATAGATGAGATATTCCCTGTTGATATTTATGTTCCTGGATGTCCTCCAAGATGTGAAGCACTTATCCAGGCATTTGTTGAACTTCAGAATAAGATAGTTGCAAAAAAGGATAAAGGTACTGATTACTGAGGTGAGCTGATGGATGCTAAAGCTATGATTGATTCACTTTCTGATCAGTTCAAGGGAGGAATCTACGATACAAATGTAGAATCCAATATCCGGATTACGGCTAAAGTCAAACCTGAAAACATAAAGGACGTATGCCGTTATCTCAAGGATAAACTGTCTTTCGGACACCTCTGCTGTGAATTTGGTGTTGACTATCCTGACAGAAATGAAATTGAAGTAATATATGTGATAGGTTCTTATGAACATCCGGTAGTACTGACGCTAAAGGCAATATTGCCCAGGAATAATCCGGAAATAGAGTCTGTAGTTCCTGTATACTGGAATGCTAACTGGTATGAAAGAGAGACATATGAGCTGTTCGGGGTAAAATATCTAAATCATCCGGACCTGCGACCACTTGTACTTCCTCAGGAAATGCTAGGCGAATGGCCTCTTAGAAAAGATTATAAAGGTTTCCCAAACAAAACAGCCAAGAATCTGGTATGAGGTTTTACTATGGATAATACAGTTGGACCTTCTGAAATGATAATTCATCTTGGACCACAACACCCCATGATGCCGGGACCCTTCAGGCTCAATGTAAAACTGAGGGGAGAAACTGTTGTGGACTCTGAGGTTGAGATGGGGTGGATCCATAAAGGGATCGAGAAAATACTTGAAAACAAGACGTACCTCCAGGGCATAACCATTGTGGACAGGATATGCTACCTTGCTGCATTAACCAACGAAGAAGCATATGTTGGTTGTGTAGAAAAACTTGCAGGTATAGAAGTTCCAGAAAGAGCACAGTACATACGTGTCATTATGGAAGAACTTTTCAGGATACAGAGTCATTTGCTGGGTATGGGAGAATATGCCTCATTTGTTGGCTTTGTTAGCATGTTCATGTATACAATCAAGGAAAGGGAAGATGTGATGACTCTTATCGACTCTGTTACCGGAGCGCGTATAACACACAGTTTCTTGCGTTTTGGTGGAGTAAGAGATGATCTTCCGGAAGGATTCAAAGACGATGTAAAGCGTGTTTTCACCAATCTTAGAAAAGCAATTGACTCATATGAGGAATTATTCAGCACCGATTCTATCTACAAGGCAAGAACTGTTGGTATAGGTGTGCTTACGCCAGAGGTTGCAAAGGATATAGGTGTATCCGGACCACCACTTAGAGCAACAGGTGTTCCCTTTGATATCCGCAAGGATGAACCATATCTCGTTTATGAGGATCTGGATTTCAAAGTATGTACCCAGACGGCAGGGGACGTCTTCGCGCGTGTGCAGGTGCGCCTTGATGAAATGCGTGAAAGTATGTATATAATAGAACAGTGTCTTGATCAGATTCCTCAAGGTCCATTGTTTCCTGAAGATACTCCATATGGGCGCAGGACACCTGTTATGAGGGTACCAGAAGGAGAAGTGTTCCACAGGGTAGAGGATCCAAGAGGTGAAATGGGGTTCTATATGGTTTCTGACGGTTCTGATAAACCATACCGTGTAAAGATCAGAGGACCTGTATATCCCACATTGCAGGCATTGCCTCCTCTTTTGAAAGGTGTTCCTCTTGCAGATATTGTGGCAATTGCCGGAAGTATGGATACATGTACAAGTGAGGTTGACAGGTGATTATGATGGAAATACCGGAAATTCTTTTCAATCCATGGGTACGTGGTATTCTGGGACTTTGTCTCATGGGTGCGATATTCATAGGTGCAATGATAGCTGTGTGGTTTGAGCGTAAACTGTCTGCAGACATTCAGCAGCGTCATGGTCCTAACAGAGTAGGTCCTCATGGGATATTCCAGCTGGTTGCAGATGCAATAAAATTGTTCACAAAGGAAGATATTATACCCTCAAATGCTGACAAATTACTCTTTGTCTTTGCTCCTATCGTTCTTATGGGATCTGTTTTCCTGATGCTTGTAGCAATTCCGTTTGGTGCTGTGATCATAAGCGGTGAAACCTATCCTATAGCTGCCACAGATATGGATATCAGTATCCTTTACGTTGAAGCTGTTTCTGCGATTTCAGTTATCGGTATTTTTATGAGTGCATACAGTTCAAACAACAAGTATTCTTTGCTGGGTGCTTTTAGAAACTTTGCACGAATGATTGGTTATGAGGTTCCCCTTGGGATTTGTATCGTTAGCGTTGCTATAATGGCAGGATCTTTGAATATTATTGATATAGCACATGCTCAACATCCACTCTGGTTTATCATCAAGCAGCCGATTGGATTTATAGTGTTTTTTATAGCTCTTATGGCAGATATGGGACGTCTTCCATTTGACCAGAACGAATCTGAGGAAGAACTGATTGCCGGATGGATTACTGAATATACAGGTATGCGTTTTGGTCTTGGTTTCTTTGCTGAATATATTCACCTCATACTTGGTTCTATGCTTGTTGTTTTGCTGTTTCTTGGCGGATGGAACCTGCCAGAAATGCTTACCACTAATACAATAGCTGGAATTATTCTGCCCACAGCATTCTTCCTTGGTAAGGTTGCGATTGTGATGCTGGCAATCATAATGATCAGATGGGCGGTTCCAAGGTTCAGAATCGATCAGGTTGTAGATCTGAGCTGGAAGAGGCTGTTACCTCTTTCTTTACTGAATCTGGGATGGGTTATATTATTAGCCTTACTGGGAGTGTGACAAAATGGTTCTGAAAAATATTAAAAAAGCACTAAAACATATTTATTTCGAACCCACTGTGACCAGGCTATGCCCCGAAGTTCCTACAAAGCTCTCAGATAGGTTTAGGGGACTGCAAAAACTCGATAAGAGTAAGTGTATAGGTTGTGGGATATGTGCTAACACCTGTCCGAATAATGCAATAAAGATAGTCAAAGCAAGGATCGGTCCAAAAAGCGACAAAAAGCGATGGTTTCCGTGTATCGATGTCGGGCACTGTCTGTTCTGTGGGCTTTGTATAGATCAGTGCCCTAAAGGAGCTCTCTCAAGCAGTAAAGTATACCTGACGGGTGTCATAAGATGGGAGCACAAAGATCTTCTATTCACGCCGGACATGCTGGCAAGAGAAGTTGATATTAACGCTGAAAAAGAAGCTGGTGAGGAGGTAAGCAGATGGACACCTCAATAATTGCAAGTTTTATGGAAATGCTGGTCTTTGCTGTAATGGCTATAATTTCCATATCTTTCGCTTTGTTTGTAGTCACCGCGAAGGATATAGTCAGATCTGCATTGTCACTTATAGTAGTAATGTTCGTTGTAGCAGGTATGTATATAATGTTGAATGCTCAGTTCCTTGGAGTTATCCAGATACTTGTGTATGTAGGAGCAATTGGTGTATTGATACTATTCGCTGTAATGCTGACTAAGAAGGAGTTCGGAAGTGATAGGGATGTTGAATAAACATTTCACTATAATGCAGATTTTAACTGCTGTGTATAACTTCTTCAGACCACGGATAGCAGGAATGGTTATTGCTATTCTTTTCTTTGCAGTAGTTATTACCTCAATCGTCTATACCAGCTGGAATTCTGTGGATCAGATTCCTCAGAATCCTATGGATCAGAGTAACATAAAGGGAATAGGTATGTTGATATTTACAGATCTTGTTGTACCATTCGAAATTCTTTCAATTGTATTGCTGTCTACTCTTATGGGAGCCATCTACATGGCAAAAGGAGATGGTACACAATGATACCATTATTTTATTACCTTGCACTTTCAGCCATCATATTCTCTATAGGTCTATTTGGATTTATGACCCAGAGAAGTGGTATCAGGATGCTGATGTGTGTGGAACTTATGCTTAATGCAGCAAACATAAACCTTGTGGCATTCTCAAGCTATAATGCAGATCTTACAGGACAAGTATTTGCTTTGTATTCCATTGCTTTAGCAGCAGCTGAAGCTGCCATTGGTTTTGCAATCCTGATGTCTATCTATAGAGTAAGGGACATGATAAACCTTGATAAGATCAATGTATTAAGGTGGTAAAAATGGCAATAGAAAACATGGCTTTTTTGATACCAGTGCTTCCGGCACTTGCTTTCGTGCTCACCTTTTTCCTTGGTAAGAAGTTGCCAAATGGGGGAGCTATTATCCCCATAATAGCTATCTTTACCTCATTTGTCATATCATTGCTGATTACAATGAACTTATTGCAGAATCCCGGGCAGGTTGTTTCTCAGTCATACAACTGGTTTGCCATTCTTAATGTGGGAATACTTATTGACCCTCTGGCTGCTGTGATGCTCTCCATGGTTTCATTTGTTAGTTTGCTTATCCACATATACGCTGTTGGCTATATGTCACATGATAAAGCACAACCGAGATACTTTGCAGAAACCGCTTTATTCACAGCTGCAATGCTGGGTGTAGTCCTATCTGATAATATCCTTCAGTTCTTCGTGTGCTGGGAACTCGTTGGTCTGTGTTCATACCTACTCATTGGCTTCTGGTTTGAGAAACCTTCAGCAGCTTCTGCGGCCAAGAAGGCTTTTCTGACTACAAGAGTTGGTGATGTGATGTTCCTGGCAGGTATTATCCTGCTGTTTGCTGATATATTCAAGATATTTAATGGCTCAATTCCCCAAGGAGTATATGTTCTCAGGTTTGATGAAATCTTCAGCCACATACCTGAAATAGCTGCTCTCAATACACAGATATTCGGGTTTGAAGTAAGCCATTTAACGCTTATCACCCTGCTTTTCTTCGGTGGTGCTGTAGGTAAATCCGGTCAATTTCCCTTACATGTATGGCTTCCCGATGCAATGGAAGGTCCCACTACAGTTTCTGCACTCATCCATGCAGCAACCATGGTTACAGCAGGTGTCTATCTGGTAGCCCGAACATTTCCCATGTTCATCGCAGCTCCATATTCTTTGCTCATAGTCGCATATATAGGCGCATTCACAGCACTTTTCGCTGCCACTATGGGTCTTGTTATGAACGATATCAAGCGTATCTTGGCATATTCCACAATCAGTCAGCTTGGGTATATGATGCTTGGACTTGGAATGGGTGCAGTCATCGGTATAACAGCAGTGGGAGATTCTTTGTTCCATCTAATCAATCATGCATTCTTCAAAGCGCTTCTCTTCCTGTGTGCAGGTAGTGTCATCCATGCAGTTGGAACTCAGGATATCAGGCAGATGGGTGGGGTTGGAAAAGTTATGCCAATAACCTTTGCAACCATGCTGATTGCTTCTCTTGCGTTGGCAGGTTTCGGTATACCAGGAACTTCCATAGGAGTCAGTGGATTCTTCAGTAAAGATCCAATTATTGAGGCAGCTTATCTCTTTGGTGAGTCAACAGAAAACTGGTTCCCATATCTCTTTTCCATAGTGGCTGCCTTACTCACATCTATATATATCTTTAGGCTGATCTTCATGACCTTCACAGGCAAGCCAAGGACCAGTTATGGAGGACATGAGTCCCCTGCGGTGATGACCGTTCCCCTTATAATTTTAGGTCTTCTGGCACTTGTTTTCGGTGCACTTACCAAAACAAGTTTCGGAAACTTCCTTAAAGAAACATTTGGCAATAATTTTGTTAGCATTGATATTCATGCACTTGCAGAAATGGGTGAGTATCATCTAGCATCACATGGTAGTGGAAGTGAACCTTTAATTATATTATGGATGCCTGTTATCGTAGCATTTGCTGGTTTGCTTATTTCATACCTTATCTATGGAATGAGAATCCTTGACATGTCTTCCATAGTTTCTCGGAATAATCCCATATACAAACTCCTTTACAACAGATATTATCAGAATGCTATTTATACAGAATTTCTGGCAGTCAAGGTAGTATATGAGGGTTTATCACTTGCAGGAAGATCCATTGATAGAGGTTTTGACTGGCTTGTTAATTTTATTGGCCATATCTTCATGGAGTTAGCTGACGGCCTAAGACAACTTCAGACTGGTGTTGTACAGAATTATGCCACTGCAGTGATTACAGGTGTCAGTTTACTCGTTATTTTACTCAAGCTTATCATGGAGGTATTCTAAATGGAGATACCCATTTTATCTTTAATTGTACTGATTCCGTTTTTGTTTTCAGTATTAACATTGTTAACAAAAAATAAAGAACAGGCAAGAGCAGTTGCTCTATTGTCTTCTGTGGTGGTGCTAACACTTACTGTTTATATGTACCTTAACTTTGACAGTAATACAGCTCAGATGCAGTTTCAAGAGTTTGCTCAGTGGGTTCCAAGCTTAGGAATAAATTATCAACTGGGTATAGACGGTATATCAATGCCATTAGTCCTCTTGAATGCTATTGTGATTCCATTCCTCATACTCTTTACATGGAACGATGAAAAGAATCATTCAAATAGATTTTATGCACTTCTCCTTGCAACTCAGGGGGCGGTAATAGGTGTGTTTGTATCTCTCGATTTCTTCCTCTTCTATGTGTTCTGGGAACTGACTCTTGTACCACTCTTCTTTATGGTAAGCATCTGGGGTGGACCTGCTAAACATAAAGCAGCCATCAAATTCTTCATTTACACACATGTTGGTTCGCTTGTTATGCTTCTGGGCATTTTCGCTCTTTACTTCACAGCATGGAAACAAACAGGTACTCCTAACATGAACATTGAACATCTTCTTTCACAGTTCCAGTTTATAAGTGATGGTTTATCCCGTAACCTAATATTCCTGGCACTTCTTTTTGGTTTTCTGGTTAAAATTCCATCTTTTCCATTCCATTCCTGGCTGCCAGATGCATATGTTGAGGCACCAACTGCAGGCAGTGTACTTTTTGTCCTGCTGAAAATAGGTGGTTATGGATTATTCAGGGTTTCATTACCACTCTTACCTTTTACTCCATCCATGGATCTTATGGTTACGGTCATGGCAGCCCTCGGTTCAGTGAGCATACTTTACGGGGCATTCCTTGCGCTGGCCCAGAGAGATCTCAAACGCATGGTAGCATACTCCAGTATAAGTCATATGGGTTATGTGACACTGGGAGCTGCAGGTCTGGTTTCCCTCTCTGTTTCAGGAGCTATGTTCCAGCAATTCTCCCATGGTCTTATTATGAGCATTATGTTCATGTCATGTGGGGTTATTAATAGGGCAACAGGTACGCGTATTATCAATGATCTTGGTGGACTTGCCGGAAAAATGCCAAAACTTGCTGTTATCATGATGCTGGCATTCATGGCCTCACTTGGATTACCAGGACTTACAGGATTCATTGCAGAGTTTATGGTGCTGACATTCACCTACATCAATCAGCCTACTTATGTTATAATAGCTATATTGGCTGTAATTATTACTGCAGCGTATCATCTGTGGGCAATGCAGAGAACGATGTTTGGTGTGTACAATCAAAAGTTCGGAGTCTTAAAAGATATTTCTGCATCTCAAACATTTTCAATGGCTATAATTGCATTACTAATACTTTATTTTGGACTGAACCCAAGTCCGGTGCTGAATATGATGATTACGAACTCTGAAAAACTGGTCAGCCTGCTGGCTGTTACGGGGGTGTGAGAAATGGTAGATCTTACTTTGCTTACCCCTGAACTCACCCTTGTTGGAACAGGTCTTGTAGTTCTATCTATAGGATTATTCCTTAATACGAACGCAAAGAAAATTTTGAGCTATCTTGCTTCATTAGGAATACTTGCATCACTTGTGCTTGTGCTGACAAATCTTGGCAATGGAGGTATGCTGTTCAATGAAACTCTTTCATTTGATGCATTGTCCCAGTTCTTCAAAATAGTGTTCCTTTCAGTTGCTTTACTGGTATCTATTGCATCTATTAAGTACACTGAAGGAAATTCGCATACAGAGGAATTCTACTCTCTGCTCATCTTTGCGACTGTTGGTATGATGTTTGTGGCATCAGCCAATGACCTCATTGTATTATTCGTAGCATTCGAATTAGCAAGTCTTGCAACATACGCTCTGGCGGGTTTCGAAAAGAAGAATCCTCTATCCCTTGAAGCTTCAATGAAGTACTTCATGATAGGGGCACTGTCTGCGGCCCTGATGCTTTTTGGAATATCTTTCATATATGGTGCAACGGGCACTACAAGCATTCCCGGCGTTGCAGAGAACATCAATATTCTTCTTGGAAGTCCTATAGGTTTGCTGTCAGTGGTTCTGATGATAGCAGGTCTTGGATTCAAGATTGCTTTGGTTCCATTCCATATGTGGGCTCCAGATACTTATCAGGGTTCTCCGTCGGTTGTATCCTCTCTTCTTGCAGCCGGTTCCAAGAAAATGGGATTTGTAGCGGCATTCAAGGTATTCATGGTGGGTCTCATTGCTTTACAGGCAGAATGGACTACGGCTTTTGCATTACTTGCAGTGATCACAATGACTCTTGGTAATATTGTGGCTCTTTCACAGAATAGTGTCAAGAGAATGCTTGCTTATTCTTCCGTTGCCCAGGCAGGTTATATCACTATGTCCTTTGTGGTTATGAGCAAGACAGCTCTTGCAGGTGCAATATTATATGCCCTCTCTCATGGATTCATGAAAGCAGGTGCTTTCATAGCCACTGCAGCGGTTATATATATGGTTCTATCAGAAAAAAAGGATTCAGAAATGCCAGACCATATTGACAACTTCCGTGGACTTGGAAAACGTATGCCAATAACTGCCCTTTGCATGACCATTTTCCTCTTTGCACTTGCAGGGATACCTCTTACAGCCGGTTATATGAGTAAGTTTGTTCTGTTTGCATCCACCATTGAGGCAGGACTTGTGTGGCTGGCGGTTATTGCTATCCTTAACAGTGCTATTTCTCTTTTCTATTATGCAAGGGTTGTTAAATATATGTATTTCCTGTCATCTGAAGGAGAAAAAATTGCAGAACCTGTGCCATACACCGTTGCGATGATAATTGCAGCAATATTTGTACTGGCAATTGGTTTCTGGTCAGAACCATTCATCTATTGGGCAATGGAAGCGGCAAAGGTATTAATATAAGGAGGTAAAGAATTTGGCAGATTGTGATTTATGTACTGTGGCAATACCCACTGTTGTTCCAGTAAGGATTTTTGTTCCCCGATTTGAGCATTCATATCCAGAAGGCATATGGAAGGGGCTATGTGAATCATGTCTCAAATCAGCAAAAGAGACAGCTGATAAATTAGCATCATCCAGCTCATGCGGTACTGCCGGTAAATGTAACTTGTGTGGAGCAATTGCTCAGCTACAGCCAGTTCAAATATTTAGACCTTCTTTCTCAAAAGGACAGGAAGAGGATAGTGTCATGCTCTGTAAGAAATGTCTTGCTGCTATTCAGAAAGCAGACAAGGAATGGCAAGAGCAAAAAGCAAATGAACATGCTGAACATCACTGAGACCAGATAAAAATTCTGGTCTTACATCTTTATTATTTCCAATTACAACTCTTTTTTTAAATAGCATCACCAATGGTCGAAACTTTAATTTTTTCATTAATAATAACCAATCCTAATTCATTTTTATTCAAAAAATGTAATCTTACTAACTTCATCCTTATATTTGAATAAAGTTTTAAAAATGTATGAATAGCGCGAAAATAGTGGAATGTGATGTATATACCTATGAACAATATATTATATAATATATTGTTTATGTTCAATAGAAACCAAAAATGAGTTTGGGGTTTCAAACAACATTTTATCGCGACCAGATATCAGATTTTGTTAAATAAAAATTAGACACGGAACA
>JACIVZ010000001.1 GCA_014361205.1 Methanomethylovorans sp. | reverse complement strand
TTCCGGATGTCTGAATCTGATATTCATTTTTGTACTGAATGATGTCGATAATCTTATGAAGTAAGGTATTATCATCCAAAGCCTATTCCACATAATAGTTCGTTAGCAGAATATTACGATATACGAAATATATATCTCTTTTGGTTCCAATTCTGGAGCATTTTTTAATTCTGTAGAAATTCTCATGATGCAACCTCAACCATAATAGATACGCAACCCAGAATTAACGGAGATGGGTAACCATTCTTATCCTTTTTGTTCGATATGAACGTAGTGGTAAAAAATATGCACTTTTCTACATAACCGACCGTTGTTCATCCAAACCATCTTATCCAGTACAAATATGGTAAATAAGCAATAGATAGACATAGGGTTATGACAAAGGGAGTAACGTATAGTAGAAAATCTATGTACAGAGACCGTTTTTATTATCATTGTTAAAGGAACTATGCAAAAAACTCTTCACTCCAGTCCACAGAACCGGGTTTGTATTTCACCAAAAGTTGTTCTTCCTGGCCTTTAAGCAAGGCACAAAGTATCTCCTCAATATCTGCGACAGTTTCCTCTATGGTCTGGTTCGTGGTGTCTATTTCAAATACCTTCTCGCACCACTCAACAGATTCAAAAAGTATGATGTCCAGAGCTTCAGCTTCCAGGTTTTCCTGAATTTTATTTTCAGAATATTCCCTTTTATGCAGCCGTTCACTCAGTTTGTAGGGGGAGGTCCTAAGTACAATGACAATATCAGCAATGTGGTGAGAAAGATGACTCTCAAGTATGGTAACATCTGTGGACATGTCAACTTTTTCCATAACTTTTTTTTCCACAAGATTCATATCAGCTATAACACAATCTCTTTCGGTGTCGACCTCTGAGTAAAGTTTTTCATCCTTGATGAGTTCATTAAGATGTATAACTTGGTACTCAGTCTTTTTTTCCAGCAATGTTGTTACCGATGTTTTACCCGTTCCAGGTGTTCCTGTAATCCCAACAAGCATGTTCTACAATAAATCTGTAAAGGCTTAATTCTTGTGCATGCAGACTATCTTGAGGAAGTTCTCTATGATTTTTATCCCGTTCTCAGTAAGCACTGATTCTGGATGAAACTGAACACCATATATGGGATAATTAATATGTTCAACTGCCATGATTATGCCATCTTCTGTCCATGCGGTCACTTTAAGGCCATCTGCCAGTTTTTCAATTGCAAGTGAATGATATCTGCCACCTTTGAAGGTCTGCGAAATCCCATCAAAGAGTTGTGAATCATTGTGAATGATATCAGATGTTTTACCATGTATCGGTCCACTTTTTGCATGACCTGTCGTACCTCCGAAAGCGGTATTAATTGCCTGATGCCCGAAACACACACCAAATAAAGGGATTTTAGGACCAAACTCCCTTATAATATCAATACATGTTCCTGCATCTTCTGTCTTATGAGGTGTGCCAGGGCCAGGGGATATCACAATTCCATCAGGATTTATCTGCCTTACTTCATTTACAGAGATAGTGTTAGGAACAACCATCGTGTCCGGCTCGAACATGGAAACATAGTCCACAAGATTCCAGACAAAGGAATCCTTGTTATTGATGAACAAAATCCTCATTTTTTCCTCCGATAGCTTTTATCATTGCAGCCATTTTCCTTTCGGTTTCCAGATATTCGTATGTAGGATCTGAATCTGCAACTATTCCTGCACCAGCCTGCACATAAGCAGTATTGTTCTTGATAAGTACGGTCCTTATTACTATTGCAAAATCAGCGTCACCATTCCATGAATAGTAACCTACACCTCCTCCGTATATCCCTCTTGAAACAGGTTCAAGATCATCTATTATCTCCATTGCTCTTATTTTAGGTGCACCCGATAATGTGCCTGCAGGAAAGACAGCACGGGTGGAATCAAATTGATCGCATTCATCTCTCAGTTCACCACTTACTGTGCTTTCTATGTGCTGAACATGGGAATATCTGACAACGCTCATGAGGTCATCGACTTTGACGGTCCCGCTCTTTGAAACCATTCTCACATCATTGCGTCCCAGGTCTACAAGCATGATATGTTCTGCCCTTTCTTTCTCATCTTTAAGCATGTGAGAGGCAAGTTCTTTGTCTTCCTCCTCATCCTTGCCCCGGGGACATGTGCCTGCAATGGGATTGGTAATGACCTTCCTGTCATAGACCGTCATGAGAGTTTCAGGGCTTGCACCTACGATACCAATGTCCTTGAAATTGAAAATATACATATAAGGGCTTGGATTTATCTGCCGAAGCCTTATGTACAATTGTAAGGGCGTATGACTCATTTTTACTGTGTATCGCCGAGAGAGGACCACCTGAAAAATATCACCATCTATTATGTGTTGCTTTGCATTCAGAACTGCTTTTTCAAAGCTTTTCTGATCACTGCTTGGAACAGGCTCCTGAGATTTTACTTTAGATATTATATTGGGACTGATACTAATAACTGAAGACATATGCAGTGAACGTTCCATAAGCTGAGCATCAGCTAAGGCATGTTCATACACTGCTTCAGGATTACTTTCCTTCGTGACAAAGGGAGTGACGATCAGATATGTCTCATTGGTGATGTGATCAAAGACAAAAGTCTTGGTCATTATAGCAAAATGCATCTCTGGAGTATCTGCATCAGCCTTCTTCTTCCTGCATATCCAGGAATCGTAGACAATGTCGTAACTATTGTAACCGATAGCTCCTCCAAGAAAGGTTTGCCTATCAAAACGTTTCTGGTTGAGGAGTTCAACATTGTTGCTCGTAGGAAATATCTTCCGGAACGCAGTAAAGTCATCGTCCTTTTCTGCTATTTTTATCCGGAATCTACCTCCTATAAGCGATTCAATAATTCCCATTGCTTTTACTTTATCATAGATGAATTTTGAAAGCTCTGAATTTTTCTGACAATCAATGGTAAGGTACTTGTCTTTTATAGCTATCACTATATCAGGTTCTGAACCAACAAAAGAGTACCTTGCATGCTTTTTTTCCTTTTCCACCGATTCAAGAAGATAGGAATAATTTGCATTCTGCAATGTTGCATATAATTGCAGGGGGGTACATATATTCTCTACTTTTGCCATAAGCTGTACTATTGCAGGTTTTTTTGATTTTTCAACAAGTGAAATAAAATCTTCTTTGCTAAGATCTAAGTCAGCCATTTGCACACCTTATCTGCTTAATGAATTTGCTCACTTTTTCAGGATCTTTCTTACCATTTGTCTCCACACCCGATGCAACATCCACTGCATAAGGTTTTACTTCTTCCACAGCTTTGCCTACATTTTCTGGATTCAGACCGCCTGCAAGTATCACGAGAGATTCAAGATTTTCTACAATTTGGCTGCTTACAGACCAGTTATGCACAGCGCCAGTACCACCCACATTTCTGTCTTTGCTAGAGTCAAGCAATATACAATCGATAAGATCATTATCTATCAATTCATTGATTGCTTTTATTTCACGAAGAATATCTTCCGGCTTGTATTGTTTATTAACATCTATGGCAAACGTCTTGATGATCTTCTGCCGGGCATTGTCTCTTATATATTCAAGCTCTGCAAGGCCAGGATCGTTGTGCAGCTGGACTATATCTGGCTTGCATGTGTCAATAAGTTCTATAGCTTCCTCTCCACTTTCCGGCATAATCACAAGCACAGAATCTACGAACAGTGGCACCTGTGAAATAAGGGATGATGCAGTTGCAGCATCAAGCTTCCTGGGACTGTTTACAGGTACTTCTGTAACGAAGCCCACTGCATCGGCACCGAACTTCACAGCATTTTCAATGTCTTCAGCACACCGCATGCCGCAAATCTTCGCTCTTACAGGCGCTCTCATATTCCAAACCTTCAAAGGTCTTATCGCTAAACTGTCTGAGCTTTTCCATGGCCTTACCTGAATCGATAACATGCTCCACAATGGGAATTGCTTCCTTCAGAGAATCTGTAACACCGGCAACATATAGTGCAGCTGCGGCATTTATGACCACAACATCTCTTTTTGGACCTTTTTCTCCTTTGAAAATGTAAATTATATCCTTTGCATTTTCCGCAGGCGTACCGCCTACAATTTCATTGGCCGTTGCTCTTTTAATACCCAATTCTTCAGGAGAAATAGTATATGACTTGATTTTTCCGTCTTTCAGTTCTGCCACTAGTGTCTCTGAGATATTAGATATTTCGTCCATTCCGTCTCCATGTACGATCATAGCTCGCTTTGTACCCATTTTCCTGAGTACATGTGCGAATATCTCGCAAAGTCCGGAATCATATACACCGATAAGCTGGGCATCTGCGCCTGCAGGGTTCGTGAGAGGTCCAAGGATGTTGAACACAGTCCTTACACCCATTTCTTTTCTAACACCTGCCACTCTTTTCATTGCTGGGTGAAATACAGGGGCAAGCATAAATCCTATGCCAATTTTTTCAATGGACTCTTTAACTGCTTCAGGTTCTTTGTCAATTTTTATACCTAATTGTTCCAGAACATCTGCACTTCCTGAAAGGGACGTTATTGCGCGGTTACCGTGCTTTGCTACGTTCACTCCGGCGGCAGAAGCAATAATTGCAGCAGCAGTGGAAACGTTAATGGTTTTATGTCTGTCTGCTCCTGTACCAACAACATCTACGAGTGTGCCTTTTACATCGGGATGTATCTTTCTTGCAACCTTTTTCATGCCGCATGCGAACCCTGCGATCTCATCAGCAGTCTCACCTTTCATTTTCAAAGCCATGAGCAGTCCGGCTATCTGGGCGTCTGTGGCATGAGTGAATATCTCTGTAATCGCTTTCTCAGCCTCTTGCAATGTCAGGTTCTCACCTGCACTTACTTTCTGTATGTATGACTGCATGATAACACCTATTTAGTCATTAATGTTTTAAATTGTACATTGATGTATAAATAAGCGGATATTATAAAAACTTAACCGTCAAGACAAAGATGTATCAAATTTAACTAAAGCTCAAAAATATTTAGAAAGCATAATGTTGAAGAATGCATTATATCCATTAAAATCCAATATATGAATGGAGGAGGTTGATTTGATATATATAGCTATAGATGGGGATGACATTAATCAAAAATTCGAGAAATGTTTGCTTGAAAATGATGAAACGAATATTTTCAGGACAAGTATGTCGATAACGAATGCAATTGATAAGGTCATGGATTATTTACAGCATGAAAACCTGAAAATACTTTTCTCTGCAGGCGATTGCATCTTATGTAAATGCGATGCAGTTGATCTGATAGACCTGTCCAATTACTTGGATAAAATAGGTAATACAAATACTATTTCTGTTGGAATTGGAGATACTTTAGAAAAGACATATATTGCTTTCAAGTATTCAAGATCCATTGGAAAAAACAGTATTGTCAAATACACTTTTAATAACAAATTAGAGGTATTTGAGCTAAACACCTTCAGTCCACACTCAGCCTATTTTGCAGAAGGCCTTAATCTGTGTCTAACAGAATAAGGCGTTCATTTTAGATTTTAAAATTCAACGTGCTTCGATCATCGCATAGATCTTATCCATGTCCAGACAGCTTCTCAAAATATCTGCAAGTTCCTTGTATGCTTCTTCTTCGGTGGTCGCCACCTCGGGATGGAACTCAACACCCTTCTTTTCTGCCAGATAAATCATCAGGGCAGTCCTTATGTTGCTGTTTTCAAAAAGTCCGTGCAGGTATGTACCTATGACAGTACCGCTCTCATCGATACTACCATCGTCACCGAATGCGGTTCTTGGAGTTTTGGTCTTACCCATGTGGATCTCATATCCCCAGACTTCCTCACCCTTTATATGACGGAATATAGGACCATCTGCAACTATCTTCTTTCTCACCTGGATCGTTGTCTTCTTGTACTCACCGAAAGTCGTTTCCACGTCAAGAAGCCCCAGGCCCTCGTAATCAGCTTCCTGACCATTCTCTATGCCTGAGTCATGCAAGGTCTTTCCCAGCATCTGATAACCGCCACATATTCCGAAAATAGGGACCTTGCCATACAGTTCCCGGATCTGCTTATCCATGCCGCTTGCCTTGAGGTCTAAAAGGTCGCTGATAGTGTTCTTGGTACCGGGGATTATTACACAGTCAGGAGTTCCAAGGTCCTCATGCAGTTCCACATACCTTACCTTTGCTAGGCGTTCCAGAGGTTCAAAATCAGTAAAGTTGGATATGCGTGGCAGTCGTATCACTGCAATATCCACATCATTCAGGCAGCTTGAGGATGTGGTTTTGTTTTTTGAAGTGATGGCCATGGAATCCTCAGATGGTATATTGAGTTTGTAGTAAGGTAACACTCCAAGCACAGGTATTCCGGTCATCTCTTCCAGCTGTCTTAACCCAGGCTCCAGGATGGCAGGATCTCCTCTGAACTTGTTGATAACGAAGCCCTTTATGTTACCCCTGATGTCCTCAGGCAATAGTGCGACTGTGCCATATAGGCTTGCAAACACTCCACCAGATTCGATATTACCCACCAGAATGATGGGGGCCTGTGTAAGTCTTGCAGTACCCACATTTACGATGTCTCTGTCATACAGATTAATTTCCGCAGCCCCTCCTGCTCCTTCCATGACGATGAGCTCGTATTTCTCGCCAAGTCTGTCCAGAGCCCCTTTTACAACCTCCATGGTCTCAGAAATGGAATCATAATAATTGCCTGCCGATTTATCCGCATAAGGTTCTCCCAAAATAATAACCTGTGAAGTCCTGTCTCCTTTAGGTTTCAGGAGCACCGGATTCATATCTGCGGTAGGATCAATACCTGCAGCCTTGGCCTGTACTGCCTGAGCTATGCCAATTTCCTTGCCATCTTCAGTTATCCAGGAATTAAGGCTCATGTTCTGGGCCTTGAAAGGAGAAACTTTATATTTTTCTGAAAGTATTTTGCACAGGCCTGTCACAATAATGCTTTTACCGACATCCGAGGCAGTCCCAAGCACCAGTAATTTTTTAGTACTTTTGCAAGTCATATCCAACAACCTTTTAACATGAAAAGCTTTTGTGTTAACGAGAATTTTACACAAGTTTTATGAGGAACAACTTATATCTACTTAACTCCAGAACTCCAGTTTACTTAAATTAGGTGGAACATGTCTGATCTTTTACGTGTAAGCGGCGGCCCAACAAAACCAGAAATAATCGCTATCGCTCTCTCTAAGCTAAAATTAAGGAGCTACGATAGGTTCTTTGATGTTGGATGTGGAACAGGTGCTGTATCTATTGAAGCAAGTTCACTTGTTGACAGCCTTCATATAACTGCAATTGATGCAAGAAAAGAAGCTATTGAAGTAGCAAAGAAGAATTTCGAAGCATTTAATATACCTAATGTGAATTTAGTTTTTGGCGAATCCTCTGATGTCATTGCGCAAGCGGAAAAAGTAGATTGTGCTTTCGTAGGGGGATCTAAGAATATCTTGGAAGTGCTGGATGCTCTCGCAGCAAAAAAAGCCCGGCGTATTGTTGTTGATGCTGTGCGTATAGAGACCGTAGTAAAGATCATCCACAGGATGCAGGAACTTGGTATATTTCATGAGGTTATCCATGTGATGGTGTCCCGGGGGGTGGATCTTGTGGGCGAGACCATGTTCAAGCCTGAAAATCCAGTGTATATCATTGTCGGAGGGACAGACAAAACGAATTAGAGGTGAACAAAAATTGTTGATAGGAGTTGGACTTGGACCGGGATCCCCGGAACTTCTTACGTTAAAAGCTGTAGAAACCCTTAAGAAAAGCCATAAGGTTTATGTACCTGGGAGACTGGCAGCAGAGCTAGTTGCTCCTTATGCAGAGGCGGAAATACTTGAATTTCCCATGCTTACCGATTATAATGTCCTCAATGAAGTATGGGCAAAAAATGCAGAGATCATAGCAAAGGAGTCCAGAAATAATCTTGTATCTTTCGGACTAATAGGCGATCCCAATTTTTTCTCAACTTTCACACATCTAAAAAGAGTCATGAACAGACTCTATCCGGATGTAGAGACCGCTACTATTCCGGGTATAAGTTCAATTACGTCCTTTGCTTCCAGAGCTGATGCAGAAATTGATGCATCATTTGAAGTGAGTGATGGTTCCAAAAAAAGTTATAAGATTGTTCTTAAAGCAACCAGACCCCTTGAAATAATCGACTCCATGAAAAAGGAAGGCTATAATAAATTCACTTTTGTCCAACGTCTTTTCATGGAAGATGAAGTTATCATTAAGGAAATAGAGAAGATTCCCGAAAAGGGTAATTACTTCAGCATAGTGTTCGGGCAAAAAGAGTAATAGAGGATTAATAATATGTCTAAGAAAGTTTATTTTGTGGGCTCAGGGCCCGGTAATCCTAAGTACATAACAGTCATGGGTAAAGAGCTTCTGGAGCAGGCGGATCTTTTAATATATGCAGGTTCACTTGTGAATCCAAAGCTTCTTGATTATTCCAAGGGTGAGAAAATAGATAGTTACGGACTCACCTTGGAAGAAACAACCAAAATTATAGTAGATGCTGTGAATGCTGGTAAAAATGTAGTTCGTTTACATAGTGGTGATCCCTCTCTCTATGGTTCAATAGTGGAGCAGATAGAAGAATTAAAAAAATTCAATGTTGAAGTGGAGATCGTTCCAGGTGTCTCCTCAGTTTTTGCAACTGCAGCAGCACTTAAGACCCAATTAACCCTCAATAATGTTACAGAGACACTTATTATCACAAGACCTGCGGGAAAAACATTGGAAGAGGATCAGATCAAGGAACTGTCTAGACATAATGCCACAATGGCAGTTTTTCTAGGTACACAGAAGATAGAAGAAATCATGAAAAAAGTTGAATATAGTCCGGACACTCCGGTAGCTGTTGTCTTTCATGCATCATGGCCTGACCAAAAAATTGTAATCGGTACTGTGGCTGACATTGCTCAGAAAGTTAAAGATGCAGGTATAAAGCGTTCAGCCATGATATTAATCGGAGGGGTGGTGGATCCCAAGAACTATGGGAGGTCTTACTTATACGGCATAGCACAAGAACCGCTGTCATAACCTTTGAAAGAAATCTGGAAGTCGCACAGAGGATAGCTAAGCATATAGATGCAGATGTACTGATCTACGAGAAAGAGATCTTCAGAAAAGCATTTGAGGAATATGATGCGATA
Organism: Methanomethylovorans sp.; assembly: GCA_014361205.1. Lineage (GTDB taxonomy): Archaea > Halobacteriota > Methanosarcinia > Methanosarcinales > Methanosarcinaceae > Methanomethylovorans. The sequence continues at coordinate 54,321 of JACIVZ010000001.1, read as the reverse complement.
GTGGCTGTTTTTGCTACCGGCATAGTGATAAGAGATATAGCTCCACTTATCCAAAACAAATGGAAAGACCCTGCTGTAGTTGTAGTTGATTCAAATCTTAACTTCGCCATTTCATTGCTTGGGGGACATCATGGTGCCAACGAACTGGCTCGTAGGATTTCAGAAATTGGTGCCATTCCTGTAATCACCACCGCCACAGAGGTTCATAACCGTAACTCTGTGGAAGGTATTGCAAAATTTTTGGGTTGTGATATCGTCAACAAGGACTCTACACGGCAGGTAAACTGTTCCCTCCTAGAACAAGATGTAGAAATTCTTGAGATAAAAGGTCCCAAAATAGTAATAGTAGGAGATGACGTGTCAGTGTTGAAAAAACAAAAGGCGGAAAGCAGATGATAATGGGTATCGGGACAAGAAAAGGTGTCAATAAAGAAGAAGTCATATATGCCATTAAATATGCCCTTAGAGAGGTTGGCAAAGAGATAGATGATATTGATATGTTTGCTTCATCGAAATTAAAGGAAAATGAGCAGGGACTACTCGAAGCTGTAAGTTTTCTAGGGAAGGATATAAAATTCCTTTCTGTGGATGAAATCAATCGTTATGATGCGCCATCAGGTTCTAAGGCAAACCGTTTCGGTTTGACAGGAGTGGCAGAACCATCTGCGTTGGCGCTTTCTGAAAAAAAGAAATTGATCTTAAGGAAGAAAGTATATGGAAGAATCACAATCGCAATTGCAGAATAAAAGCTCCACCAGTAAAGGCAGATTGTATATTATAGGAATCGGACCAGGTTCAGTACCCCAAATGACTATTGCTGCCAGAGATGTATTGATGAACTCTGATTATGTTGTAGGTAACGGTACTTATCTTGATCAGATAGTGGAGCTGATTGATAAACAGGAAATCATCCGCAGTGCCATGGGTAAGGAAGTAGACAGAGCTGTAAAGGCAGTTCAGCTCGCTAAAGACAAGGTAGTCTCTATGATCAGTGGTGGAGATGCCAATATATATGGAATGGCAGGTCTCGTGCTTGAGGTAGCAGAACATGAAGGTCTTGATGTGGATATAGAGGTGCTACCGGGTGTTACCGCTATCACAGCAGCGGCCAGTGTCCTGGGTGCACCAATAGTCAATGATTTTGCTGTAATAAGTTTAAGTGATTTGCTTACACCTTGGGAAGTTATCGAAAAAAGATTGAATGCTGCAGCTTCAGCTGATTTTGTAATATCTCTCTATAATCCCAAAAGCAGACAGCGCAAATCTAATTTCTCAAAGGCAATAAATATAATAAAAAAATACAAAAATGGAACAGTACCTGTTGGGCTTGTAAAAAATGCTTTAAGGGGTTCCGAACAGGATTATATTGTTACTACTCTGGATGAGGTTATGAACTATAACGAGTGGGTGGACATGAGCACTACTATACTCATAGCTAATAATGAGTCCAGGATATGGAAGAGCAGTAACGGAGAAAAGATTATCACTCCAAGGGGGTATCAAAGAAAATATGACTACTGAAAATAGAAACCATTCAGGTTCTCCTTCACTTGAAGAACTTGTTGAGTTCACAATCAAGATGGATCGAACACTTATAGATATTTGCACTGACCTTGGTGCTCAGACAGATGAGGCAAAAGCTATCTACATGAAAAGTCGTAATCTTGCTAGACAGATAGTGGGGGACAGAACCCCTGAGGATAGGATCAGGCAAAGATGCATGGTTGCAGTAGGCGATCTATCTATGGCGTATCTTATGCACTTTAACAAAAATCCAGTGCAAGCAGGGCTTGAAGCTCTGAAGAAAGGTGCTCCTATATTTGTAGATATTAACATGGTAAAATACGGTATCACAAAAATAGGTCATAAGTCTGATATTATCTGTGTTATGGATGAAGACAAGGACGCTGCTATAGCCAAAAAATTTGGAATAACAAGGACAGCAGCTGGTTTCCTTGCATGCAGAGACAGGCTGGAGGGTTCTATTGTGGCTATAGGTAATGCTCCTTCGGCAGCTCTTGCAGTTTGTCGAATGGTGGAACATGGTATCAGGCCAGCTCTTGTTATAGCAACACCTGTAGGTTTTGTGAATGCTGCAGAGTCAAAGGAAGTTGTTAGGGACACAGATATACCCTCAATCACATGTATAGGTACAAGGGGTGGAACTCCTATAGCAGTTGCCTGTGTAAATGAGCTCGTGGCAATTGCCAATTCAAAAGATGATTGCGAAGAATAAATATTTCTCAGCACCCATCTAATATTTTTATTTTAGAATAGTAATTTTATCTGACTAGTGTATGCCATCCACATACCCATACTTATCAATAATATACCTGCTAACTTTTTTACAATTGAGTTATAACGAGCTATAATGCTTAATCTCATAGAGGATACATTTGCAGAATATGCTATTATAAGCATTGGTATAGCAAATCCAAGGGAATATATGAAAAGTAATAATGTTCCACGGATCAGATTACCCTCTAAAGCTACAAGTACCAATACACTTCCTAATATTGGACCTACACAAGGTATCCAGACAATTCCGAGACATAAACCAAGAAGTAAACCACCAAATATCCCTTGGTTTTCAGTATGAATCTTACGTGTAAATCTGTAGAAAAAATTGAACATTTGTAAATCAAAAAACATTACCATTCCAAAAAGAACAATTATAAAAGATGCAATAAGGTGCACATATGGTATATAACCTGTCACTAACGCTCCAAAAGCCGATGTTACAGTTCCCATTAAAGTAAATGAAATAATCAAACCCAATATTACAGAAAAAGGTTTATATCTTTCTTCAGTGCTGGAAAAAGCTAATATGGCGGGTAGAAGAGGGAGGGTACAGGGAGAAAATACACTAACTATTCCAGCAAGTAATACAACTAATGGATCAACGTTTGTAATTTGCATATTATTTCCATAAATCTTTAGTAATTTCACATATTTTGCCTTAATTCAATGGCCATCTCAAGGGTTTTGGTAATTGCTTTCTTTTGAGTTACCCCTATAAACCTTGCCATTTCCCGATTTTTTGTAATATTCCCATCAGATGTCATGTAGAGATAACCTTCAGAATCGTTATTCAATATTACAAACATATCAGGCACAGAATAAACATTGAAACTTGCAGCCAATTTTGGATTTTCTCTTGAATCAATGTACATAACGGTTGCCTTTCCAGAATATTCATGGGAGATTTCTTCAATAATAGGTTTCATTATTTTACAGGCAGGACAGGAAGCAAAGCCTATCTCCACTAGGACAGGGCCCGCAACAAGAGCTTCATCTATTTGTTGCCGATCCTGAACATTAGTTACAGTACTATTATTTAGGGAGGAATTTATAGATAGACAACCAGAACTGCTGATTAATACGATTACAATCCAAATGAAAAAATTTTTTTTCATAATCCACCAGTTGATATAATAACACCATAGTATAATTTATTGTCTAAATATATGTGTTGTGAAGTTTCTACATAAATCTAGAATGATGTCATTACTTTTAGAATTTGGTAACCTTCCATTTCAAAAGAATTCCATTCTCTATTTTTTCGGCAGATAAAAGTTCAAGTGGTAGGATATTTGCTTCTGTAAAACCCTCCCCATCTACTAAAGTAGGAGCCATCTGTCCGCCAATTATGATGTTCCCCACAAAAGTGTATATTTCATCTACAAGTCCCCCTGAGAGCATAGCCCAGTTGAGTGTCGCTCCTCCTTCTACCATTAAATTCTTGATACCAAGCCTGTACAACTCTTCCATTGCTCTTGGAAGGTCCACCTTTTTTTCACCGGTTATGATGACCCTGGATTTCTTTCTCAATGCCTCTACTTTATTATAAGGAGCAGAAGAACTAACCACTATTATTCTCTGTCCCTCCCCTTTTTTAAAAATATCAGCATCTATTGGGGTCCTTGCCTGGCTATCTATTACAACGCGTATTGGGTTTTCATCAAGACCTTCAGCTTTACGTTGTTCTCTTCTTTGAGCAGATTTTACTGTAAGACTTGGATCATCTGCAAGCAACGTGCCAATTCCAACCATAACTGCATCTGATGAGGCACGTAACTGATCAACGCGCTCAAAGTCAATTGATCCGGAAATACGAACTTGTCTTCTCTGCCATGTAGAAATCTTGCCATCGGCAGACATGGCAGAATTGATGTATATAAAAGGTTTTTCCATCCAACGTCACCATCATGCATAAGCAGGTGCTAAACAGCACCAGCTAAAAGGATCAGATATTTACAATTGCTTTTAATAAGTCCCGATCCCTCAACAATCCAAGAAACTTCTGGTTTGCATTGACTATTGGGACCTGATCTATACGGTTGCGTTTCATTTTAAGTGCACATTCGCTTACCCCAGATATGTATGAAGCCTTTACAAGATTGGTGATCATAATATCCCTGGCAAGCACCTTTGGCACTTTAATTCTTGAAACGCTGTAGTAGATGCTCATTGTATCACGCATTGATTCCCATGTCCAGTGATCATCATCTGAGCCGTTGGACATGTTTGACATCTCTACAGAGTCCTCAATGATGCTGGCACTTATAATATCTCTATCTGATATGATTCCCACAAGTTCAAGTTCAGAGCTTAGCACAGGAACTGCTTTCACATCTGCAAGTTCCATTATTCGTGCGACTACATTAAGAGGTGTATCACTCCACACAGGAACTGATTTATTACTGCTATACTGCCCCACATGATCAGTTAGATTCAGCTCTGCAAGAGCTCCCACAATATCTGCAACAGTGATTAACCCTTTCAGTTTTCCATCTTCAACTACTGGAAGTCTTCTAATGTTATGTTGTAGGATTAGTCTTGCAGCCTCAGTGATATCTTTATCCTCAGTTATGCTTATTGGATCTCTTGTCATGAGCAATGCAAGTTGTTCTTCTTCAGGGTTTTTCAACAGATTTGACCTGCTGACAATACCCACAAGTTTTCCATCTTTTAATACAGGCACACCGGATACTCTTTTTTCTTTAAGAATCTCAAGAACTTCGTCCCTTGATCCTGGAAGTGTGGCATAGGCAACATCTTTGACCATTATATCTGAAACTTTAATGTTTTTAGGCATGTAGATCCTCTTCCGCTGTTACTCTTTTTTTAAGGAGACGCCTTTTACTACCAACACAGGAACTATTGAATTACGGGTAACCTTCTCTGCAACGCTTCCGAGTAGGAATCTGTCAAGGCCACTTTTCCCAAGCGTACCCATCACTATAATATCCATTTCGTTTTTCTGGGAAAAATCAATGATTTCATTACTCGGATGTCCTTCAAGTACAACGGTTTCCACGTCCACGCCTGCTTCTTTTGCCAGTTGGGCAACAATCTGTACAGCTTCATTTGCTTCCTTTTGCAGAAGTTCATACATCATTTCCCATCCGGCATCCATCGGTATGGAGGCAAAGGCGGCAGTATCCACTACGTAACCAGCAAATATTTTTCCCCCGGCAATTTTTGCCAGCTCTATGCCATACTCGATAGCTCTTCTGTTCTGTTCAGAACCGTCTGTCGCAATAAATATTCTCTTAAATTTGGCTGTCATTGTCCAACCTCCACCGTGTTAATTGATAATTGTAAGGATATCGTCAGGTCTTGCCCTGCGGACAATGCCTCTAATGGGATCTGTGATACCCGCAAGGTTGTCTGAGTTGCCATTTAGGATCATAATTTTCGGACTGAGACCCTTTTCAATATACCCAATATCATTGAAATTCAATACTGATGCACCGTTAAGCGTACACATCTTAAATACTTGTCTGTCATCTATTCCAAATACCTTGGTAAGTACTTCCATTTCAGCGAACATATTGGTAGAATTAAGCATTACATTATCAGTACCCACAGCTACATTAATCCCAAGGTCAAGCATTTTTTCTACAGGAGCTCTTCCAACACCAGTTATGAAATTTGACCTGGGACATATAATTATTGTTTTTTTTTCATCTGCAACATATTTAAGATGCCTTGATTCTGCATGGGTCATATGTATTAAGGCGTCAGGGTCAAAAGATAAAGCTGCATCTATATCATTTTTGTCCTTTTCTCCTGCGTGAATAAAGAACGTTTTTTTGTAGGAAGCTGCAACCTCCCTGACATTTTCCAGTATTTTTAGGTCCATATCTCCTGCACCACTTATACCAAATCCATCAGATTCTGAAAGTACTCTTTCAGCTTCATATACAATATCTGAGATGTCACCTTCGGTCCGTGTTATTCTTCCAAGAATGCGACATTTTATATTCTTTGCTTCAAGCGCAGACTTTAAAGCCATTACTCCTGGTATTCCACCTTCCCTGAAATCTGCAAAAGCAAAAGTTCCAGTTGTTTTCATATCTTCAATGGTTTTTTCCATATATTTTATAAGTTTAGACTCAGAAGTGTTCTTCAAGATACGATGCTTAAGTCCATTGGGAGGTCTAACTAGGTAATCCAAGTTGCGTTCAAACCGATTACCAACAACCTTATTTCCAAGGACAGGATCTTTGAAAACTGAATCTCCTATATGAGTATGTGAGTTCACGAAACATGGAGAAATTATGTTCTCACTGCTTGTATGTTCTTCCTCAATATTTTCTATAACTCCATTTTTAAGACAGATATTTCCTTCGATAACTTCAGGCTCTGGTCCCAGTATAATTTTTCCAGAAATAATTTGCTCTCCAGCCATTTGATATTCATCAGTGTATCTTTTTATTCACATGAGAAATGTGCATTGAGGCTGTAAATGTTCATAATCATTAATAAAATTTCTCTTTTTAAAGTACCATTTTATGCCAAGATTATGTATAAATTTCTTGGACATTAATGTGCGCAATATTGATATAATATGTATTCAAAAACATTATCTGCGCATTTATAGGTCCTTGCACAAGAATATGGCAGAGCCTTTCAGTGAGTGTATAGTCAACCAAGATGCGCTACATAAAATAATGCAAAATGAGCCTGTCACGAGGGAAACTGGGAGTGACTGCGGAAACTCCAGAGGATGAACTCCCGGAGTTAGTGCGTCAGGCCACAGCATTATTTATTAACAGCATATAACTTAATGTATTTTTATTAAATACGGAGATTTTCTATATCCATGCCATTCACCGATGCCCTAAGAGAAGTCAGTGATGGAATAATAGTAGATATTGAAGTAACTCCAGGTTCTAAACAAGTATGTGTACCGAGTGGATATAATCCCTGGAGAAAGCGAATTGAGGTTAAGCTTTCTGAATCTGCACAAAAAGGAAAGGCTAATGGGCAACTGATAGAACAGATGGCATATATATTCAAAGTGCCCAGTTCTTCTGTAATCATCATAAGTGGATTTAAGAACAACCAGAAATCAATTCTCATAAAAAAAGTCGATATGAATCTTGCATTATCTGTTCTTGGTAAAAAGATAAAGGGTTGATGTTTCTAAATAATGCTTTCGTCAATATAATACTTTCATAGAGCTTGGAACCTGTTAATATATCTCTCTATCACAGATTATATCGAGGTGAAAAACATGGATATCCTATTCAATGGTTTACTTGAAAGGGCAAGATATTATGAACAGTTTGAACAATTCCGTAAACCAGACCAATTATCGGAATGTAGGGAAAATAGTATGGTTCAGATTATAGAAGGATGATAATACTGAAAGATGATAATATTTATCAAGTTGGGAATTATATTTACTGAGGAAGATCAATTTCACATGTCAAAGAATTTGAAAACATACAGAATGCCAGGCAGTGAGAAAACTCTCAAGGCTCCTATGTTTGTATATAGAAGACGTCTTGAGCTTATTGAAGAGTTACTGGAGGAACTTCTATGTTTCTCCACTGCAGGAAATATTATTCTTGTCGAAGGCCAGCGTGATATGGCATCACTGAGAGAATTAGGTATAAAAGGAAGAATTGAACTTGTTACTCGCCATCCACTAGCTGAAATATGTGAAAAAGTTGCTGCAACTGAAAAAGAGGTTGTAATATTGACAGACTGGGATAGACGGGGCGTGATCCTTGAAAATAAGTTATCAGATAATTTGGAACATTATGGTGTCAAAATAAAGCACCAGCTAAGGAAAAGAATTCTGTCCCTTGTGCAGAAGGATATAAAGGACGTGGAAAGCCTATATAGTCATGTTGTAAAACTTAGGCAAATAGCTGATCCGAAATATCAATTCGATGACACTAATGACAACGTTTTCACTTAACCATAAGAAGCCGACTGCGTACTACTATGGGAAGCAAACTTACGTTCAAATTCTGGATATAGTTCAGCTTTATCCACTAATTCTTCGTATACTTTATGCCGAGGACTCACAATTACAATGTGAGCAGGCGGATGGATCTTACGAAGTTTACTTATAGCTGCCCCCGCATTATTATCTAGTTCTACTAGTGCCGCAGAGTTGCATTTGGATTTCAGCGGTACTCCTACCACACTTACAAGTACATTATCTGCGTACTGAGGTTCTATACGCTTAGGCTTTGATAGAAAACGTAGATGACCATAGTGTTCAAGATCATGCAGTGCTACATTTACCTTGTCTGCATTGTCTGCCCTTATGACAGCAAACGACTTTATGTCAATCCCTCTGGCCAAACTACAATCCCCCTTTTGATCAAACATAGTTTACAATTCTCTATATAAGAATTTTGTTATTTTAAATTTCAAATGCTCAACATTTACTAAATTCTATTTAAATATATAGTTTTCCATTAGATTTTATTCACCAAGTTCCCTGGATCTATTTGCAGACGCAATAACAGCGTTCATAAAGGCTGCTCTTACCCCCCTTTCTTCTAATTCTCGCAGTCCTCTTATAGTGGTTCCTCCAGGTGAGGTTACCATATCTTTTAGTTGACCCGGATGTTCGTGATACTTTATGACCATTTTTGCTGCACCAAGTACAGTTTGAGCGGCTAACAAAAGAGCACTTTCCCTATCCAGCCCCTCATATACACCCCCGTCGGCCATAGCTTCAATCACTGGAAATATATAGGCAGGGCCACTTCCTGAAAGTCCAGTTACCGCATCCATCAGTTTTTCCTGAACTATGATAGCACTTCCTACGGAACCGAAAATCTCAAGAGTAATTTCAGTGTCTTCCATGGAAGCATTTTGTCCTGGGCACACTGCAGATGCAGCCTCAGAAACAGTTGCGGCAATATTTGGCATTACTCTGATGATCCTTGTTTCTGGAGCAAGTTCCTTTGCTATGTCTTGAAGAGAAACGCCCGCAGCTATAGAGATTATAAGTTTTTCAGATGTAATATTGTCTTTTATTGATTTCAATACACGCTTTATTATCTGAGGTTTGACGGCAAGTATGATTATATCTGCATTGTTTACGGTATAATTATTATCACTGGACACATTAATTCCAAGCTCTGTCCTCATTTTTTCAAGAGCAACATCATACACATCACTTGCATAGATATTTGAAGGAAGTATTATACCTGAATTACAGAGTCCTTTTATAAGTGAAGACCCCATCTTACCTGTTCCGATAATCCCCAGTTTTTTATTTTTAAGGTTCATTTGTATCACGCAATAGCTTAGCTCAAATTCATTTTCTCTTTATATTTACGATGTCCCCAAGGGTTGTTCCTTTATGGTGTTTGCTCACTTTCCAGTCATCATCTGAAATTTTCTCTATCAGTTTGACCTCAAGGATACGCTCAAGCTTTTCCCTTACGCTGTCTTCAGGAACAAGCTCTTTTCGTTCAAATTTCCTAATTAGAGTTGCCTTTTCCTTAATTTGCGCTGCAAGTTCTTCTATTGTCCATCCATGCCTTTCTCTTGCTTCACGTATTATTTGGTCGTAATCATCTACAATCTCTTCAGACAATCTTTCAAATCCTGTCCTCTGAGATCTTTTCGGTCTCACAGAAGTTGGTTGTACGGGTGAAATCTTTCTCGAAACAGGTGTCCTTTTGCCTGCAGGTGTGCCATATTGAGAGCATTTAGTACATACAGTCAGTTCTCCACCATCTATATTTATCTTAAAAGGGCTTCCGCGAATATCTTCACCGCATATTTCACATTGCATACACAAATCACTCTTAAAAGCTACATAACGTTTTTTTCGAAAGGGCTATATATCCTATGCGCTTAAATAATGTTCGGAGCTGTATGAACGAGACCAGTGAAGCAGATGCAAAAAGGTTTGCTCCTTCAGGAGCTGATAAGAAAAACTATGAGTATCCTGGTTCAGAAAATGACGAAGATTTTTCCAAATACCTGCTGGACCGCATGAAACAATTGGAATCACGTAATAATCTTCTTAAAGAGCAATGCGACCAGATGGAATCGGAAAAAAGATATGTAGAAAGCCAGAAGCTCAAATTTGAACGTGAAGTTCGCAGGATGCAGGCTGAAATAGATCGGTTGAAAACTGCACCACTTGTAGTTGCAACATTAATAGATGTCATAAGTAATGACAAAGTACTTGTAAAGAGTAGTACAGGCCCTCAATTCTTAGTAGGGGTGTCACAGTTCATTGATGACGAATATCTGGTACCGGGGGCTACAGTTGCACTAAACCAGCAAACTTTGGCAGTGGTCGATGTTATACCTTTCACTGAGGAGCCTCTTGTTAATGCAATGGAAGTGGTAAATCCTCAGGATGTGGATTATGACCAGATAGGTGGTCTAGACGATCAGATACAGGAAATAGTCGAATCAGTTGAATTACCTCTAACAAAGCCTGAAGCATTTGCCAGAATAGGAATATCACCTCCAAAGGGGGTATTGCTCTTTGGAGAACCAGGTACAGGAAAGACTTTATTGGCTAAAGCAGTGGCAAACAGGACAGAAGCTACTTTTATAAGAGTAGTCGGGTCAGAATTAATCCAAAAATACATAGGAGACGGTGCTAAGCTTGTGCGTGAGATCTTTGCCATGGCAAGAAAGAAAGCTCCCTCAATTATATTCATAGATGAGCTTGATGCCATTGCCTCAAGGCGTCTTAATGATACAAATGGTGCTGACCGGGAAGTCCAGCGTACTTTGATGCAGCTACTTGCCGAGATGGATGGTTTCGACAATCGCGGAGAGGTAAGGATAATTGCCGCAACAAATCGTCTGGATGTGCTCGACCCAGCTATACTGCGTCCAGGCAGATTCGACAGGATTGTTAATGTGCCCATGCCCGATGTCAATGCAAGAGAGGCAATCCTTAGAATCCATACCCGAAAAATGAAAATTGCAAAGGACATTGACTTTAGGAAGCTTGCCATTCTTGCTGAAGGAGTAAGTGGTGCAGATCTTAGTGCCATTGCAATGGAAGCTGGTATGCTTGCTGTCAGGGAAGACAAAGATCAGGTAGAAATGGAACACTTCCTCAAATCAGTCAAGAAAGTAATGTCGCCTGTAAAATATTCATATCAGGTGACCACTGATCAACCCCAGACAATGTTCGGTTGATTTTTGGCTGACCATTGATTTTTTTTGTCAGCAGACAATATATTCCTGTGCACATGCAAAGATTATTCCATATAAAAGATGAGATCAGAGTATTAGCTATAGATGATTCCCCCTTAATCAGTGATCAGATTATGATAGTAGGTGCCTTTTTCAGAGGGGGATGTTGGCTGGATGGGGTAATGAGCTCGTATGTCACAAAGGATGGGATGGATAGTACGAATATAATTTCAGAAATGGTAATCTCCAGTAAACATTGGAGGCAGATACGAGTAATAATGCTAGATGGCATTACATATGCTGGTTTCAATCCTGTGGACATTAATCACTTATGGAAAATAACGAACATTCCCATAGTGGTAGTTATGAGATCATTTCCAAATTTCAGGAAGATAGAAGACGCATTGATTCATCTCCCAGAACCCAAAAAAAGAATGGATATAATACTTAGAGCTGGAAGTATAACAAAAGTGGAAACGAAGGATAAATTAAATCCTGTGTACATACAATGTGCAGGAATAGAAGCACAACATGCAGCAAGGATAGTGAATCTTACAGCCACCAGAAGCAACATCCCAGAACCCCTGAGAGTTGCTCACCTAATAGCTACCGGAATAGTTCTTGGAGAGTCAAGGGGAAAAGCATAGAGTAAATTTATCCATAATTCTTTACCACTTGAACGCCTTCGTTCATAAGTTCCATAGCACGTTCTTTTGTTCTTGATTCCGCAAATATGCGTATTATAGGTTCAGTACCAGATGGTCTGATCAGTACCCATCCATCTTCATACCAAATTTTTACTCCATCTGTGGTATCAACTTTTATGTTCTTCAAAATGATATCTTCCTTGATTTTTTCAACGATTTTTTTTGGTTCATGACATTCCACCTTTGTTTTGGAATTGAAATATACTGGTACGCTCATTGCCATTTCAGAAAGTTTCTTACCACTTGCCATTATTTCCAGTAATTTTGCACAGGACATAGCACCATCTCTGCAATACTGGTGCTCCGGGAAAATAAGTCCTCCATTACCTTCCCCACCAAACACAGCTTTTAGTTCCATCATCTTACGCGCAACATTAATAGAACCAACAGCTGTCCATATAAGATCTACATTCGCCTCTTTCGCTATATCAAGCATTCTCTGGGAAGAACTCACTGGAGTTACTATAGTTCCTTTCTTTTGTTCCAATACATATTTCGCCATCATAGCAAGCAATACTTCTTCATCGATGAATTTTCCATTTTCATCAAAAAACACAGCACGATCGGCATCACCATCATGAGCTACTCCCATATCTGCTTTTTCCTTAATTACAAGTTCTGAGAGCTGTGTGAGTACATCAGGAGTAGGTTCCGGATTACGTGATGGAAATGTACCATCTACCTGAGCATTGATAGAGATAACCTCACATCCCAGCTGACGCAGCAGGAAAGGTAAAGTAAGAGATCCGGCTCCACATCCTGTATCTGCTATTATCTTGAATTTCTTCTCTCTCACAACATCTGCATTTATAGCGTTGATGATGCCTTTTATGTAAAGATCATTAGCATTGAGGTCATGCCTGAGATCCCCGGTATATTGCCATGGCGCAGACTTAAACTCTTTGGTAAAGTATATTTGCTCTATCTTTTTCTCGTCTTCTCTGGAAATCTCAGTTCCATCACCATCTATTAATTTGATGCCATTATATTCCCTGGGATTGTGGGATGCAGTGATCACTATTCCTGCATCTGCATGGTGTCGCACATAGTATTGTATGGAAGGTGTCGGGCCAATGCCAACATCTATAACTGTAAGTCCTGATGACAAGGCACCTGCAATTGCGGCAGCTTTCAGCATTTCACCAGAAATACGAGTATCTCTACCGATGGCAACTGTGCCTTTATTACCCATAAAAGTACCAAAGCTTCTCACAATATCCATTACCATTTGAGGTGTCATATACTCATTAGCTATGCCTCTTACTCCATTTGTTCCAAAAAGTTTCATTATAATCACCGCTATCTGTAATTATAATTACATCCCCGCATTTTATCTTTAGTGGTCGGCGAGATTTACATATACATCTTCTGTGATAGACATTACAGATGTTTCTTGACAAGATGCAACAGATTAAAGAATCTATTTTTTCAAAGAAAAGCGCATTAGTAGCCTTCTCAGGAGGAGTGGACAGTTCTGTTCTTGCTAAACTTGCCTATGATGCACTGGGTGATTACGTGCTGGCAGTTACTATTAACATGTACTCTTTACCTGCACAGGAGATACAAAAGGCAAAAGATGTGGCCAGAGAAATTGGAATAAAGCACAGAATTGTTAATTTTGATGAGTTTAAAATACTCGGTTTCGTAGAAAACTCTCCTCAAAGATGTTACCACTGCAAGAAATCAATTCTTGAAATCCTCTTAAAGATAGCCTGCAAGGAAGGATACAGTGTCTTAATTGAAGGTACTAATATAACAGAGACACTGGGTAATCGGCCGGGCATGCAGGCCGTTTTGGAAATGGGTGAAGTGGTCATGTCACCTTTTATTCAGTTCTCGGTTACTAAGTCAGAGATCAGACAAATGGCGGAATATATGGGGCTGACAGTTGCAGACAAGCCTTCTTCACCGTGCCTTGCATCACGTATTCCTTATGGGAGGCAAATCACAAAAGAAGGGATTTCGAGAGTAAAGTTTGCAGAAGAATATCTTTCTACCTTAGTTTTTTCTCAATTCAGAATAAGGGATCATGGAGATATTGCCAGAATAGAAATAACAAGCTCAGATCTTCAAAGAATTCTTGAAAATAAAGATGAAATTGTGCATCAACTTAAAAGTCTTGGGTTTTATTATGTGACCCTTGATCTGGAAGGTTTCAGGAGTGGAAGTCTTGACGAAGTTATCAGCAAATGATATTTATATTCGACATGCTGCAGCAGAGGACATGCAGCATATTAACTACATTGCATCTGTTTATTTCCTGGATACTGAGGGAATTGAATACAGTGATTGTATAGTGGCAGTATGTGAAAACAAAATAATTGGTATTGCCTGTTTCAAGGATACAGAATGTCCGGAATTAAATACCATTGCAGTCCATCCTAATTACAGAGGGAAAGGTATAGGTGCTTTGTTGATGAGAGGAGTTGTTTCTTGCATGTGCAAAGGTTACGAACGCATATATATAAGAACCACAGTACCGATTTTTTTCGAAAAGATGGGGTTTGTTGCACTGGAGAACAATATAAAAAAACAGTTATGGTCTGATTGTGCAGATTGCAATAGATTTACCTCTTGTAAACAAGCTGTTATGTGTCTGAAGCTGAGGAGACAGGAATATGCTAACAATGGGAATAGTCAATACATATGACAAAATCAAAGTATTGGATGCTCACTACCGTGCCATTGCAAGGGCAGCTCCTATCTGCCATGCTTTTGGGTTTAGGCTTGCATTATATGATTTTCCTTTCCATAAATCGGCTGAAGAACTTGTGGAATACGTTATTGATAATACTACGATTGGTGAATCAGGTAAATATCTTCGCTTGCTGTACGAGAAAGGTCATTTCTTTGTATTTGAGCTGCCTAAAAAAGGATTTCAGCCTCAGTTCGGCACAGCTGTTGTAACAACCTCAAAACCTGAAAAGAAACGTGCTGTATCTCCAGAGGAAATAGCAACCGGAATACTCAGTAAAAGCTCTTATCTGCTGTTAATTGGTCTTGGCAGAAAAGGTCTTCCCAAAGAAATGTTCAAACAGGCTAACCTGCATCTTGATATCACTTCAGCCGGAATATCTTTGGAAACCTGTACAGCAATAGGATGTATACCAGCATACATCATGGGTATAGTACATACTAAGCAAAATCTAAAATTTTAGACTTAGAGAATGGATAAATAAAAAATGCTCAGCTATCAGAGCTTGGGCGAGGGTGTCTTGCGTATCCAGTCAATATCCGATTGATATAGTTCGCGCAGATCCTTTAGATTCAGTTTAAGCATTGCCAGACGGCTTACGCCCAGACCCCAGGCAAGTACAGGGTACTTGATTCCAAGAGGATGTGTAACTTCCTTTCTGAACACACCCGCACCTCCCAGCTCCACCCAGCCGAGCCCTTCAACAAATACTTCAGGTTCAACACTGGGTTCAGTATATGGGAAATAACCAGGCCTGAAGCGCACATCCTTAAACCCCATTCTATGATAGAATTCTGCAAGCAAGCCCAGAAGGTTAGCAAAGGTCATACCCTTATCCATGACCACACCTTCCAGTTGCTCGAATTCTGGTGTATGAGTAGGATCAATAGTCTCTCGCCTGTATGCTCTGTCAATGCAAAAAGCCTTAATCGGAGGATATGGGTTATCTGCAAGGTATTTGATAGTTACGGCAGTTGTATGAGTCCTTAGTACGTTTTTACAGGCAATCTCTTCGCTCCATTTGCTTCCCCATCCTTTTGATGTAAGATCCCCGCCGTGTTCATGCATGGCACACACCCTGTCCTTGTATTCCTCAGGGAGTTCTGAAGTTCCTTCAAGATGGAAGGTATCCTGCATTTCCCTTGCTGGATGATCCTGTGGCTGGAAAAGAGCATCAAAGTTCCAGAAAGAACTCTGCACAATATCTCCCTTGATTTCAGTAAAACCCATTTCCAGAAATATCTGCCGCATCTGGTCTATAAGACACTGATATGGATGCACTTTTGCACAATAAATAGCACGCGGTGGTGTGTGAATATTATAAGGCCTGAACTTTTTCTCTTTCCATTCTCCACTTTTTAGTATTTCCGAAGTCAGCTGAGAAATCTCTTCATCTAAGGTAATCCCATGTTGCAGGATCTCTTTACCCTTGGGTGTAAGACCAATATACCTTACTTTATCTTCATTTCGGCTTATAAGTTTGCGTTTCATGAGATCCTGGATAGTCGTATTGTTTACTCCTATCTGTTCAATCGTTACCATGCCACTACTCAAATTGGCAAGAGCTTTTTCATCATCACCTACAAGGGCTTTTCCCGTGGGAATAACATTTCCCTGCTCAATGCTGCCCCATCCTTTACGGAGAAGCCATCCGGTAGCTATACTTACTATGTGAGGTGATAACTTCTTTTTTAGCTCTTCCAGTGAAGTAGGACCGCATAGGGCTGAAATCATTTGCCTCTCTGGAAGGCCAGATATTGCATATTCTTTACCTTCAGGAGTCAAACTGTAGGTTTCGATAATTTGCTCTGACACTTCAACAAACCCTTTTTCCTGTAACATAAACGAAGACTGGACTACAGTTTCTATTTTCAGCCCGGCAATCTGCGCAAGTTCTGAAGGAGTTAAATTATCTTTATTTTCCAGATTTATCAGAACAATTTTCTCGTTAGTAGTAAGATTATACTGGTGGTTCATTTTCACACCTGTGGTTAAGAGTATCCCTATTTTATAAATAATATTCATCTAATCTTTCCCTGGCAATCTCTCTTTTCTCTTGGTGATCCTTCAGGAACTTTTCCATTCTTTCAGCTGCCAGGTTCTTACAACTACCACACATTCTTTGCCCTGTGATACATTCCTCACGTATTTGCAAAAGCTCCACATCATCCTCAATAAGATGAAAAAGCAAAAGTTCATATACAGAGCATTTGTCAGGTTCTCCTCCCATTTTCTTTTGTTCTTCAAGGCTAATACGGCCTCCAGTCTTTGCACGTTTTACTTTTTTTGCAGCATCCTTTGGATCTTCAAGAAGAGCTATATGGCTTTCAGGAATACTACTTGACATTTTTCCGCCCTGAAGGCCTGACATGAAACGATGGTACGTGGCAGCAGGTGGAACAAATGCATATCCTCCATAACGAAGCTCAACGTCTCTCACGGTCTTTAACAATTTCTCAAAATTGTCTACCTCAAAAACATCCAGATGCCCCTCAAAAAGTTTTGTATTACCTGGAATTATACTGTTCAGTTCCTCCAATGCCTCTTGAGGAGCTGCTTTACTGCGTATGCTGAAATAACGGTTGCCATCCTTATCTTCTCTGCCTTCTATTTTAAACATGTTCATCTTATGTCCAAGTCCCCGCGTAAGACGTATATGAGGGTCCTGGTCAGCACCTACTGGAATAACAGTGGGTTTTGGTCCGCCATATTTTTCAAGCTGAGGCTGAAGAATATCAGCACTTTGAGTAACTGCACTAACCATGTGAGAGACACTCGTTTCTCCCGTAAATCCATATATAGCACTCAATTCTGAAAAATTTACCTTGGAACCAAGTTCAAAGGAAAGATCTTTCACATTCTCTGAACGTGACTGAAAGTAAATATGTCCAGAAGGTTCAAAACCAAGAGCTATAAGGCTTATTATATATTCATTGATACCGATCTCCCTACATTTTTCCCATGATATACCTCTTACAGCGTGAGCTTCACGATCGGCTATTCCTACAAAGGCATCAGCTCCTTTTTGCTGATGCCATATTATCTCTTCCATTACCATTTTGTGACCAAGATGTATACGTCCAGAGGGCATGAATCCACTCATTACGGCGAATGGTTCATTATTCTGCATCGCATCGAGCACATATTCATAACTACGATGGCCAAAGATAACTTTTCTGCGCATTAATCTATGTGGGTTATCTATCCGTGAATACATACTATCAAAAGGCATTATCCCAAAATCTTCGAATAATTTTGAATAGTTTAAAATATTTGTAGAGCTCCATGGATCGATTTTTGCATTCATACCTAATCTGGACCTTTTATATTAGTTCATAATTTAATTACCGATGGCTATAAGGCAATATTAGAAACACGTAGTTATATGTAAATGTTCTTGTTGTGGGTGATATTATTCTATCTATTTTTCCAGCAACCTGAAATCATATGGTGTGGACTCGCCCGCTGGTATACTTCTCACCAATTCAAGAAAGGCAGGTTCGTGCATTTTACAGGTATAACGCTCCCCTCGGTAATGTGAACTTTTACGTATTCTTTTCCATATATTCTTAAGTGACTCTTCACGAACGTTACCATAACTGAATGGAATGTAAGGACAAGGTTTGACAGAACCTTCTACACATAAATGCATCCATCTCTGTCCAGCCATACATCCTACCATACGACCTTCAAAATAGGTGTTTGCAAATATGCGTGGGCAGCCCTTTGAAGAGTTGATATACTGGTACATGTCCAGAATCTGTTTACGTTGCAGATCAGAAAGTATTGGATCATCTGGTTTTTTTGGAATACTTTCCCAGAGGGAGAATTCATGCACACCTAACGACTTAGCCATTTCATACATTGCTGGTAGCTCATCAATATTCTTGGGAGAAACATGTGTACACATAGTAACCAGCAAACCAGCTTCAAGCCCCATTTTAATTGCAGATGTGGCTTTTTCAAAGGCACCTTCAAGCCTGCGGATTTCGTCATGTTTTTTGGGTTCTGTAGAATAAATACTTACCAAAAGATTATATAAACCAGCCTTTTTTAACTTTCTTGCAGCTTCAAGGGTCATTTCCGTACCAGGTGTGTACATATTGACTATCGCACGTTCTTTATCTACATACTCGATAAGCTCAAAAATGTCATCACGAAGCATAGGGTCACCTTCTGTGAAAGTAATTATAAAGGCTCCCATATCAAGTGCTTCATCAATAACCATTTTAATGGTGGAGGTATCAAGCTCACCTTCTCCACCGCTTATTACACAATGCTCGCATTTACACTTACATTTGCGTGTAATTTCAAAAGAGACAGTCTCCGGTATATATCTACCAAGGGTATTCTGAATCTCGGCAAGCAGCAATCTGTTGAATACTTTACTTGGGATAGGGGGAAGCCAGGTAGATGCAACAATATAGTTTTCAGTTATCAGAGCAGGTTTTTCTTCTTTGAGACGTGAATTTATCATATTTATAAGAGGAGTACATGCTCTTTTAAGACCGCCTTTAGCTTCAAGTTTAAGAAATTCCTCGTTTTTATTTAATTTAATAGTGAGTCCAGGTATAGATATAAGATTTATATCATTTGCAGGATTATCGAGGGCGTATTCTTTATAATTCATTGATATTCTCCTTTTTTTTGCTGCAGAGATGGAATATTCTCTGGGAGGAGAAGTTCATCAGGATTATAGCTTCCTCACTTACACCTATATAGTGCATATTTTTTTGATACATCTCCTCTTAGGATTAGCAGGAAACATAATCTTTTGTTCTAATCCATTATTAAGAAACTACACCTTCTGCAATGGTACTATTAGTGATTGAAATTATTCTGCTCATATTTATTTTCACTAAAGATAAGTGTTGTGAAGAAAAAACACTCTTTTATAAAAATAAATAAAAAATCAATTTGAATATTAATACATGCATTAGCAGAAATGTGCAGCCTCAATAAAAATTTGTTCAATCAGTCTATAACGCTAAAGAGTTAGTAAAGTATTACATGTTACTTGCCGCAAAGAACCTTAAAGTATATGAGATAGCTAATATATTATTTATTATATTATAGCAGTGCTCGATATAATATTGTCTCAAACTCTCTCTGCAAAAGCGAGGTTTCCACTTATTCTCTTTATCCTGACTTTAACAGTTTGTCCTTTAGATGCATTAGGAATAAATATGGTGTATTTGGCTAACTTAGCTATTCCATCACCTTTTGAACCAACGGAATCGATCATTAGTTCATATTCTTTCCCTTCTTCTATCTCATCTTTTGGTGTCTGGGATAAAACTCTTCTCTTTTTTACAGGTCTGTGACCACCACATGCTGAACATCTGAGCATTTGTACTCTGTCTACTTTTACAAGCTGTGTGTCAGGGCGTCCACATTCAGAACAGATTACATATTCTTCAACATAGGCATCTATATTTGATTTTAGCATTTCTTTAGTGAAACGCCCCTGAAATATGGCTCTGCTTCCTTCTATTTTACCCGCTGTACCTAGTTCCCGAGTCAGATACTTCATTAAATGATCCGGGTCCCTATTGAATACATCCGCTATGTTACCAAAATTATCCAGAATAGTGGTTTTTCCTTCTACCAATACTCTAGGTTCTGGGACCACAAAACGTTCACCAGTTGTTTCCATATCCGGTAGATCGGCCAACGCGCGGTCAAGCAGTTTCTCATAACTATCCATTTTAATTCCTCGGGAACACCGGCTATAAAGATTTACTGTACAAGTTCCATTCCCTGGTCAATTACTATCCTTACTGGTGTGGGAAGTTTCTGACCAGCACGTCTTAGAGCATCCTTAGCAAGAACAAAATTTTCTTTATTCACAGAAATTGTGAAAATCTTTTGGCCAGCCGAAACTCTGGCAGCAGTTCCCACATTCTTTCCATAGGCTCCTCTCATACCACTTGAAACACGGTCCGCACCTGCACCTGTTGCCTGTTTGTTCTCTCTGAGTACTTCATGCGGATACAGTCGGAGCTTAAGATGATATCCTGTACGCCCCGCAGTATTCATTATAGCTCTGTTAGCGGTGATACGGGCAGCTTCAAGAGCAGTATGTCTTATCTGACATTTCTCCTTGGCAACCAGAGATAGTTTTACAGGGAAATCCTCAGTTTTACTTCCCATATCATAGTGGATGATCTGGCTTCCCGGAACACCACCCATATATTCTCTACGGGTGAATGAACGTTGTTTGACGTTCCTGTACATACTTGCTGGCTTTCTTACCATGAATAAAATCTCCTTTTAGTTATTAATAAGTTCCCAAATTATAGAATCTGGCTCCTTATAGATAATGTAAGTATTTTAATCTATTGAATCATCAGGTAAATACTTTGACTATGAGGTCATCTCTTATTACCTCACAGTTAATAAGTTTTATTCTCAGCTACCCAAACTCTCTAACTCTTATCAGCCTGTATTCTATGGATGTCTGTCGCGTAATTAATATAGATTCTTTTCTATATTGACTCCACATATGGAATCTTCAACCCCCCAATCTCACAAGCAACATACAAAAAAAAATATACGATTTGCACTCATCACCATTTCTACATCTAGATTTAATAAATATGGTTCCAAAAAAAATCCTCAAGAAGCAGATGATTTATCGGGAAAGATGATGTTTGCTTTGGTACAAGAATATGGTCATTCGGTTGTGTCCTATTCTTTGATTTCTGATGATTCTGTTATCATCAGGGATCTTATTTGCCGGTTGATAGATGAAGATGTGGATGTGATAGTAACCAGTGGAGGCACTGGATTAAGTCCTGATGATGTGACCATAGAAGCTATATCTCCTCTGTTCCAGAAAGAAATAGAGGGTTTTGGGGAATATTTCAGATACCTCAGTATGGAGGAAATAGGCAGTTCAGTAATTCTTACGAGGGCATGTGCAGGAGTTGTGAAGAATAAAGTAATATTTTGTCTTCCCGGATCTCCGAATGCCGTGAAACTTGCATTTTCTAAAGTGATTCTCCCTGAAGCAGGACATATCTTAAAACATCTTAGGGCTACTTTTTAAGTACCATTGTGGCGCATGAACTTCCTATAATACCTGTTATATACCAGTAAAGATATTATAGATGGAGACAATTTACCAAGTGTATAGATAAGTTAATCGTAACTAACAAATATAATTGCTCAGAAGGTTTTACATGACAGGATATTCATTAGGCATCAAAGAGCTGGATGAGATCCTTGGTAGTATCAGGGAGGGAACAAATATTATGATGATAGGCCCTCCTATGAGTTCTAAAGATGAAATTCTCAATGTGATAATTTATAATGGCCTAAGGGGTGGTAATTCTTCCATCATGGTATCCACCCGGGAACCAGGTGAAAGGTTTTTTGAATGGTTTGAGAGAAATGGAATAAATATGTCTGAAGCTAATATAGGAGTGGTTGATTGTGTAACTAAGACCCTTGGGATGGGCGCTCCTGAAACTGAAAAGATTAAAAGGGCATCAAGTCCGGTGGATTTAACAGGTATTGGTGTCAAGATAAGCCAGTTTTTTGAAGATTTTGTGATGAAGAAAAAGATAGCTCAGAACAGGCTTTGTATAAATTCTCTTTCAACTATCCTGATGTATTCCAATTTACAGACAGTTTTTAAGTTCCTTCATGTCTTCACTGGCAGAGTGAAAGCAGCAAATGGGTTGGGGATATATGTTGTAGAAGATGGAATGCATGATCAGCAAACATTAACTACTCTGCAGCAGCTTTTTGATGGAATGATAGAAATCCGTGCAAGTGGTGAGCATCACTGTATAAGAGTAGTGGGATTAACTCCAAAAGCTACACCTTGGTTTGAATATGAGATTGAAGGCCTTTGCCTTAAACTAAAAAGATGTAATTGATTTCCCCCATTGATTCCACACTAAATTCAATATGGCTTATTTGCCTTTAATTATACTATTGTCTTCATATATGTAAAAAATCCTCTGTGCAAACTATATACAAAACAAATTTGGAATTTTAAAAAATTAAAATAATCAGGTGTATCTATGGAAAAAGAGAAATTATATGAACTGAAAGCTAAAGCTTCACAATTGAAACCAATCATAAATGTTGGTAAGAATGGAATCAACGAATCATTGATAGCAGAAGTCAAGAAGCAGCTTAAATCCAATCATATCATAAAAATAAAATTATTAAAAAGCTGCAGAGAAGGACAAAATACAGCGCAGATTGCTGAAGAACTTTCTGCTGCAACAAATTCACAGTTAATAGAAATAAGAGGCAACACATTGGTGCTGTACAGGTGATCTAAAAATTGAAAGTATTATCACTATTCTTTTGATAAAGGAGGTATTATTTCTACATCTTGCAGAATCATGAGCTCCCGAGGAAGTATCTGACGTAGTTCCGGAATAATTGCCCGAATCTTATCTTCAGCGTCAACTGCCTGAACTATTATGGGTAAGTCTGACCCAAGCCTTAGTACATTTGCTGTGTGGATTATGTGATCTACACCATAGCCCGCTATACAATGATGTACAGTTGCACCAGCAATTCCTGCATTTTTTAAAAATTCAATGACTGCATGGTAAGCAGACTTTCCCTTATACGTGTCCTTTTCGCTAAGGTAGATCCTGAGAATAACATACTTCATTATCTTATTATATTCTATTGCTTATTAGATTAAGTTTGCTAGTAGCTGGCCGGCTTTCACTGCGACAAAACACATAAACACATTAAGCCCTACATTTATAACAAAATACTTTAGTTCATTTTCTTCTATAAGACGAAAACTTTCATAGGAAAAAGTAGAAAAGGTTGTAAATGAACCCAATATTCCTATATTGACAAAATGAACAATATCACCATTGGTTCCCGAAAAAATAAAATAGGAAAGTATAAAACTCCCAATGATATTTACAGATAGAGTACCTGTGGGAATGACTGATAATCTGGGTATCATTCCAGATACGATGTATCTTAATATGGCACCAATGGCTCCTCCAATACCCACAACAAGAACTAAAGAGTATATGATTCTTACCACCTGCTTCCAAGATAGATAATAAAGGCTCTCCCCAAAAGAACACCCAAAAGGCCAGGTATTATATTAGCACAGATGAATGCCAAAGAAGTTACAAAACTCATTTGTAAAGCATAAAATGCAAAACTTGAAAATGTTGTGAAAGAACCCAAAAAACCTATACCTATAAAGAGACGGGTGCGAGTGGGAATATAACCCAAGAATTCACTATGGTACATAACTACTCCCAGAAAAAAACTTCCGATGATATTCGCAACTAAAGTACCAGGAATAGATGTTAAACTCTGGCAAATAACAAACCTTGCAATTGCACCCAGAAATCCTCCGCAGCCAATTGTTAGGAGGTCTTTAATATCCAAATCCTTAAGCATTTTGATTACTCTAAAATTATTCGATCAGAAAAACATCTACTTCGCTTTCTTTCTCATAACCTTCGACGTGTTCCGGTATGATTACAAATCCTTGAGATTTGGCAATGGAACTAAGGATGCCAGCGCCTGCTGTCATCAGAGGATGAGCAATTTTACCATCTAATATAACTCTTGCATAACTTAGATACCCTTCACGCGAGGGAATCTTGGAGCTCAGGTGTGCCTTTACTATGACATCAGGCACATCCGGGGCGTTTGCCACCTTTCTGAGTGCGGGTCTGCCAAAAACGAACAATGCCACAAGACCTGCCGCCGGGTAACCGGGCATGCATACTACAGGTTTGTTATTTACCCTGCCAAGAGCAGTAGGTTTCCCAGGACTCAGACCTACACCATGTACCAATAGTTCGCCCATAGAAGCCACGACACTGGGTACAAAGTCTTTTTCTCCTACAGATGTCCCCCCTGAAATGATCAACATGTCTGCATTCAGATTTTCCTCAATAGCCTGCTTGATCAGAGTAGTATCCTCAGGCACTATATCATGATAGTGGGGTACTCCTCCCCATTGTTCCACGTAAAGACCTATCATGAGGCTGTTGCTCTCCAAGCTCTTGCCGGCTGGTGGCAATTCTGTGTAGGAGAGAGGTACAAGATCATCACCAACTGGAATAATAACAACCACTGGTTTACAGTATACTTTTACTTTCCGGATTCCCAGAGAGGCAAGCACCCCTGCATCACAAGCCCGCAGCAAGTGACCTTTGTTAAAAAGGATTTCGTTCTTACGGATATCCTCACCAATATCACCCACGTTCTTCCCAGGGTGGAGCTGAGCTCTTATTTCAATCATATCTCCCATGGATACGGTATCCTCTATCATCATCACCGCGTCAGCTCCTTCTGGTATATGCTGACCTGTACCCACCCGTGCACATGTACCTTCTTCTACAACATCGGAAAGCTGTAACATTACTGGATTAAGCGGGGATGCACCAAGGGTATCCACAGCTCTCATGGCATAACCGTCCATTGCGGATCGCCTGAAGTGGGGAACATTTCTGGGAGCTATGATATGTGTTGCCAGCACCCTGCCGGGACATTTCTGAATGCTGATATCCTCCATCCTTGTTATAGGAGTAATGGCACTGAGAAATTTGTCCTTTGCAAGCTTTACCGGCATATGCTCCCTGAATATTCTATCCATTCATTATCACCCGCCGGATACCGGAGGCAATACACCCAGCTCATCGGATTCACTTACCTTTGTGTAAAGGCCATCGAGATGAGTGATATTGTCACCGTTAAGGAAAACATTCACATATCCGCATAATCTGGGATCAGAAGCAGTAGTTTCAAAGATCCTGTCCTTAAGAATGGGAAACTGTCGCACAAGGGCTTCCAGCACTTCAAGCACCGTATCACCTCCAAGCTTCAACTCGGAAGTTCCTGCTATCTCTTTAAGGTTTGCAAAGAGCCTTACCTTAACTTCTGTCATGGGTCTCTATCTATAAAGATAAATTAGATAAACCTTGTGTCAAAGAGGGAGTTTATGCCGGGGGATTTTATTTGAAATGCAAAGCAACAATACTGGGCAAATGTCATTTCAAATGTTATGAATATAAATAAGGGCTACAACAATAACTTATGTTAGTAACTGTATTACTGAGGTGAGTATTGTCATGGCTGATAGTAATTGTGCTAACTGCAAGTTACGGGCAAAATATGATAGCAAGCCAAAGTCTTTTGCGGGAAGGTTCTGGCGCTGGCACATCAACTTCTGCCCGGGTTGGAAAAAATATTTTACTTCACTTCCATCTGAAGAAAAAGCAAAAGTTGCTGCTAAATACAATTTTAAAAAGTATCAATAAAAAGAATTCATGTGACTTGATCAGTCGCTCAGGACGATGCAAGTGGCTACCTGTCCAAAATACTCTAAAGCAACTCATTAAGAATCTGGAAGCAGGGAAAAGAAAAACAAGAAGTGAAATATGATAGCTAGTTCACTTAAAAATAAACAGACAAATTTGATTACATAATACTTAACTACGCAAACAGATCTTAAAAGATTGCTCTGTATCAAATCCTTTTTGTTTTGGCTCCCACTGGTCTTGGTTTATATGATGGGCATGCAGATATCGAGGATATGGTGTTTTTCCGGATGTTCTCCGGGAGAGTTAAGATATATCTCATAACTTGCCCTGGACATATCGATCTCAAGGTTATTTTGCATAATCCACTCAAAAACCTTCTCCCATGCAGAACTATATTCTTCTGCTCCTGTCAGTTCTGCACGCATCACTGCATACTTTCCTCCAGGAAGCTTTTTCTTTCTTATTTCCCCTTCAACTTTAACATCATCTTCAATGGTCATACACACATCCAGCTTAAGTTCTTCCGGAGGTGTAACACTTGGATCGTCATAATAAGCAGACATCAAAATAGTATCTGGTCCCATCAATTGCTGCGGACCTGCCCAACCAAGAAGTTTGCTGAACAAGTCCTCAAAGACTTTAGTATTTCCCAGATAGTTGCCTACAAATGAAACACATGCTACATTCCTTTCTTTAATCTCTTTTATCTCTGGCTCGCATAGGATTTCCAAACCTGTCACCTACTTTTATTATCAAGAGATTTTTTGTAACACTTACTATAAAAGTCCATAGTAAATTACATGAAAGTATTAAACTGTCCTTGAGATCTTATCTCTACGATCTCTGGAGTGCATGTTCATGAATTTTGATGAAAATGGAACATCATATATTGAAGTACAATGTTTAAGCTACAAAATAATTTTCAATGAGCCATTTTCAAAGAGCACAGGTCTTTGCTTCACCACTAAATTTCCTTAACAATAAAAATCCAGATCAAAAATAGAACCTACCACAACCCATACACAGGACCGAAAATGAAGAATCCACCCAAACAGTTGGTGTTGCTTGTCCCGTGAGCAATGATCGCGGTCCAGAGGTTGTTATCGTAATAAATGCAAACTTTTTTCTCTCCATGAAACAAGACTGGAACAAAACAATCGTTCTATATATTGAAGGATAAGGCTATGGAACACATATCTTATCATGTGATCCCAATACCCATAGGAACTTCAAATGCCTACCTGGTATATGGCAGCGATAGCACTTTATTGATTGATGCCGGAAATAAGGGAAAGATCAGGTATCTGGAAGCAACCCTGAAGTATGAAGGACTTAAAATCTCTGATATCGACATCGTTATTCTGACCCATACCCATTACGACCACGTGGGATGCCTGGCCGAGATCAAGGAAAAGAGCGGGGCAAAGGTTCTTGTCCACAGAGACGAAGCGAATTTCTTAGTTGATGGCTGCACACCTTTTCCAAAAGGGATAATGTGGTTCTCTAAGATCATATATCAGATCGGGCATGGCTTCTTTTCCGGCAGGGCAAAATACCCGCCTGTAGTTCCTGATATCCTTGTTGATGGAGAATGTGAACTTCTGACATCAGTCCCTATCAGAATACTCCCTACTCTTGGACATACTTCTGGTTCTGTATGCGTGATCATCAATGATGAGTGTGCTATCGTAGGCGATACGCTATTTAGTGCGATTCCGGGCAGTGTCTGTCCACCTTTTGCCGATGATGGAACGGAACTGATCAAAAGCTGGCAAAAACTCCTGCTCACAGGGTGCAGGATCTTTTATCCGGGACATGGAAAACCATTCTCACGTGAAAGATTAGAAGGATATTTAAGAAAAAAGGAACTGCATGGTTCTCTCAACTTCCCGGAGATAGCCAGCTCAAAAAAATAGATGCCTGTTACCTTTTTGCTGATGCAAATTACCTATTGTGTTTCGTTGATACCTATCACGGGAAAAAACCTACATCGACAAAAATGCCGAATAAGACCTTTATCGTGACCGAGGCACATGAGCAAGGTCTTCCCGTTACCGCCCATTGGAGTACTCTTGAATACATGGAGTATGTATTTGAAGCAGATGTTGATGGATTGGAGCACATGGAAAATAGATAGCATAGAGATGCTTAATGCTTATCGTAGTACATACTATAGTTGTTGATGTCCCATTTTACAGGAGACCTACGTAACCACATCTTCTAATCCTTTTATTTTTTTATCCTGCCATATGAATAAAGAGATCAGAGATATCATCGCCCCGGAGATAATAAATATCAAAGCTATTCCCCTGCCATCTCCCACTCCTATAAAAGAACCAACTGTTCCAGCCAACAGACCATCTGCTTGTAAAAGCGGATTGAATATATGATCAGCTAAAAAACCTGCAACTGCAAAGGCTATTATCGAACCGAGATACGTGACCAAGGAGATGATAGACCAGACACGCCCTTGTTTTCTGTTCTCGATATTTTTGCGTATCAGGACTTCAATAGAGGTATTAATGAACGGCAAGGTAGCAAAGAACATAAATCCTGCCAGTGTGATCAGAATGATATTCGTTGATGATCCAATGCCAACAAAGAATATTCCTGACATAAATAGCGATATTGATAATATAATTACATGTTTGTGTTTGCTACCGAACAATCCGATGAACAGGCTTCCAAGAATTATGCCTGATGCACAGATGGATTGGGAGATCCCTACTATTTTCACTGTTGCCAAATTGAGAAGCATTGGAATGATAAGGGATTGAAGCAATCCGACAAAAAAAAGCACGAGCATTGTTGTGATGACCAGATGAACTACGCCTCCATTTCTTGAAAATTCCTGAATGCCTTCTTTTAGGTCAGCCATCATGTTCTGTCCGGAGTGCTTTGTTGCTATGCTTCCTAGGATATTCCTGACCCAGATAACAATGGAACTGGAGATCAAAAGAGTAGTAATATCGATCAAAAATATGAATTTGATATCAATTACTGATAATAAGATACCGGCTAAAAAAGGTGAGATGAGATATTGAGCTGAACTTGCTAATTGCATCAATCCACTTGCTTTGGCGTATAAATTTTCAGGCAGAAGATCGGTGACCATGGCTTTGTAGGCAGGTTCCTGAAAAGCTGAAAAGATAGAACTTATTGCGATCCCAAGGTAGATGTGCCAGAGTTCAATGTCGCCATTCAGCATCATAAGAAATATAAATAGAAGCCCTAAAGTTGCACCCAGATCACCGAAGACCATCATTAAGCGTCTGTCGTGACGATCTGCCAATATGCCTCCGTAGGGTTTTAGCAACATGGGAGGTAAAAGAGCACAGATCAGTATAAAGACATAGCTTGAAGCTGTATTGGTTTGCTGGTATACATACACACCCAGAGAGAAAATAGTAAGACCGGTGCCTATAATTGAGATAAACTGCCCGACCCAGATGAAAAGGAATTTTGAATAAAGATCCTCAGATCTATCGGTCATTTTTTAACCTCTTATAGATGTGCCTTGGAAAAGAACATCTCTTTGTCCAATGCAACAATAGCTGCAGCAACAACAATGAGCACCAGAGTTTCGATACATTTTGTAAATTGGGTTATTGCCAGCATCTCCTGAGAGAGATTGATGACAAAATGAAAGAGGATCGCTGCCAGAACACTTTTCCCGTTCTTTATGCACATCCAGCTGATGATCACTCCCATAGGGATGATGCTGATGAAAAAATTCACACCAAACCAGATGTTCTGATCAACTATCTCATACTGATAGGAATTGTTGACAAATATAAGAGGAAAATGCCATAGCGACCAGAGTATGCTGAAAACTACAGATGCCTTAAAATATGTGTACCGGCTTAGAAGGCTGTCAAAGGCATATCCTCGCCACCCAAGCTCTTCAAAAACCGCGGCAAGTAAAAGGATCAGCAACGTAGGAACAGATGCATATGAAAAAGAGAAACCTTCAGCAAACTGAAACTGGGAAACCGATCCCCCGAAAGGAAGAGAGAGAACGATAGATACCAGAATAGTAAACGGCATTATTAAAAACAGCACAGGCAGCATTTTTAGCCTTATCAGTCTGATGTTGATAAGGCGGTTGACAAAATCTTTTTTCACAGCTGAACTTTTAGACGTGAATATCATGAAAAGCGAGATAAGAAAAGGCGCCATAAGCCCCGCTAACATAAAAAGTAAATACAGTTCGCTTAGTTCATCCTGAAAACTTGCATACGCCCCTGTAAACCAGAAGCAGTAAGTAACTATTAAGGTCGCTGCAAAATAGGCTTTGGGATTATACTTGTTGTCAGGGATCATGGTCTTCTCAAAAAATGCTACACATAAAATTTATTAGTATAAACCGGAATATAACTTCCAATATAAATAAATCTGGCTACGTACAGTAGCTGATGAATTGGGATGAATTTACCATATGACAGAGAGTAAGGCAAGTGCCTGAAAGAATGATTTTCTTAATTGATTTTTAGATTTTCCAAACTAAGTAAACAGTAGTATCTTAAATGCTGTTAATTTATTAAATTTGAGAACAAGAGATTTCACAAAATTGGGGTTGTGCATGAAAAATAAATAATATTATTCTTCCCGACTTTTTATCTAATATGGGAAGAACTATTTTATTACCCATCCTTTTAATTATCTTCTTCCTTTTTCTTTCTGTATACAACGAAGATGAACGATCCTGCAACCAGCATTACAAAGCCCATGATCAGCAGGTTTCCGCCTCCATTGTTAACCGTTTCCCCGCCTACTATTTTGATAATATCATTGGTTTGCACGTTCTCGATGGCTACTTCTTTAGTATCGGTGGAACTACCTGGACTTGTTGATACTTTAGAACCTGCTGTACCGGAAGATATAGATTCTACCGTCTGACCAGTATTTTCTCTTGATGACCAAGGAATTACAATAGCTTTGCCTGTTCCTGAGCTCGAAGATGAACCTGAAGAGTGCTCATAATTTGCTGTGATTACAAAAGGAGAGAAGCCGGAAATATTGCGGACGATGAAATACGAATATGTATCATCCTTGCTCAGCAGTTCAGGTACATAAGTTTCCCATGCAGCACTGCCCTAGTGTTTGAGTTTCACAGATGTTATTACAAGAGAACCACCATCGTGTTCGTTCCGAACTCTGAACTTGATACTCTTGTTAAGGCCAGTGTTATCTACAAGAGTCTGGTTACTGAAACTAATGTCAAAATACTGGTACACGGAATCCTGAGAGACTCCTGTTTCCTCTTCTTTCAATGCTGCCTTATCAAGCATTTCAACCTTTATACGAAGGCTGGAAGCATTGGCCGGAGTGTTGAAAGAAACAAAAGTGATGCTTCCGGTAAGATTATTCTTATCAGTCCTCTCATCGGTTGTGTTAAACTCCACGTATAACATGTTTTCTCTGAATGTAATCTCAGGATTTTTGGAAATAATGTAACAGATGTCATTACTGTCTGTGACGGATGATTTTGTTACTGTCCAATTCCATGAAAAGGTGTCTGACATACCTGTGCTTGTATTGCTTACTATAGCAGATACATTATAATTTTCCAAGAAGAAATCATCTTGTTTTAGGTATTCGCTTGTGTTTATAACACAGTATGAGACAGTGGAGGAATCATCACCATTAGAGAATATGGTAATCTCATCTCTTGTTATTGGTTCACCGTCTATATACCAGCTGAAACTTGAAAGAATATTAGCTATAACACTGAAATTTTTCTCTTCACCATATATCGAGATGAGCTCCTTATCTTCCGGAGAAATTGTGCAGTTAAGCGGTTCATCTGCTCTTATGCTAAGCTGGCGGCTGGAAGTGCCGTTGCTGTTCATTACTGTTAGGTTTACAGTGAAAATTCCTGATCTGAATGTATGCACAGGATTTTGTTCGGCTGAACTGTTTCCATCTCCAAAGTCCCAGTGCCATTGTTGTAGACGTCCGGATGAACTGTCCTCAAAACTTACTGTCAGCGGAGCAGTACCTCTGGTTGTATTTGCTGTAAAATTTGCAATTGGCAGGATAGAAACATTCATTCGAATATTACCAGTATTAACCACATTACCTACAAGGTCTCTTAGAGTACAGCTATAGATTATCTGGCTCACAAGTGTTCCTGAATCGCTGGTAGGAATGTTCATGGTCCAAAAATAACCATTTGTACCACTATTCATCTGATGTTCTTCACCATCAACAGTTATAATGCATTCAGAAACAGAAGTAACATCAGTAGCATTAAGCTCAATTACCACGGTATCTCCAGTATATGCATTAAGAGGTTTCTGTATCCATGTGTATGCAGGAACAGTATTGTCCAGCCTGAAGTTCGAGGATACAGAGTAATTGGTATTTCCTGCATTATCAATAGCTCTAATATGTAGATACCAGTTGCCATCGCCGGAGTTCTTTGTAAGCGTTCCACCGTTGGAAAAAGTCATCCAGTGGGATACTGAACTTATATTAGTATGCTGGGTCCAGGCATAATCCAACTCTTTGATTCCTGAAAGAGAGTCTGTAACTGTTACATCGGTGCTATGGCTACGGGAATAGGTATCGTTTCCATTAATACTGAAGTGTATAACAGGAAAATCATTGTCTAATTTAAAAACGTTGGATACAGAATAATTACTATTGCCAACATTATCAGTAGCATTTATGTGGAGGTACCAATCCCCACTATTGGAATTCTTTATCACTGTACCGCCATTCTCAAGAGTTCTCCAGTTTGATACTGAATTGACATCAGTACTTTGGGTCCATGCATATGACATATGTGCAACACCTGCAAATTCATCTGATCCAGTCACAGTTGTGCCATGCATTTTGGAATAAGTGATGTTTCCGTTTGTTCCGTAAGAGATAACTGGTCCAAGTGAATCTATGGTAAATATTACATCCCTTGCAGACGAATTAACCTGTGTGTCATTTGCATATACACGTAAAATTGCACTGTCAGTATTATCAGCTGGTAGGGTAAATGTCTGATTATTGGTGTTTAGAAGATTACCTATCTTTGCCCACGTCCCATTGAAGAACCATAGGTCGTACTTTACATCATTGTTCTCAGGATCTGTAGATGCTCCCCAGCTAACATTCATTGACGTCCTGCCCCTTACTATCTGCCCGTTTATAGGGGATGCAAAAGCTCCCGGAGTTGAAGGAGCTTGATTTGGAGCAAATTGTGCTGCTACTGTTAAATTGGATGTTACTAAGGTATCTATTCTGGGATTATCTGTTGAGTTATCGCTCCATCTGACAAAATAATAACCATTATTTGGAACTGCAGTAACTGCTGTACCATTCATACCATGAATTACATTTTGAGTGCTATTGCCTGTAATTGATCCGTTCTGATCAGCCGTGTATGTCAGAGTGTAGGTGTTAATGGCAAACTCTGCAGTAACACTGATATTTTCTGTAACATTGTAATCAATACGTGGATTATCTGTTGAGTTATCGCTCCATCTGACAAAATGATAGCCATTATTTGGAACTGCAGTAACTGCTGTACTGTTTTCTCCGGGTATAACTGTCTGAGGAGTTGTTCCTAATATTGAACCGTGTGAACCTGCAATATAGTTAAGGGTTATAGTATTTGAACTGGTGATAAATCTCCATTGATCTGATGGTGTTTGTCCCCCTGCATTTATGGCAATTACTTGCCAATAATAAGTAGTATCTGAAGAAAGGCCTGAAACAGTCACTGATGTATTATTGACTAGCTGATTAAATACAGGATTATTTAGATTCGAATTTGTAGAAACCAAAACAAGGTACTCTTCAGCATTTGTTGCAGCATCCCACCTTAGGGTTGGACTTGTAGAAGTGGTACTGTTAATGGAAGGGTTTGGATTCATAGGTTTGTCTGGTGGCTGGACACTTGATTCTTTGTAAAGCAACATATCCCAGAAACCATCTGTACTGGCTGCTGAACTGGTGTAGGATATCCCACCGTTGTATGTAAAACTAATGGCTGAACCACTTCTGATTCCAGCATCTGTGTTATAGGAGTGCTGAAGATAACTACCATTATTGCTCTGCTGAATACGGATTGTTGCTTCCTGCCCATAGGAACGTTCAGCAGCTATCAAATCGTTATAATTAAAAACAATTCTGCCGTCATCTACTAGATGCACTTGGAAAGTACCCATGACAAGTTCCGAATCGTAGTATCCATAGTTTGTCCACTGTATCACCAGTACATTGGTACCATATGGATTACCATATTCATCTGCAGCAATTGTCCTGTATAGAATATAACCATTTACATTACTACTACCTGTGGGATGAAGATCATCCCAGAAAGGAAAAAGTGCTGGATAGTTGTAGGATGCGGGAAGTTCTTCATTTAGATAATCTTCTGTTGCACCTTCAAAACTGACAATTCCATTTGTAGTCACATAGAATTGTGCATGATTTACACCATAAAAAGGAAATGTAAAACCAATGTCAAAGGGTCCTGCATAGCTATCATCATTATCATCAAGATCAGATATATGAGTTCCCTCAGCATAAGTTATAGCAGAACCAGGAAATGAAAGTATAGCAATGATACATATAATTATGAACAAATATTTCACAGTTGTTTTCATAATATCCCTCTTAATCCAAGTATAATTCCTACAATATTAACATAAATATAATATTCAGTACGCTGAATTTATGCCACATATTTTTATAAATCTGTATAAAATAAAGAACCAAATTTCTCAGGATCGTAAACATCGCTCCTTTAACTATTAACCTAAATATATAAAATAATATATTAATAATTTTTTATAAATTTCTAGGATGAATGTCTTAATTCTTAAAATTTGCTTCTATATTTATATTATAAAAACTATACATTCATTTGATGCACTTGAAGGCAGCTATGATATTGCTGGAAATACAAAGTTTTGTGGTATCAGGAAATTACGCAGACCAATCCTATAGAAATAATAATTTTAGTAATGATAGTCAAAATTTACACCAGCATTGTCCAACTGTTAGCTGCTGCATGAACAGAAATTGTATATGCACCTGGCACAGAACTATCGATGGCATAACCCACATAACTTACGTTCCAGTAATAGTATGTAGCATATGTTGATGCTACAGATACAAAACACAAAAACCAGACAAAATACAATATTTATTTATATCTTTAACTTGTTTCCCAGCTACTTTTATATTTACACAAAATCACTGCAAGTATATTCAAAGGATTTGTTATAAAAACAGAATATAAGACCAGAGCATCAAATAAAACTGTAACTTCTTGGCTCAATTATCTTCTCCAGCAACTCCAGTCGTCCTGTATTTTCGAGCTGTCTGTAGATAAGTTCCCATGCACAGTCTTTTTCTGGGTCAACCTCACATTTTCCCGACACTGACCCACCGCATGGACCATTGAGCAAACCTTTCGGGCAGTTGGCCTTAGGACATATACCCCCAAAATCCTGGATGTTGCATGCTCCACACATCGCACATAGGTGGGGAAGGACTTCTTCGCCAGAACGTCCGCCCAGTGAATCGGTGTTATTGGATGGATAAACAGGTACTTTCACCAGCCTGGATACCACTGAGGTGCCACTGCCGCATGCCATGACAAGAATGGCATCAGCCTTAAGTATGGCTGGATTTTTTTCAATAAGAGCTGCAGAGGATCGGATGCTACAGGCAGCAGTAGGTATGATCCAGCCGACCACGTTTTTCCCAGATGTTTTCAGTTTGTCGCACATGGCTAACACCTCTGGTTCGCCTCCTAAACGCAACCTTGCAGCACAGACATTGCATCCAATCACAAATATGTTATCAATACCTTTGAGAGAAGCAAGCACCTCCTCAAAGGGTTTTGAAGAAGAGATTATCATAGTTCCCTCAAATAACGGTACTCTACATTATCATCAAGGTGAAGCGCATCCATGATCATCCTGGATATAAGAGGTAGATTGCGGGCCTGGCATTCAAGTTTTTTAGCAAGCTTTTCAAGCTGCAAGATCGTTCCCATGACAAGAATGTCAGTTCTTTCAGTTTCATGAGATACTGCATTGCGTTCAAGGGCTGCATCTCCTCCTCTTGCCAGTATTTCCTGCTTAATGATCAGGGCTTCCGTGGTGGTTATATTAGATATCTTCAGAACACGGAAAATGCATTTCTTTTTCATGATCTTAGCTCCTGTACCGGTTACTCCCATATTATTCATGGTCATGACAGCATCTTCCAAATCTCTGAAGTCCAGTGCCGATACCTCAAAACCACTCTCTTTTACAACAGGATGCCTGCTGCGCATGGCTGCAGCCACTTTTACCACATCCATTGTTTGAGGCACATCATGTGTCCTGATGATATGTGCACCTTTGTGCACCACAATGGCAGTGGCAGCAAGAGTACCATATAACCTTTCCTCTGCTGGCTTGTGCAGTACAGCATCAATGCAGGATTTACGGGATATTGCTGCAAGAAGGGGTTTCTGGAAAATTTTAAGTCTTTCAAATTTGTCAATGATCTCAAAATCATATATGGGGATTTTCTCTGCTATCCATTTTCCAATGGCTGGGTCAAGAATGAGCTTGCTGGTATCCATGCCTTTGCCATCTGCATCTATAATTATCCGGGATAGTGAATTCATTATAGCATCCATACCAATCGGATCACCTGGAACTTTATCAGTAGCCATAGCCACTGCAGGACAACCATGTGCCACCACCACATCCAACATTCTATTATCAGCTTTGAAACCGGAGACATCATTAATCATGTCAGCTCCCAGCTCAAGGGCCTTTTCGGCGATGTCAGCAAACATTGTATCCACAGAAATCAGAGCATCAACGTTATCATTAAGTATCTCAAGGGCAGGCAGAAGTCTTTGCATTTCTTCTTCCTTGCTTATCACAGGCTTTGCAAGCATCCATGTTGAACGTGCTCCTATATCTATTATAGCAGCACCGCTGTCCACCATATTGTGTGCTTTTTCCAGTATGGAATCTATGTTCACCACAGAAGGCTTATAAAAAGATTCCTGGCTGAGGTTTATGACACCCATTATCCTTACAGGGTGTTCATCACCAACTTTCAAACCGCAGATGTCTGCATCAACAAACATTTTCTATCCTATCGGTTAAAGGTTATAATAATTTTTGTTGCTTCCTTATTATAGCGATTTACAAATACTTTTAGCTGCCATTAATACATGCTGCATAAGGATGGATATTGTCATAGGCCCCACTCCCCCGGGAACCGGTGTGATAAGTGAAGCTTTCTTTATCACATTCTCAAAATCTACATCTCCGTAAACTTTTCCATTTTCCTCCGTGATCCCCACATCAAAGACGATCACACCTTCTTTAACCATATCATCTTTTATAAGATGTTTGACCCCTGTGCCAACTACAAGTATGTCTGCTTCAAGGGTGTAATGTTTAAGGTTCTTAGTGTACACGTGACATACTGAAACAGTTGCATTGCGATTGATCAGCATTGCAGCCATAGGTTTTCCCACAACGTTACTGTGTCCTACAACAACGGCATGTTTTCCCTGTATCTCTACACCATGTTCTTCCATAGCCCTTATAACCCCTTTTGGAGTGCATGGCACAAGTCCTTCATTGCCTATAAGTAGATTACCCATGTTGTAAGGGTGGAAACCATCAACATCTTTCATCGGATCTATAGACTGCATAGCTTCTTTTTCATTGAGGTGGGAGGGGAGAGGTAACTGCAACAAGATTCCATGAATATCTTCTCTTAAGTTGAGCTTCTCTATATGGCTGATGAGTTCCTTCTGTGAGATAGAAGCTGGCATATTGTGATCTTCTGCATGTATACCTATCCTTTCACATGCTTTATGCTTAAGGCGTACATACATCTTTGAAGCAGGATTATCTCCTACCAGAATAGTGGCAAGGCTCGGAGTTATGCCTCTTTCTACTTTAAGCACTTCAACATCTTTCTTTACTTCCTCCTCCACCTTCTTTGCAAGGGTGCGCCCATCGATCACTTTACTACCATATTCCTCCTCCACCACATTACTCACCTCTTACTTATATATAGGAAATTTACTACAGAGCTCTTCCACATCAGAGTTGATCTCCCTTAGAACATCTTCATCGCCGATATTCTGAATTACATTCTCTATGAAACCAGCAATATCCACCATCTCTCTTTCTTTCATGCCACGGGTAGTCACTGCAGGGGTTCCTATTCTGATGCCGCTTGTGATGAAGGGACTGCGAGTTTCGAATGGTATCGTATTTTTGTTAAGAATTATGCCAGCTTTGCTCATAGCAGCTTCTGCCTCTTTTCCAGTGATATTGAACTTATTGAGATTAAGGAGCATCACATGGTTATCAGTACCTCCAGATATAATCTTGAAATCTCTCTCAATAAGACATTCTGCAAGCATCTTTGCATTCTTCACTGTCTGCTCCTGGTCCAGTTTGAACTGTTTGGTCTGTGCTTCCTTGAAGGCTACAGCCTTTGCGGCTATCACATGCATGAGAGGTCCTCCCTGTATTCCCGGGAATATAGCTTTATCAAGAGCTTTTGCATACTCTTCCCTGCACATGACCATCCCTCCCCTTGGCCCACGCAGGGTCTTATGAGTGGTAGTTGTCACGAAATCAGCATAAGGCACAGGACTTGGATGCACACCTGCTGCCACAAGTCCGGCAATATGGGCAATATCAGCCAGCAGATATGCACCTACTTCGTCGGCTATCTCTTTAAAATGTTTGAAATCAATGATGCGAGAATAAGCAGATGCACCACATACAATCATCCGGGGTTTTGTCTGTTTTGCCAGCTCCATGATAGCATCATAATCCAATGACTCTGTTTCCTTTGAAACACCGTATGGCACAATTTTGTAAAGCTGACCAGCGAAATTAACTGGACTTCCATGAGAGAGGTGCCCTCCATGAGAGAGGTCCATAGACATTATAGTATCTCCGGGTTTGAGTACGGAAAAGTACACACCCATGTTGGCACCTGAGCCGGAGTGAGGTTGCACATTCACATGTTCTGCGTTAAATATTGCTTTTGCTCTTTCTATTGCAAGTGTCTCAGCAATATCTACAAACTCACACCCGCCGTAATATCTTTTTCCTGCATAGCCTTCAGCATATTTATTTGTCATTATTGAGCCCTGTGCTTCCATAACCGCACGGCTTGTATAGTTCTCAGATGCTATTAGGTTGAGTTTGTAGTCCTGGCGGTTCGCTTCAAGCCTTAAGGCTTCAGCAATCTCTGGGTCGATCTCTGAAATATAGGACATAATATCATCCAATTACAAGTTTTTTAGGGGTAGTTATCTCTGCGTAGTACAATCCTGCCTTTAACTTTAAGTTTGCCCTCAGTGAATAGTTTTACTGCTTCAGGGAATATTTTGTGTTCCTGTTCCAGAATTCTAGCTGCAAGTGTGTCTTCTGTATCATTATCTTTGACGGGGACACAACTCTGGAGAATTATAGGACCGCTATCAACTCCCTCATCCACAAAATGAACAGTGCATCCAGCAACTTTGACACCATATTCAAGGGCTTGCCTTGGTCCATGCAGTCCTTTAAAGGAAGGAAGCAGTGCAGGATGTATATTCATTATTCTGTTCCTATATGTCTGGATTACTTCACTTCCTAAGATCCGCATGTAACCTGCCAGCAGCACCAGATCCACACGATAAAGCTGCAAAGTTTCAATAATTTTTTTTTCAAAATCCATCTTGCTTCCATAGGCATGAGGATCAATAAAAACAGCATCTATCCTATGCATCTGAGCACGCTTCAGGGCATAAGCATCTTTCACATCACTGATGACCACGCTGAGCCTTACGTTCTTCAAATAGCCGTTTTCTACATGGTCAATGAGAGACTGTAAATTGGAACCTCTGCCTGATACTAAAACTCCAATGTTGGTGGTCATTATAGGTTCTTAAAGTACTTTCATATAATTAGATTTTTGGATTTAGTTACTACTGAAAATCTTTATATCATTTACATTTAGTCTTCTCTTCAATAAGATTTACAAGCTCTTCTGGACCTGAGAGCCTGTCAAGCTCTCTTTTTTCAATGAGTACAGTATTTTCCACTGTATTTGATTTAATTGAACCTTTTATTATATATACAGATCTTGTATGAGCTACCGTGGAAATACTGCTCATCAGATCAGCCCGTTTAATCATCGCATTGCTATATGTGCTGACTCCTGTAAGCATTGTGTCATGGTTGTCTTTGGATATAGCCTTGAAAGGTGCCTGTGATGTTGACACTATCTGATAACCCAGAGAATGCAATATATTAAGAACATTGTCATCATCTGGATATTTTTTTTCATCGATCTGAATTGGTGTTTCTCGTAGCCTCTTTTCAAAAGCCTGCAGGATATCTATGGACTTAGCAAGCGCAACATCCAGCAATTCTTCAAGATGTAATACGATATCTATGGATGCGTCCATCCCGCCTTCTTCATATTTACTGATAGTCCGCCTGGATACACCCAACTCAGAAGCCAGCGTCCCTAATGACATTGACTGCCTGGTACGTGCTTCTCTTAGAACATCTCCATCAATGGAAACATATAGTCCTCCCGGAGCCGCAGATACAAGAGGCGGCACATTCTCCACAAAGTAATCATAAAGAGTTTGTATATTGACAGCAGGAATATCATAGCGCATATAAACTACACTATCTTCAAGCATCTGATCTCTGGTTTTAGCTCCAACAAGAATCGCTGAGCCACCTAAATATTTTGCCAATGCTTTCATCTCTCGGGCAGTTTCTTCATTCAGCCCATCGATATTATACAGTACTTTACAGAAAAGAAGGATGTCATCTTTCCTTGCAGCAAGGTCAAAGCTTCTTGGCCTGATGTTACAGCGCTTTGAGACGATGAAATTCGCATGTCTCAATACATCTACTATTTGATGTATGAGGATGTCCTTTGTCATGACTATAAATGATTGTTTGCACATCTATATATAATTTACTATTATATTCTCTATCATTTAATTTTTTGCCGCAGAAAATTTAATTGGATACAGATCATGTGTAACCCAAACAATCAAGGTCATATCATGATAATAGGTATAGATGATACGGATTCAAGAGAAGGAATGTGCACAACATATCTAGGAGCTTTGCTCATGGAAGAACTCAAGCAGTATGGTAATATCCAGAAACATCCCTTTCTTGTTCGCCTTAATCCCACTATCCCTTATAAAACAAGGGGGAATGCATCCATTGCTATTGTTATAGAGACTGTACATTCCGATAAAGTAATAGCATATGTAATTTCAAGAATTTCAACTATGGCAGCAATGGAATGTGAGATGACAAATCCTGGGGTTGTCTTCATACATGATCATGAACGTGAATTGATAAAGGAAGTGCTGTGCACTTTTTTCCTAAAAGCTGTACGTGATGTGATCGCTATTGAAGAAGCAAAAACCATTATTTCCAAATTTGGCCTGCATTCAAGAGGTTTCAAAAATGGAAGAGGCCTGATAGGCGCTCTTGCTGCCTGTGGTGCAGTTCTTAATCCAGACTGGGACCAAACTTTTGAATATTTAGCCTACAGACAAAAAGAAAAATGGGGTACTCCCAGAAATGTGGATAAAAGGAGTTTCTTTATTGCAGACAATGCCACTTATCCTGCCACATGGGATACTGTGGATATATCAAACAGAGTTGTTGTGTGTGTTCCCCATTCACCCGACCCCGTGCTCTATGGAATCAGGGGAGAGAATCCAGACATTGTAAAAAAAGCCGCAGAAATGATTGTATCAGAACCAATAGAAAGATCATGCATATACCGCACAAACCAAGGCACTGACCAGCATTTAATTTCAATTGGCAGTATTTCTGAAATGAAGGAAATGCATTCCTACATAGTAGCGGGTTTTGTATCAAATGATCCCTTTACAATAGCTGGAGGGCATACTTTTTTCTCCATATCTGACGGAAGTGGTGTTTCTCTTGACTGTGCAGCCTTTGAGCCAACCAAAAATTTTAGATCACTGATTCGAAGGCTTATTAAAGGTGATTTTGTCAAGGTTTATGGAAGTTACCTGAACAATACTCTTAATATTGAAAAGATGGAAATACTATACGTTGCACCTTTAGTAGTTTCTCACAATCCTGATTGTCCTTCATGCGGGAAAAGAATGGAATCTGCAGGAAGAGATCAGGGATACAGATGTAGAAAATGTGGTACTAGATCGTCTACATTAGTGCATAAAAAAATAAAAAGGGATATAGAACCAGGCATATACGAAGTGCCTCCCTGTGCCCGCAGACATCTTGCGAAACCACTTATAAGACTTCGTGAACAGTCTGCTAAAATATTTCCTTCAAGATAAGCTTATCTTAAGTGTCTAAGAGATGCTATTTCTGGTGTTTTCAGTTTATGAGAATTAATTTTAATCCTATGTAGCACGGAGTGTGCCTGCTCTTTTGTAATGCCTATAGTGTTCCTTGCAACCTCAGGTGTTTCACCTTCAAGTATGAGGGAAAGAAATGCATCCAGTTCTTTATATGTAATTCCCAGTTCTTTTTCATCAGTCTGATCACTCCACAGACCCGCAGAGGGTGCCTTGTGAATAATTGGTTCGGGAATCCCTATTAAAACAGAAAGTTCCCATACATCGGTCTTGTAAAGGTCACCAATTGGTAAAATATCCACACCTCCATCACCATATTTGGTGAAGTATCCAAGCAACAATTCAGTTTTGTTGCCAGTGCCTACAACCAATCTGTTGAGTAAATTAGCATAGTAATACAATACTGACATCCTTATACGAGCCTTTAGGTTTCCTTTAGCATGCTGTGTAGCTTTGTCCTCCTCAGGAATATTATGAAAGTAAGTTGATAATATCCCAGAGATGTCTATAGCTCTAAACTCGATACCTAATCTGTGAGCCACCTCTGTTGCATCAAGTACATCTTCTGCTGATGTTAGAGTAAGTTCCGGAAGATGTATACCCAGAACTTTATCCTTTCCAAGAGCTTCCACTGATAAATATGCAGCAAGTGCAGAATCTACTCCTCCACTGATACCAACTACAACTCCTTGAGCATTTGCTTCACTTACTTTTTCTCTTATAAATTCAACAATTATTTGCCTTGCTTTTTCCATGTCCATGTTGTCATCCCCTGTAGGGAAAAATATACTGTTGTGTGTTATTCTATTTCTGCTCATATTGCTGTATACAACTTAAAATAAAGTTTGCTACACAAAGGTTTAATCTGTAATAAAGTACTATTTGCAGCCTGTATGCCTATATATATAGCAGACTCCGCGGTATTTATGATGGGAAAAATTATTGATACCCTCAGTACGATTACCGTACCTTCGGTGGTTAATGAGCTCAAAAGTAGTGAATCAAAGCTTCGCTTTGA
Organism: Methanomethylovorans sp.; assembly: GCA_014361205.1. Lineage (GTDB taxonomy): Archaea > Halobacteriota > Methanosarcinia > Methanosarcinales > Methanosarcinaceae > Methanomethylovorans. Next base: position 10,820 of record JACIVZ010000001.1, on the reverse strand, counting down.
TCTTGCCAGAGAAGAGGGGCTTCGGGTTGAATCACCTTCAAAAGAAGCACTTGAGAGGATTAAAGAGGTTTCCGGACAATCACGAGACAATGATGAACTATCCTCTACTGACATTGAAGTACTTGCTAAAGCCTATGAGTTCGGAGAGGAAGCTGTGATTCTTACAGATGACTATGCTGTTCAGAATGTTGCAAGCATCCTTGGAATAAAAGTGGAGCCTGTTGTTCAGAAGAAGATAAAGGATGTACTTATATGGCAAAAAGTTTGCATAGGGTGCAAGAGAAAATTCGATTCTGGAGATATATGCCCGGTATGTGGCTCCTCTATGAAAAAAAGGCGCAAAAAAAAATTATAACAATACTTGTATATGTATTAATGACATCTTACTAACAATACCCATTAAGAAGATCACGGAAGGGGTCACATGAAGAATATAGAAAATCTTATTCAGAAAGCAACGGAGTTACAATCCAACGGCCTTACCACGAGGCAAATAGCAGATGAACTTAATGTTTCTAGGGATACAGTTACCTGGCTTCTAACACGTGCAAAGAAAGATGTAAGCACACCAGCTCCAAAGGATATTTCTGTCAACTGGGCCAACATAGGCAAAAATGCTTACAGAATGCGTAATGTGGCAAAAGTTCTCTGTGACATGGTGTTAGAGACTTTGGAGCAGACAGATGATGATGTTGATCTCATTGTGGGTATTGGCCTTAGCGGTGTGCCACTGGCAAGTCTCGTGGCAGAAGAATTAGGTGCCGACTTTGCATTATTCCATGCACATTATGATGCTTCAGATGATAAAAACCTCAAAGGCGGTTTCAGCGGCAATTTTAGTTCTGTAAGAGGTAAGAAATGCGTGATAGTTGATGATGTTATCACAAGTGGCTCCACGATGATGGGAGTTATTAAGCGCCTTCATGAAGAAGATTGTAAACCAGTTGCAATAGCAGTTCTTGTAGACAAGAAAGGAGCTGAGGTTATTTCTGATGTACCAGTCAGGCCAATGGTGCGCATAGTTCGTGTAGACTGATAAATCCCGTAAAATTATATGTGAGTGGCGTAGAGGACATTTTATTCCACTTCAGCTGCTCCAATCTTTTCTGCAAGCTTTGAAAGCACCTGAGTGCGCATCCCTTCTACAAACTTTATGCTACCAACTACAAGATGCCCCCCACCATTTACACCACCACCTTCTATTTCATCGTGGAGTTCTCTTACCATTTGGGGTATGTTCATTCTGACAGATTTAGATCTGATCACAGCGAAGTCAGGACCGTACCCAAGAGTAACAACGGGTAATCCTTCATATTTCTTACAAAGTCTATCATGAACCTCACCTGAAGTTTTGCCGGGTGGCGGGAAAGTGAATTTATGAGCATGATTCTCAATGTCAAGAACATTTAGTAAAGCACCATTCGGAAGTTTCTGAACTTTCACATGTGCCATGCATGCTTCAAGTTGTTCGTTTATCAGGCCATTTGCCTGTTCACAGAACAAGCGGACAAGTTTTCTATGAGTATCGTGGTCTCCAAGATCCAGGATATCATCAACGATTCCTTTACCACTGCTAAATTTTAACCAGTAGGCAGCATAGTCCAAGGCTAAAGCCATATCTTTCAGATCCTGTAATGAGTATCTGTCTGATACAAGCTTTATGTAATCTCTTGCCTCCTCTGAATCAGCACGATCACCAACTGCTGCGACTGCAGGAAGGTGCAGAATCTCGCTCTCAACATCCGGATTTATCATCCGGGCGATTTCAGTACATAGCATACCTGCAGTAATACTATAATCTCCTCCAACATGAGCCGGATTAACATGTGCCTTCAGAAACTCGTCAACTTCCTTGTCAGGATGGTGATGGTCTACAACAACCATGTCTATATTGTATACATGAGCTATCCTAAAAGAAGGAAGATCTTCCAGTGTGGAACCATTATCCACGCTGACTACAAGTGGCATTTTCTGACCATGCCTGACTCTGTCTTCCAGAGCAAATGAAACATCTCTGGTTACATCGGTCAGTTCGTAGAAAGGAGCCTTTGAAGGAGCCCTTTTATAGAAATAATATTCCCCATCAGGACCATTAACTTGTCTTATAAGTGGCAGAATGGCTCTTTCAATGGCAACAGCCGCAGTCATGCCATCAGCATCAGCATGATGTCTCAGAAGAATCGGCTTAGATTTGATAACAGCTTTACGTATCTCTTTTGCAACCTGTTTCATGGCTGGTCTAAGTTTTTCCAGTACATCACTTTTTACAAGGAACTTAGTGTCATGGGGTTCAGCCCTGATATCAATTGCATCTTCGATTCGGCTTCTTATCACTTTCTCCTTGTCGCCTGTCAACCTTTTCATACTGCTGACTTCAAGCTGGATGGTATCCCCTCTAAGCTGGACTTCTCCGGTAATAGATACAATCATATCGGCGTCTATGTTAGGATAGGCTCTCTCCCCCGCACTTTCAAAAGCAGCTGCAGATATTTGACCAGTTTCATCATCAACTGTAAATATGGTAGGACCTGCTGTCTGTTTTACTTGTATAACTTCTCCATGTACTCTTACGGTCTTGCCTACATTTTCAGAAAGCTTTGATGAATTTACTTCAGGTAACTCTTTCTCGACTTCCACTGTCTGATAAGAACTTATATTTCTGGGGAGCAGGTCCAGTTTATTGTTATTCCTTATCTCTTTGACACTTACTACGAGGCTATCACCTATCTTTGGGGTTTCCTTTATATTGCTTGAATGAATCAACCCTCTCAGTTTTGAATTGATGTCTACAAAGGTTCCAAAAGTAACGTTACTGCTCACCACGCAGTGGTACAATTTTCCGATCTCGATTTCATCGATGGTACAGGAATCATCAAGCTTATAAACCACCTGTTTCTTTCCACAGCCTTCACATATTTCTTCTTCATTCAGCAGCTGATCTATGGAAGCACCGCATGTTTTACATGTGTATAGAATACCTTTACCGTTGCATTTTTTACATGGATCTTTCTCTTCGATATCTCCGGTTCCTCCACATTTGAGGCAGACTGAACCGCTGCTTAGGAAACTTGCAACATCTTTTTCAGACAACTTCATAAAATCAATTGATTTGGATTTCCCGCTTCCTTTACATTCCGGGCATTTTCTGGAGGAAGTGACAATATATCCCTTACCATTGCACTGTGGACATTTTTCACTCATTTTATCATCCTTTAAATGTAACATGTGGGATTTATGTTTTTGGGATTAATCTCTACATTCCATAAATAAAAATCAGTATCGGATACACTTAATAGTATTTAGGTCTGTTTGTAATTTCACACAACAAAATCAATCAGATTAATAAAGCATAAAACTCTTTTATTATTGTTGGGTCTGAAATCCAGGAAATGTTTGCTTTCATACTTTGGTGTAAATGTCCCCTCAAACAGTTGCTTCAGGCCCATTCTCCTTTTTAGTTTGTATACACTGTCACCATTAACTTTTTAACATGTTGATGCCCATTTAATATAAACAAACAACTATAATCAAGCTGCCTTACATTGCTTGATAGGAGGAAATATGGCTCTATTTGACATCTTTTTACCGGCGCTTATCATTGTAATTTTTATTTTATCAAAAGCAATCAAGATAGTTAATGAATATGAACGAGTTGTCATTTTTCGATTGGGCAGATTAAGTGGTATTAAAGGCCCAGGTCTGTTCCTGATAATACCTATTATTGATACAGTAGTAAAAGTTGATCTGCGTGTAGTTACAATTGATGTTCCAAAGCAGAATGTAATAACGAAGGACAATGTAACAGTTGATGTTGATGCAGTAGTCTATTACAAAGTTGTGGAGCCCTCTGCAGCAGTGAACGAAGTGGAAAATTACAAGTATGCTACTTCTACTTTGTCCCAGACCACATTGCGTGATGTAATAGGTCAGATTGAACTTGATGAACTCCTTTCAAACAGAGAGGAAATTAACAAGAATATTCAGGAAATGCTTGATGTTTATACTGATCCCTGGGGAATCAAAGTTACAGGAGTAACTCTCAGGGATGTGAAAATAGATGATACTATGCTGCGAGCCATTGCCAAACAGGCTGAAGCCGAACGTGAGAAACGAGCACGTATAATACTCTCAGAAGGAGAGTTTATAGCCGCTGAGAAAATGAAGGAAGCTGCAAAAATGTATCAGGAAATGCCTGCAAGTCTTAAACTGCGTGAATTGCAGACCATATCCGAAGTCTCAAGGGAAAAGAACCTTGTTGTTATTTCCAATTCCACACAAATAGGCGAAATAGTGGCTATGTCAAAGGCATTCAGTGATAAGAGCAAGAACTGATAAGGAGATATGGATGATACCAAAAGCTGTAATAGCTTTTCTATTTTTTATATTAATGTTGTGCTGCATACCCTATGCCAGCGCTGCAGAACAGGTACTGGTAATACAGATAAAAGATTCTATAACTTCCGCATCGGATGATATTCTGGCAGATGCCATTGCATTCGCCGAAGAAGGAGATTATCAGGCTCTGATTATTACACTGAACACTCCGGGTGGAGTAGTTGATGCTACCCTTAATATGATGGAACAAATATCAAGCACTGATGTGCCTGTCATTGGTTATGTATATCCAGAAGGAACAAAAGCATGGTCTGCAGGTACTCTTCTTCTTATAAGTACTGACATAGCGGCAATGTCACCTTTCACAGTCATTGGTTCAGCTCAGCCTGTGACTATAACTACCTCTGGTTCAGAACCTGTAACTGATTCCAAAATAGTGAATGCTTTCGTTGCCATAGCACAGGAAAATGCTCGTAAGCACGGCCGAAATGAAACTGCTGCGGCTCAATTTATTACGGAAAACCTCAACTTGAATCCCGAAAAGGCTCTTGAATATGGAGTGATAGAATATATTGCATCAGATATCGATAATCTACTTGAGCAGGTGGATGGGAGTGAGATAAAAGGGAGACAACTTAACACAAAGGGTGCAGATATAGTTTTCTACGAGCCTCCCCTCAAGCTTTCTTTCCTAAATCTGATCTCAAATCCTATTATATCATCCCTGTTATTGCTGCTTGGTGTGTATGCCCTAATATTAGGCTTGTCCAACCCGGGTTTTGGAGGAGAGGTGTTTGGTATCATAGCCATATCACTGGGACTGATAGGCACGGGTTTTGATGTGAATATTGCATCTATATTTCTTATACTGGTAGGGGTGGTATTGATAGTATTAGAATTCCAGTCACCTGGTTTTGGAGTATTTGGAATTGCAGGCCTTACATGCATAGTTGTAGGGAGTATACTGCTTGCTCCCACGGATTTTCCAAGGAACTATACACCTGCTGAATTTCAGCAGACAATAATCCTTTCAATTGTGTCACCAACCATAGTTATTGGTATTTTTCTGCTGTTTGTGCTATACAAAATCGCATTAGTGCGTCACTCAAAACCAAAGTTTGGTGAGCTTATAGGTGATACGGCTGTTGCTATTGAATCCTTTGAACCTGGAGAATATGGATATATAAGGCATAAAAGCGAGAACTGGAAAGCGCGTTCAGATGACACGATTCAAAAAGGGGATAAAGTTGAGATCTTGGAAAAAGATGGTACAGTCTTAATTGTAAAAAAGTTAGATGAAGCATTTAATTCCACAATGAAATAATCTGCTTATCCAAAACTTAAGCCTTAAACTTAAGCAGATCCTTTCTTTATCATTTCTATTACTCTGCGCTTTTTATTAATAGCGTTTTGTGCTGAAAGATCAACTGCATGTTTCATTTCAAGAAAATTCTTTGGTTCTTCTTCTCCTACCATTTTCTTGATAGGAGTATATGCAGATTCCCTGAATCGGGGTGTGAAATCTTTTATAATTCCATCAATTATTATTTTTGCACCGATTCCTTTTTCCACATGTCCTATAATGTCTATTCTAACCCCTGCTTCTTTCACAACGCGCATGATGTCCGTCGCATATTCCTGTGGAGATATAATGAGCAGTGCATCAAGCGAGACTCCCAAATAATCTATCTTCAGTGATTCCAGCATGTCAAACACTACCGGATTGACCAGTGATCGTATTTTATTTTCCTCAAAAACAAGCTTCATTCCGGCTGTTTTAGATATCTCATTAGCATCGCCGCGAATTCCTCCATTAGTGACATCTGTCATGGCATGAATATATGGCAATAATCCAGAAACTATAAGTGCTTCACATGCTTCTAAGAACTTTACGTTCATCGTCTCCTTCACTACATGGTGCATGTTGTAGTACAGGGCTGTAGTGGATACTGTACCGCCTCCAGCACCTTCAGTCATGAGAATTACATCACCTGCACGTGTCTGATTACGAGCTGTCAGATCAGATGTCGTTCCAATTGCCCCAACACCTCCTGTCATACGTTCTCCAATGACCATATCTCCTCCTATACGAAGTGTACTGCCTGTGATAAGAGGGATTCCCATAAGTTCAGAGACCGTGGTGATACCCGCAATGTGATCAAAAATTTTTCCTACATCTCCATCATCTGCTACATGGATATCAGAAAGCATAGCAATTGGCCTGGCACCCATAACATATACATCTCTAAGTGCAGCTCTTGCCACATGAAAACCAGCAAGGAAGGGAAAATCACTAAGTCTTGAGTGTATGCCGTCTATGGTAACTATAATGTACTTATCAGTACCATTGCCCAGCACCACACCGGAATCATCAAGATGGGCACTGTCTACCACTGCTCCAGTCTTACCTATAATCTCTGCAATTTTTTCATGTGTATAGAAATCACCAGTACCTCTTGAACCTACGCCAAATTCACCCATCGTGACTCCAGATAAAGTCGGCTCAAGTATATCTCCTTTAACTTCAAGTGTATTCAGGGCTTCTACAATTGCTGCTTGGGCGAGACGACGGGCGTGTTCAGGGGTGGTTTTCTTTACTTCGAGGATCCTTGCCGTGAGTTTATCCTCAAGTTCAGGATCATTGGCACGCAGGCCTCTTTTTGCATATCCTTCTATGTCCATTTTAAACCTCAACACATGCATACAAAATTGCGAAGTATCTTCAGTCCGATATCTCCACTTTTTTCAGGGTGGAATTGTGTGCCCATGACATTTCCGGAGTCATTGACCACAGCAGCTGCAAATTTTTTTCCGTATTCACATTCTGCAAGAATGTTCTCCTGCATGGTATGAACATAATAAGAGTGTACAAAATAAACATAAGATCCACTGGGTATGCCTTCGAACAGAGGATGATCCCGTGTAATCTGTATGGAATTCCAGCCCATATGAGGTACCTTAAGATCTGAATGAGGAAATCTGACAACATTTCCCCTTATAATTCCTAAGCCTTCAGTCAATCTTCCCTCTTCAGATCGTTCCATAAGTATTTGCTCACCCAGACAAATACCCAGCATAGGCTTGCCTGAATCTATATATTTTTTAATAGTATCTTTGATACTTTCAATATTCTTCATGGCATCCATGAATGCACCTACTCCCGGCAATATTACACCGTCTGCTTCAAGGATTTGTTCAGGGTCACTGGAAATAGAAACTGAGGCACCAGCATGTTCAAGTCCTTTGTACACACTGCGCAGGTTACCGAGTCCATAGTCTATGATAACAATTTTTTTCATTTGGAAGTAGAAACTTGTTTCTTATACATCAATTTAACGTATCTATATTATAACCCAGATTTTTAACTTTCAAATAATATAGTAGAACTTATATACTTTGTATTCTTTTTTAATATGAAATTAATCCGGTGACAAATATGAAAAACAGAAAGAAAGCTACATTTACGTTCCTCAGCGAGGATGCTATGGAACTGCCTATAAATATTGTTGTAATGCTGGTTGTAGGAATGGTGGCTCTTGCAGCACTAGTTGCCATTATCCCCCCACCTACCAAAAACATGTCTGTGTATATTGATAGTTCAGGAGCCTCTGCTACTACTAATGTTCCTATGAACGACGGCAATGCAGTCATTGTAGATTCAGCAACAGCCCAGAACCCATTTTATGTAAGGGTTACCCTTTCGGCAACTGATACTGATGGCAACCCTGTAAGAGATGCCAGTGTGGTGCTAAGGGGTCTGGGTGGGGTTGCAACCAACACCACTGGGAATGATGGCAGAACCGTGCTTATAACCAATCCCGCAATGGTCAGTCTTGGACCGAACCAGAACGAAGGCACAATGGATCTCAGCATTTCAGCTAATGGTTTCTATGACTATGAGAAGGAAGATGCAGTCCTTATAGTCAGGACCCCCTGATCATCACTGTATTTTGTAGTAGTATGAATAACAGAAGTTTTCTCAAGGATGAAGTAGCTGCACTGGGTCTTCCCATCAGGATGGTGGTACTTACCATCGTGGGTCTTGCAGGTATGACCGTAATGCTGACGGCACTCACAGGTATTCAGACCACGCCGGGTGTGCTATATGTGATTTCTAACATCACTTCATTTTCCATTAACGGTACCACAGGTGACTCTCCATATATTATGCTTACAGTTATTAATTCGTTGGATGAACCTGTCAGGGGAGCAAATATAGTGATCTGGGGTCCTGACCACAGGACAGTTAAGGCAGGTACTACTGACTCTTTTGGAAAATATACTTTTAAGCTGGAGAATGTATCTCTTCCAGCTGGAAAAAGAGAAGGGTATATAGCTGTTAAAATAATGCAGGAAGGATATCTGGACCTTGATGAGAAGTATCTTATCAAGGTCCGATCCACATAATTTTTACTTGTATTTATGCTCTTTCTGTTTCTTTATTAGCCACGTAGAACCTTAAAAGAACAGCTCCTCCCAGCATCAATGCAATGGCAAATGAAAAGTAAGGAGATCTTATTATTTCCCATCTCCCATACATAATGAGTATTCCTGTCAGGAATATGAGGACTGCTGCCACAAGTCCTGATAACTCCATCGGTACTTTTACAGAACCAATAGTAATTCTGTTCCTATCTTCCGCTTTTTTAAGTCTCCTTTCCATATCATCTAGCTGATCTTTCATGGCGTGGGTTAGCTTCAGCATGCTCTCATCTGGCTTGGTGTTGAGCAAATCTTGCTTTGTCTGCTGATGCGATTGATCAAGGATACTAATATGCTGTTGGAGTTGTGCAAACTGCTGCTTCAAATTGTTGATATCTCCTTCCCAAGAGTCTAAGTCTTTTTTGCCAAGATAACTTAGATGTTCTCTCAGTTCTGTAAGTTCCATGCGCATCTGCTGAAGGAGGTCTGTCTGTATAGATACCGGATAATCCACAAGGTCATGAGGGGGTACTTCCATAGAAAGACGGCGTTCCACTGCCCTTAATCTGCGTTCCAAGCTTCTCAGGTTCTGGTCAAAGGAATTAATCCTACCGTGCAGGTCTTCCCGCTTATTGTCATTTATTGACATTTTCATCTCACCAGCATAGTCCTTCGTATTCTATCTTTACCGAGAGTTCCTTTGGATTTATAAGATGTCTGCCGTCTATTATCAGTGGTCTTTTCATTTCGGCAAATTCCTTATCCAGGCTTCGGAATTGGTCCCATTCGGTCATGATTAAACATGCGTCTGCATCTTTGAGAGCTTTGGATACACTGTTGCAATAGGTTATATCGGGAAAGACTTTTTTCATGTGTTCCATAGCCATGGGATCGTATGCAACTACATCAGCTTCCTGCCTTAAGAGTTCTGAAATAACGGGTATAGAGCGGGACTCACGGATATCATCAGTATCGTTCTTGAAGGCCAAGCCAAGCACTGTGATGCGCTTGCCCTTAAGTCTATCCATTTTTTTGCTCAGCAGTCTGATAATATACATTGGCTGCTCTTCATTGACTTCGATGACAGAGCGCAGCAATTTAGGTTTATAGCCAAGTTCTTCTGCCTTACCTATGATAGCCCTCACATCTTTCGGAAAGCAGGAGCCTCCAAAGCCTGCTCCGCAGTTGAGGAAATGGGGGGATATCCTGTAGTCTTTACCCACTTCTTCCATAACCTCGTATGTATCCACCCCCATTTTCTTACATATATTCCCTATTTCATTGGCGAAGGATATTTTGGTGGACAGAAGAGCGTTGTTGGTGTACTTGATCATCTCTGCAGTGGTGGGTTTGGTGTGGGTGACGTTGCAGTTAAGCCTGCGGTATAGCTCGGACACCATGAAGAAAGTCCTTTCATCGATGGCTCCAACAACAATCTTGTCAGGATGCATGAAGTCATACACTGCTTTACCCTCCCTCAGGAACTCGGGGTTCATGGCAACACCAAAATCCTTGCTTGCCTTCTTCCCGGAATAGCTTTCCAGCAACGGTAGCACAAACTTCTCCGTTGTCTGTGGCACTACGGTGCTTTTTACAACAACCACATGATAATGGTCCTTCTTTGACATGGCCTCTCCCAGGCTCACAGCTGCTGATTCCACTATGGACAGGTCGATATTGCCCTTCTCATCGGAAGGCGTCCCCACGCAAATAAAAGATATGTCCGACTTCTGCACAGCATAATCATAGTCCGACGTGGCTATGATGCGTTTCTCGGCGTGTTTTTTCAAAAGCTCCTCCAGCCCTTCCTCCCAGATTGGAGCTTTGCCGGCATTGATCATGCTTACTTTTTTTTCATCAACATCAACGCAGATCACTTCATGGCCAAGTTCTGCAAAACATGCGGCAGTAACTGAGCCAACATAACCGGTACCTATAACTGATACTCGCATAATGAACTCTCCTACAGTAATAAATTGTTTTAAAATATATATTATTATGGGGAGGTTATGATCAATGATGGAATTTGTACAATCTCATACCAAAATGAATGTTTTAAACTC